>NZ_QJOT01000042.1:0-559 GCF_013393165.1 Paenibacillus sp. 79R4 | reverse complement strand
AACCTTATGCTCCGATTTTGCGCTGCTCGCTCTGTTGTCCGTCCCTTTCCGGATTGGATTGAACCAAACAAAGTGGAAAGTGACTCCCAAAGGATCGATTATCACAAAATCTACGCATGGCCACTTTAATTCAAATTTGTTTTGACACAAATTTTCAGCTTAAAGGATTGTTTCTAAAACGCAAAATTCGTTTCGTATATCCAGTTTTCAAGGATCAAGTTTGTTCGCCGTTTTAGCGGCGGAATATTATCTTATCAGCTCCTCGCTTACGCATCAAGCGGTAAGTTATGGAGGAGATATGATGTTTAGATGGTATATTATGGTGGAGCCAAGGAGGATCGAACTCCTGACCTCCTGCTTGCAAGGCAGGCGCTCTCCCAGCTGAGCTATGGCCCCATATAAATTCCATCAAAACCGAACAAATGGATACGCATCAATGTTTGCTTCTGTAAAGAAGCGATTTGAATGTTCTCATCGCAGAGAACGATTCTCCATAGAAAGGAGGTGATCCAGCCGCACCTTCCGATACGGCTACCTTGTTACGACTTCACCCCAATCA
>NZ_QJOT01000006.1:0-357533 GCF_013393165.1 Paenibacillus sp. 79R4 | reverse complement strand
TAGCTTGAGCGAAGTGAAAGCTAGCGCCTTTAGACGCGAGCCGGTAATAAAGGCTTATAGCCTTAGAGCAAACCACCCGTTAGACGGGTGGTCATGATTCTCCCATAGATTGGCCTATAAGCTTTGACAATAAAGGAGGGAAGGAATGAGTACCACAGACGCCATCGTTACACATGTAATGCTCCGTATAAGCCGCTAAAATCTATCAAACTTATACGGAGGAATCAAAACATGTCAATCATACAGGTTCAAGACCTAACGTTTTCTTATCCGGGCAGCTATGACAACGTTTTTGAAGGGGTCAGCTTTCAAATAGATACGGATTGGAAGCTTGGATTTATCGGTAGAAACGGACGGGGGAAAACCACATTTTTTAATCTCTTATTAGGGAATTATCAGTATAGCGGGAAGATCACTTCATCGGTAGAATTTAATTATTTCCCATATCCGGTGTCGGATACCGCCAAGTATACTTATGAGGTCCTTGAGGAAATTTGTCCCCAAGCGGAAGATTGGGAATTCCTTCGTGAAATATCTTATCTAAATGTGGATGCCGAGGTCATGTACCGCCCTTTTAGAACCTTATCAAATGGGGAACAAACCAAGGTGCTGCTGGCCGCTCTATTTTTGAAGGAAGGTCAATTTCTGTTAATTGATGAGCCAACCAATCATTTAGACACTGAAGGGCGCAAGATGGTCTCCAATTACTTGAAGAAGAAAAAAGGGTTCATTTTAATTTCGCACGACAGAATCTTTTTAGATGGATGCGTTGACCATATCCTGTCGATCAATAGAGCGAATATTGAGGTTCAAAGCGGGAACTATTCTTCATGGAAGTTGAACTTTGATAGGCAGCAGGAATATGAAGAGGCAACCCATGAGCGTCTACAAAAAGACATCGGGAGATTAAAGGATTCCACAAAGCGTTCGGCAGGTTGGTCTAATCAGGTGGAAGCTTCAAAAAATGGGACAACAAACTCGGGTTCCAAGCTGGACAAGGGGTTTGTAGGACATAAAGCGGCAAAGATGATGAAGAGAGCAAAGAATATGGAGTCAAGACAACAAAAAGCGATTGAAGAAAAGTCCAAGCTGCTAAAAAATGTGGAAAAAACCGAGCCTTTAAAATTGGAACCCTTGGAATTTCACTCGAAAGAATGGATTGTTTTGTCCGATTTGTCTGTTAAGTACGATGAACAGATCGTGAATAAGCCTATTAGCTTTATCGTTGAGCCAGGCGACCGGATTGTACTTGATGGGAAAAACGGGAGCGGAAAAAGCAGTATCCTGAAGCTAATCTTAGGTTATCCGATACCGCATACCGGCTTAATCACTTTAAGCAGTGGATTGATCATATCCTATGTGGAGCAGGATACTTCTCATTTGAAGGGGAGGTTATCAGACTTTATCCAGGAACATGAGATTGATGAATCGTTATTTAAATCGATCTTACGCAAAATGGACTTTGATCGGATACAATTTGAGAAGGATATATCTCATTACTCTGGGGGACAAAAGAAAAAGCTGCTAATCGCCAAAAGCTTATGTGAAAAAGCTCATTTATATATTTGGGATGAACCGTTGAATTTTATTGATATTTTTTCGCGCGTACAGATTGAAGAGCTTGTTCAAACCTTTAATCCAACCATGGTGATTGTTGAACATGATCAGGCCTTTCAACAAACCGTTGCAACAAAGACTATTTCCATGTAGCTGAGGTGTTTTCGCGAAAAAAGGACATTACATATTTATATGTAGTGTCCTTTGCTTTTTCAGAGCTTATAAAGTTGGCAATAGATTCACACAGCCGTTCCACTTATGGACTATTCATGTTAATAAACTCGCGAATCCTCCATTTTTGTCCGTTTATCGCCTACATATGCTTATTTTAACGATACAGAACGTATGTTCTTGACGAACGGAAATGTGGTCGCTATAGAACTGCTGAAGAGAATGCTCTAAGGCATACACGTGATGAGAATCACACTTTGCCCAATTTAATCAATGATAGACTTTCAGTAAATAAGGATGGGGGGAGGAGCACCTTTGTTATCCACGTTTCAGAGAACCAAAGCATTTGCGAAATTCATGGTGAAGAACGGGATCTTAACCCTGAGCACCACCTTGATTATCGTATTTGCGATTCGCGCCGTCCTTCATGAGGAGAGTCGAGGCTGGCCGGAATATGTGCCGGTTTTTTTGTTTGTATTGATGATTACCACGATGTTTTTCTTTATTATTTATTGGCAGAGCCACAAGCTCCGCTCCGAGCAGGAACTGCTCTCGAATGTCTTCAAGCATAGTCCGGATGGAATTCTGGTGCTGGATCATGCCCTAAATATTGTTCGAATGAACCCTGTTGCCGGTCAGATGATCCATATGGATCATGAGTCGGTTTCGATCAATTTCTGCAATCTATGTTCGAATTATCCGGGGTTAAACAAGATTTGTTCCTACCAAAAATGTTTTATTACGTTGCCTAACCAACAGGCTGTGGAATTGCAATTGACGACGCCAAGCGGTTTGACGAAGTCGCTTAATGCCAGCGTCTCGAAATATCGGGATCCCATGTATGGCCAGTTGAACATTATTCGTATACAAGAAGTGGAGGAACAGCGTCAGGAAGAACAGCATCAGATAGCCAAAATGATTACCCACTCTATTTTGTCCGCGCAAGAAAATGAACGCAAACGCATCTCAAGAGAGCTGCACGACGGAATTGGTCAGTCCTTGTACAGTATTTTGATTCAGACGGAGATGCTGAAAGCTTCACTTGAGTCGGAGGAGACTGACGCAGCAGAAGAACCCCTGGATGCTTTGCAGGCATCCATTCGTCATACCATTGAAGATATTCGTGATTTGTCCGTTGAATTGCGACCTTCTGCGCTTGATGATATCGGCCTTGTGGCGGCACTTCGCAACTATGTGAGGTTATATGGGCAGAAATTCGGAATTCAAGTGTTGTTCACGATTGAAGGAGACAGCGGGCGGTTGCCAGCAGCGCATGAAATTGCTTTTTACCGCATCGTTCAAGAGGCGCTTACCAATGCTGCGAAATATTCGCATACCGAAGTCGTCGATGTCAGATTAAAGCTGCTGCCGAGGTTCGCTGAGCTGCATATTCGCGATTATGGAATCGGATTTATGCTGACAACCGAATTGCGTCAAGGCGTTGGACTCTATAGTATGGAGGAGCGCGTCAATATTCTGGGCGGAGAATTCGATATTCAATCGACACCGGGACAAGGAACAGCGATTCAAGTCAAGGTGCCCATTGGCGACCAACACGCTATGTAAACAAAGAGGATGTGTATACGATGGATATCAAAGTGTTAATTGTCGACGATCACGCGGTTGTTCGCAGTGGACTTCGTGCTGTTCTGGATACGAAACCGGGGATTCAGGTCGTGGGAGAAGCAGCGGATGGCATATCTTGCATGAAGGCAGCCTTTGAACTGCATCCTGATCTTGTACTTATGGATTTAAGCATGCCCAATGGTCGCGATGGACTATATACGACAAGCGAACTGCTGCAATCGATGCCGGAGGTCAAGGTCATCATTCTTACGATGCACGATGATGAGCAGTACTTATTTCGCGCGCTGAGAGCAGGCGCTTCCGGTTATATTCTCAAATCGGCCCCAATCTCGGAACTTGTGACGGCCATTACGCAGGTTCATCAAGGACTGGTTTATTTGCATCCGACAGCAACGAAAAAAGTCATCGAGGGTTACTTGCAAGCCCAGACAAGGGAAACAAAGGACGCGTTCGAGACATTAACCGAACGGGAAAAAGAAATTTTGACTCTTGTTGCGAAAGGCTACACCAATAAAGAGGCTGCTGACCTGCTAACGATCAGCGTGAAGACGATTGAGAACCATAAGGCCAATATTATGGAAAAGCTCCAATTAAATAATCGACGGGAACTGATGAAATTCGCATATAGAAGGGGGTTGCTCGATTTTGATTAATGAAAGCGATCAACCGCTGACGATTCAGCAGCAAATTCAACTGGAATTGCAGCAGCTGAAGTCAGACATGGCGCTTGATTTTGTCGCCGTGGCACTGGCTGATGCCAATTACCGGGATATATACTGGAAAATTGCACTTGGCGCCAATTCAGAGCGTTACAAGAAAATCACGGTGCGAATGGGCAACGGAATGGCAGGGAAGGTATTGCAAGCCAGACGCCCCCATGTGGTGACCTCCTTTCCTGAAGAAGTGCAGGATGAGGTGTTGGAATATCCTATTTTCCTCGTGGAATCATTACGTTCTGGCGTAGGGGTCTCGGTAGACTCGGGACGGATCGAACAGAAGGAATCTTACGGCGTCCTGCTCGTAGGTCAGCGGGAGAAGAGGCTATTCAGCCGGCAGGAGATTGAGCGTGTGGAACAAGCAGCCTCCATACTGGCAGCATTATATGACAGCATCACGATCCAGCCTTTGTCAGAGGTTATGCACAGCAAGGTGGAGATGCTTCAATCAAGCCCGCTGCTTAAGCATTTACGGAATTTTCGTGCTCAAGGGGTCACCTGTGAACTGCTGGACCAGCGTATTACGCGATTGCCCGATGAGCGCCAAGAGCAGATCGCAACGATTCTCGAACTGCTCGTATGCCGCTGTATCCAATCCCATGCGGCAGCGAAGATTGTGCTGGGACAGGACGATGGGGGGCATACGTTGGTTGAATATGAATGCGAAGGAGTCTGCCATTTATCCCGGGAGTTGTTTAACCCCGTTCAGGAACAGCTCATCGCATTGAAATGCAACTTGGAAATTATGGTGGAAGAACGACAACAGTCCGTGCGCTTTACCATACCCACGCGATTATTATTGGATGAATTGAATTGGAACTAAATAGCTTAAGTCCGAGATGGGGAATTTCCTAGAAAGCAAATGAGGGAATTCCCCAATTTTTTTTCGTGACAGTCTCCACGGATAATGATCGATAGGTAGTCGATTTCACGAGGAGGAATAAGCAATGAAACGATCCAAAGCGATATTACCCTTGCAAACGTTAAGTCTGATTCTCGGATTTGCGGTATGGGGCATCTTGTCATCATTAATTGTATTTATTAAAGACGGTATTTCACTAACACCGGGACAGCTATCTTTAGTCACGGCGGTCCCGGTTGTCCTGGGTTCGATTCTGAGGATTCCGTTCGGCTATTGGACCAATAAATACGGGGCGCGCAACATGTTTATGATCAGCTTCATCTTGCTGCTCGCTCCTGTATTCTACATCAGTCAAGCCAAGAGCTTCCCGGATCTGATTATAGGCGGGTTGTTCTTAGGGATCTCCGGTGCAACATTCTCCGTAGGGGTAACCTCTTTACCCAAATATTATCCCCAAGAAAGACATGGGTTCGTTAACGGGATTTACGGACTGGGGAACTTGGGCTCGGCGCTAAGCACATTTTTCGCCCCGGTCTTGGCGACACAGATCGGATGGCGTTCGACAGTTCAGGCCTATTTGATTCTGCTCGCGATCTTTGCCCTTGCCAACTTCTTCATAGGCGATCGGAAGGAAACGAAGCTCAATACCCGATTGATGGAACAAATTAAAGGCATCTACAGAAATGAAAAACTGTGGCTGATTTGCTTCTTTTACTTCATTACGTTCGGGGCCTTCGTAGCGTTCACCGTCTTCTTGCCCAACCATCTGGTGAATACCTTCGGGATCAGTAAAGTCGATGCGGGTCTACGTACCGCCGGGTTCGTAACTCTCGCTACCTTTATGCGGCCGGTGGGAGGATGGCTTGGGGATAAGCTCAATCCATTTAAAATACTGCTGTTCGTATTCAGCGGACTTACGATCGGCGGCATTTTGCTCGCTTTCTCCCCGTCGATTCCGCTCTTCACTGTGGGTTGTCTGTTAATCGGTTTATGCGCGGGATTGGGTAACGGTACGATCTTCAAATTGGTTCCGCTTTACTTCGCGAAGCAATCCGGGATTGCGAACGGGTTGATATCGGCGCTGGGCGGATTGGGCGGATTCTTCCCGCCGCTTATGTTATCCTTGCTATTTGCGATGACAGGTCACTATGCGATCGGATTCATGGCGTTGGCAATGGTCGCGCTGTGCAGCGTGCTTCTTGTTCTCTACATGTATTGGCAGGATCGCGTGAAATTAGCGGAACAAATTGTACGAGGCACATCGCAAGCCGTATTGGTTACTAATTCCAAAGGGCTGATTCTAACCGTCAATCCGGCGTTCACAGAAATTACAGGCTACCCCAGTGAGGCTGCTATTGGCCAGAAGCCAGGCTTCTTGAAATCCGGAAAGCATGATAATACCTTCTATGAAGCTATGTGGAGGCAGCTTGGAATAGAAAACGCATGGTCGGGCAACATCTGGAACAAAAAGCAAAATGGCGAATTGTATTTGCAGCATCTGACCATTAACGGGATCAAAAATGATGTTGGTGAGACAAATTATTATGTCGGCGTGTTCAGTGAAATCGACCCTGTGGATATTCAGAACCAATCCCGCAATCACGCAGTGAATCTATAGAGCGCAAGTCATTTCAATGATCGATATCGGGAAATCCCTACTGTGAAATGAGGGAGTTCCCCCCTCTTATCGACCAGCCCCAGCCTCTACAATAGAAATATCATAAGGCGCAAGGAGCTGGAAAGATGAACAAGACCAATCCGCTAATCCAAAAGCTGAAATTTTTCCGTAAGCGCGAGACGAATGCGGAAGGGTGGAGCGAAGAATCCACAGCCGATCGTTCTTGGGAGAATATGTATCGGAACCGCTGGCAGCATGATAAGGTTGTTCGCTCAACCCATGGCGTGAACTGTACAGGTTCATGCAGTTGGAAAATTTTCGTGAAAGACGGGATTGTGACGTGGGAGACACAGCAAACGGATTACCCGACGACAGGACCGGACATGCCGGAATTCGAGCCGCGCGGCTGTCCGCGTGGAGCCAGCTTTTCCTGGTACCTCTATAGTCCGCTGCGTGTGAAATATCCCTATATTCGTGGCAAGCTGCTGAATCTATGGCGTGAAGCGAAGAGCCGGCATCCCGATCCCGTTGCAGCGTGGAAATCTATCGTACAGGACGACAACAAAAAATTGACATATAAATCGGCTCGCGGGAAAGGCGGCATGGTTCGCGCGACTTGGGACGAGGTATCCGAGATCATCTCCGCTTCCATGATCCACACGATCCGGCAATATGGTCCGGACCGCATCATCGGGTTCTCCCCGATCCCGGCTATGTCGATGGTAAGCTATGCCGCGGGCTCACGGTTCTTATCCCTCATCGGTTCGCCGCTGCTCAGCTTTTACGACTGGTATGCCGATTTGCCGCCGGCCTCGCCGCAAATATGGGGAGACCAGACAGATGTTCCTGAGAGCAGCGACTGGTACAACTCGAGTTACTTGCTCGTATGGGGTTCAAATCTGCCGATGACAAGAACTCCGGATGCACATTTCATGACGGAAGCTCGTTACCGCGGAACCAAAGTCGTATCGATCAGTCCGGACTATGCGGAATTCGTAAAGTTCGCCGATAAATGGCTTGCAGCGAAGCAAGGAACGGATGGCGCACTCGCTATGGCGATGGGGCATGTCATCCTCAACGAGTTCTATGTGAAGCAAAGTACTTCGTATTTTGAAAATTATTCGAAGAAGTATACCGATTTTCCATTCCTCGTACTGCTCCAGGAGCAAGATGGCGTATTCACAGCCGATCGGTTCCTCACGGCAAACGATCTTGGAATCGATACAAATAACAAGGAATGGAAGACGGTTCTCATAGATGAGAAATCCGGTGAACTTCGCATTCCTAATGGTACGATCGGCTCCCGTTGGGGGGAAGAGGGCACATGGAATCTGGAAATGGTCGACACGTTCACAGCTGAAGAAATTGTACCCCAGCTCGGACTTAGGGATTCTGCTGAGGGCCGGCTTGAGATCAAGCTTCCTTATTTCGCCGACGAAGGCAAATCCGCGATTTCCAGGCGCATCCCTTACCGTACCGTTACGGGGGTAGGGGGCGCGGAATACCGCGTCACAACTGTGTTCGATCTTATGCTCGCCCAGTATGGCGTCGATCCGACCATTGGAAGCGACTACGATGACGCGAACATCGCATATACCCCCGCATGGCAGGAGCCAATTACGGGCGTTGACCGTGCATCCGTCATTCAGATTGCGAGAGAATTCGCGCAGAATGCAGTAGACAGCGAAGGACGATCGATGATCATCGTCGGGGCAGGCATTAACCACTGGTACAACTCGGATACGATTTATCGTAGCGTGCTGAACCTCGTCTTAATGACAGGCTGTCAAGGGGTCAATGGCGGCGGCTGGGCGCATTACGTCGGACAGGAGAAATTGCGTCCTGCAGAAGGCTGGGCGAATGTTGCCTTTGCAAGAGACTGGACCCTGCCGCCACGACAGCAAAATGGAACATCCTTTTTCTATTTTGCAACGAATCAATGGAGATTCGAATCCAATCCGGTGGATGGACATACGTCAGCCCTGGTCGACAAAGCGCGTTATGCGCATTATGCAGATTACAATGTGATGGCCGCACGCTTGGGCTGGCTGCCGTCTTATCCGCAGTTCAATGCGAACTCCATTGAAGTGGCGAACAAAGCGGCCGCGCAGGGGGTTGATACCCCCGAGGCGATTGCGAGCTATGTTGCGGCTCAGCTCAAGAATCGGGAATTGCAGTTCGCGATCGAAGATCCCGATGCCGAGGTGAATCATCCGAAAGTGATGTTTGTCTGGCGCGCAAATTTGATCTCCAGCTCGGGGAAAGGGCATGAATATTTCTTAAAATACTTACTTGGTGCGCATAACGGCTTATTAAATGATGATGCGGATACGATCCGTCCCGAGGAGATAAAATGGCATGAACAGGCGGCAGAGGGCAAGCTTGATCTCATGGTGGATATCGATTTCCGCATGTCCGGAACCGCCGTGTATTCGGATATCGTCCTGCCAGCGGCTACCTGGTATGAGAAGAGCGATCTCTCGTCGACGGATATGCATCCGTTCATTCATCCATTTAATCCGGCGGTGCCGCCATTATGGGAATCGAAGTCCGATTGGGAGACGTTCAAGACGATTGCCAGGACCTTCTCCGATATGGCAGCAACGCAATTTGATGCGCCGCAGCGCGATATTGTCGCCGTACCTTAGCAGCATGATACGCCGGATGGGCTGGCGCAGCCTTTCGGTAAGATCCTCGACTGGAGCAAGGGAGAGATCGAAGCGATCCCAGGCAAGACAATGCCGAAATTCGTAGTCGTTGAGCGGGATTATGCCGAGGTGTATAAGAAAATGACGGCGCTTGGGCCGAATATTAAAGATAAGCCTTACGGCATCAAAGGGATGAACTGGTCAGCGGCCGATGAATACGAGCTGATGAAAAAAGTGAACGGCGTTGTCGATGAGCCCGGGATCAGCGAGGGCTGTCCGAAGCTCTTCACGGATCGACACATGGCGGAAGCGATACTCACTCTGTCTTCGACGAGCAACGGAAAAATGGCCGTCAAAGCATGGCAGGCATTGGAGAAGAAAACCGCGCTTCAACTCAAGGATTTGGCAGAGGACCGCATCGAAGAACGCTTCACCTTCAATGAGATTACAACACAGCCGAAGACGGTCATTACTTCACCCGCCTTCAGTGGCTCCGAGCAGCACGGACGCCGGTATTCGCCATTTACGACCAATGTGGAACGTTTGATTCCATATCGAACGTTAACCGGGCGTCAGCATTACTTCCTGGATCATGAGATGCTCACCGAATTTGGCGAGAATATGGCGGTCTACAAACCGACGATGAAGCATGCGCCATTCCATACGAACAAGAAGCGCCCGGCGGAGAAGGGGAAGGAGATCGTCCTGAACTTTATGACTCCGCATAGCAAATGGTCGATTCATAGTATGTATTTCGACTCCTTGCCGATGCTTACGCTGTTCCGCGGCGGCCCCACCGTCTGGATCAATAAGGACGATGCCGCCGCCGCGGAGGTCGAGGATAACGATTGGATCGAATGCTTTAATCAAAATGGCGCTGTTGTTGCCCGTGCAGTGGTTACCCACCGGATGCCGCGCGGTATGGCTTATATGCACCATGCACAGGATCGGACGATTAACGTGCCTGCCACCGATGTGACAACAACGCGCGGTGGAACGCATAACAGCCCGACCCGGATTCATGTGAAGCCGACCCATATGATCGGCGGATATGCGCAGTTGAGCTATGGATTCAACTACTATGGACCAACAGGGAATCAACGGGATCTATATGTCGTGATTCGCAAACTTGAGGAGGTGAATTGGCTTGAGGATTAAAGCGCAAATCGGGATGGTCATGAACTTGGATAAATGTATTGGATGCCACACCTGCTCGGTTACGTGCAAGAACACATGGACAAACCGTAAAGGCGCGGAATACATGTGGTTCAACAATGTTGAGACCAAGCCGGGCATCGGGTATCCCAAGCAATGGGAGGATCAAGCCAAGTATAAAGGCGGTTGGATGCTCAAGAACGGCAAGCTGGAGCTGCGCTCCGGCAGCCGCGCCAACCGATTGAAGAATATATTCCACAATCCGGATCAACCGACGATCGATGAATACTACGAACCGTGGGACTATGATTACGAGAAGCTTCAGCAAAGTCCGGAACGCAAGCATCAGCCCGTAGCTCGTCCGAAATCCCAAATTACAGGCGAATATATGAATTTGGAATGGGGACCGAACTGGGAAGATGACCTCGCGGGGGTTCATGAGTCAGGTTACCGCGATCCGAATATGGCCGGCATCGAAGAGGCGGTGCGAATGGAATTCGAGCAGGTGTTCATGATGTATTTGCCACGAATTTGCGAGCATTGCATCAATCCCTCCTGTGTCTCAAGCTGCCCATCCGGTGCGATGTATAAGCGTGACGAGGACGGAATTGTGCTCGTCGATCAGAACGCCTGCCGGTCATGGCGGTTCTGCGTATCCAGCTGTCCGTACAAGAAAGTCTACTTCAACTGGCAGACGAATAAAGCCGAAAAATGTACCTTGTGCTTCCCGCGAATTGAACAGGGATTGCCCACGATATGTTCCGAAACCTGCGTAGGGCGCATTCGTTACCTGGGCGTCATGTTCTACGATGCAGATCGGGTGGAAGCAGCGGCTTCCGTGACTGATGAGCAGGAACTCTACGAGTCGCAGCTGGATATTTTCCTCGATCCGAAGGACCCTGAGGTAATTGCTGCCGCACGCGCAGCGAATATTCCCGAAGATTGGATTGAGCACGCGCAGCGTTCGCCAATCTATAAAATGGCGGTCGATTGGAAAATCGCGCTTCCGCTGCATCCGGAATACCGGACATTGCCGATGGTCTGGTATGTTCCGCCGCTTAGCCCGATCACGAATATGGTGGAAGGCAAAGGGGCGACAGCGACGCCGGACGATATTTTCCCGGCGATTGATGATATGCGAATTCCCGTACAATACCTCGCAAACCTGCTCTCTGCGGGCGATACCGAAGTGATTACCCGCGTGTTGAAGAAGATGGCTGTCATGCGTTCCCATATGCGTTCGCTTAACCTGAACAAGTCGCCTGACCTTGTATTACTGGAGCAATTTGGGATGACCGCCAAAGACACAGAGGAAATGTACCGCCTCTTGGCCATTGCGAAGTACGAGGATCGCTTTGTCATACCGTCGGCGCATCGTGAGGAATTCGCGGATCTCTATTCCGAGCAAGGTGCTTGCGGATTTACGAATATGATGGGCGGCCCGGGGCCTTGCGGCGGTTAACAGCCTGCTACTCATCAAAAAAGGAGGTTGGATATGAAGGAGTTTACGCGGCGTTCCAGTTGGATGCTATTCTCGCAGCTATTGCAGTATCCGGATGTTACATGGCAAGACACGGCGGATGAGATGTATGTGAATTGGTGCCATTTGATCCAGGATGAGCAAGCGGAGTCGGCAAAGTCCCTGCAAGAGCTCGCGGGTCAGTGTCTTGTTGAATTCGCAGGAATGGATGCGGAGGCCATTACAGCGGCTTATGTGAAGACCTTTGATTTTAGCAAAAAGGCGAATTTGTATTTGACTTACGCACAGCTTGGGGATGATCGAGAACGCGGTCCGGCATTATTAAAGTTAAAGCAAGTGTACGAGGAAGAAGAGATCGTTCTCGACACGGATGAATTGCCGGATTATTTACCTCTGGTATTGGAATATGTGGCAATCGCAAACGAAGAGAGGGGCATGGGCCTCCTCGTTTCGTTCCGCAAAGCGTTAGTGAGTATCCGGGATGCGCTGCACCATGCAGGCAGTCCCTATCGACATGTACTTGATGCGATATTGCTTACCCTGGATCAATCGGGCATAACAGAGGGGTCCTTTGATATGACGGCATTTGTTGGTTGCGGAAGTACGCCATCCTCACTTGGATGCGGACCGATGTGGGCCGCTGCCGGGTACGGCAACGTAGGGGGGAATGCGTAATGTCATGGGGAAGCCAGTTCCTCTGGGTTATCTATCCCTATATGATTCTTATTATTTTCCTGGTCGGTCTCTACTATCGTTACCAGACGGATCAGTTCGGTTGGACGGCAAAATCGAGCGAAATGCTCGAGAAGAAGAAGCTTCGTTGGGGAAGCAATCTATTTCATGTCGGGATCATGTTTGTCTTTTTTGGCCATGTCGGTGGGATTCTGATTCCGAAGTCATGGCTTGAAGCGATTGGTGTCTCGGATCATCTGTATCATGCGATGGCGCTATGGATTGGCTCAGCAGCAGGGCTGATGACGCTCATCGGATGTATCATTCTTGTGATCCGCCGCTTCTCCGATGTGCGAATTCGTAGAACGAGCAGCTTTGGCGACATGCTGTCGATTATTCTGCTTACGCTCATTATCGTGGTAGGTATGGCATCGACGCTGTTCAATATGACGGATCGCTCTGGCTTTGATTACCGGGAGACGATCGGGCCCTGGCTACGCGGGGTAATGCGAATTATGCCCGATTATACATTAATGAACACCGTGCCATGGATCTTCAAGATTCATATTATTCTCGGCCTGGCTTTATTTGCTGTTTTTCCTTTTACTCGACTCGTACACATGCTAAGCTTGCCGATCAAATATCTATCACGCAGCTATGTGGTATATCGTAAACGAAAGTAATCCTTGATAAGGGGGTGACCCATGTCATACGATCGGTACAGCAGACAACAGAACTTTGCTCCAATCGGCCCGGCAGGTCAGCAAGAATTATCGGCAAAGCATGTGCTGATCCTTGGAGCGGGGGCGCTGGGCGCCGGGAGTGCGGAGCTCCTGGCACGCTCAGGCGTCGGAACGATCACCATCATCGATCGTGACTATGTGGAATGGAGCAATCTCCAGCGGCAGTCGCTCTACTGCGAACAGGATGCGATAGATCAATTGCCCAAAGCTGTAGCGGCGGCGAAGCGTCTCCGACAGATCAATTCAGAGATTACCGTGCATGCACAGGTCATGGATTGCACAGCCACTGAGCTTAGTGCGCTGCTGGATAACAGGAAGGTAGATTTGATGCTTGATGCCGCGGACAATTTCCCAATACGATATATCCTGAACGATGTCGCCTATCGATATAAAATTCCGTGGATTTACGGTGCCTGTTCGGGCAGTTATGGTGCAGTGTGCGGCTTCATACCAGGACAGACCCCTTGTCTGCACTGTGTATTGGAACGGATGCCGATCGGTTCGGCATCATGTGATCGCGAGGGAATTATTGCGCCGGCGGTGCAGATGGTCGTTGCGATGCAATCGGCAGAAGCGCTGAAATGGTTGTCTGGAAACCCTGCGCGAATGTCGAATCGATATACCGTGTTTGATCTCTGGTCGAACATACAGCAATCGATTCAGATCAATAGAGCCGTGAAGCAGCAGGCCTGTCCCACCTGCGGGGCACAACCAAGCTATCCTTATCTGAAGTCGGAGTCAGCGATGAGAACAGAAGTGTTATGCGGTCGATCCTCCGTCTGGGTTCGTTATCCACGCCAAGAGCCTCTGGATTTGAATCTGGTAGCCTCCAAGGCTCTGCAGTTGCATGCCGATGTGCATCTGAATCCTTATCTGCTTCAAATTCAAGAGGGCGGATATCGCCTCGTTATTTTCCAAGATGGTAGAGCCCTAATTCATGGCACCTCAGATCCGCTTGAAGCCAAAAAACGGTATTATAGGTACTTAATCTAATTAATTTCTTATGATATAAAATAAGGGGGTGTGAACTTAAACTTATGAAAATATTATGTTTCGCCCATTTGAGTGAACAGCTAGGAACGTCCAGCATGGAAATAGAGCTGGGGCCAATCTCGGCAGCAGATTTCATCGCTGAGCTGAAGCTTCGCTATCCGGCTCTGCTGCTCGATCATGTCATGATTGCGGTTAATGAACAATTTGTCGAACCGACCTCTGTCATAGCGGCAAATGACACGGTCGCATTGCTCCCCCCGGTTAGTGGCGGTTAAGACGGCGGATCTCATTCCTATGTGCCATCCGCTTCCGCTCACGGGGGTTGATATTACGTTCGAGGTTGAAGATGCGCAGACGATATCTTTTCGTATACAGGTCAAGACGACAGGGGTGACGGGGGTCGAGATGGAAGCTTTAACGGCGGCCCAAACCGTGGGGCTCACGATTTATGACATGTGCAAAGCGTTTGATAAAGATAGGGTGCTGGGTCCGACTTACTTGGAACAAAAGCAAGGCGGCAAAAGCGGGGATTATGTCCGTTATAATATGTAAGGCGCGTGTAGTTAGGAGAGGAACCTATGAATAGCTCGATGTATGTGATTACAGATCAACCGATCGTGCCGGAGGAAGTTTCGAATAAAGTGAAGCGGAGGGAAGCCGGGGCAATCACGTTATTCCTTGGCACGGTGCGTGAATGGACCTATGGCCAACGAACGATATTCCTCGAATATGAAGCCTACCTGACCATGGCGCTCGCACAAATGGAGCAGATCGGGCACGAGGTCCGTGAACGCTGGGCAGATACCGTCGTTGCTGTGACGCATCGCGTAGGCCGATTAGAGATATCGGATATCGCCGTCGTGATCGCCGTCTCCTCACCGCATCGCAAAGCGGCCTATGAAGCGAATGAATACGTCATTGAACGAATCAAGCAGATGGTTCCCATCTGGAAAAAAGAACATGGGGAAGATGACGCCGAGTGGATTGGCGATCAACTCAATCGGCAGGTCTATCCTGACGGACGGCCATTATTAGCAGAGATGCGGAAGGAAGACCAGAAGGAACTTCGGAAAGGAGTGTCGAACAATGAACATTCCCCGCTTAATCGATAATTATGGCCGAAAGCATCATTATTTGCGGATATCAGTGACCGATCGCTGCAATTTGCGCTGCGTTTACTGTATGCCCGAAGAAGGAATGGAGTTCGAGCCTGCGGAGAAAATTCTGACGTTCAAAGAAATCACCGAAGTCGTACGTGTCGTAGCAGGGATGGGGATTCGTAAAATCCGCTTAACGGGCGGCGAGCCTTTGGTTCGAAAAAACCTTGAACAGTTAGTGGCAATGATTGCGCAGATCCCCGAGATTGAGGATATCTCGCTGACGACAAACGGCATGTTCCTTGCGGCCAAAGCGTCAGCTTTGAAGGAAGCTGGGCTTACACGCGTGAACATCAGTATGGACTCGCTTCAGCCGGATCGGTTCAAGCTGATTACGCGCGGGGGTGATGTCCGGAAGGTGCTGGATAGCATCGATGCTTGTGTGGAGGCTGGCCTCCGCCCCATCAAATTGAATGTGGTGCTGATGAGAGGATTAAACGATGATGAAATCGCGGAATTTATCCGATTAACACGGGATCGGGACATCCATATCCGGTTCATTGAGTATATGCCGATTGGACATAGCGATGCGACGTGGAAGAACTTGTACTTGCCGCTCTCCCGGGTGAGGGAGGTCTGTGCTGAGCAGCGATGGGATTATGGCCCGGTGGCAACGGTTCAAGGAAATGGCCCTTCGGAGAATTACCGTCTGGACGGAGCGCTTGGAAGCTTTGGATTGATCCATCCGGTTAGCGAGCATTTCTGCCAGTCTTGCAACCGGCTAAGGCTTACCGCTGACGGTTATATCAAGCCATGTCTAGCCTGGACGGAACAATTCCATGTCCGGCGTGTTATCGGGGATGATAAGGCAATACGGCAAATGTTTCTGGATGCTCTCGGTACCAAGCCTGAGAATCATGAAATGTCACATTTCTTGAACGATGATCCAGCGATTACACACACGCCTACTGCGCGTAGAATGTCACAAATTGGTGGATAAGGAGAGATTTATATGAGACATGTTTTAGTGAAAAGAAAATGGGGCTTGCTTGCCTTGCTATTGGTCACGACGCTGCTGATCTCAGCCTGCGGCAATCAACAAACCAGTAAGGACTCCGGTGCAAAGGGAGAGGCTGTTGAACTGACGATCTCCGCTGCAGCCAGCTTAACCGATGCGCTGCAAGAAATTCAGAAAAATTATGAGGCCAAGACGAGCGGCGTAAAGCTTAATTTCAACTTCGGCGCTTCCGGCGCATTGCAGCAGCAGATTGAGCAAGGGGCACCGGTGGATCTGTTCCTCTCCGCGGCTTCTAAAAATATGAATGCGCTCGTGGATAAGAAGCTGATTACACAGGATCAACAGAAGGACTTGCTCGCCAATGAATTGGTGGTGATTACCGCTACCGAGCCATCGATATCCGTTCAAGAAGCGAAGGATCTCCTGAATGCGGATATTCACAAAATCGCTATCGGAATACCGGAGTCGGTTCCCGCGGGAAAATACGCGCAAGAGGCTCTTACGAACGCCGGCGTTTGGGACGAACTGCAATCCAAGCTGGTGCAAGCCAAAGATGTCCGCCAAGTACTGCAATATGTTGAGACAGGAAATGCAGACGCGGGGTTCGTGTATAAAACCGATGCATTATCAACAGATCAGGTGAAAATGGCCTACACCGTCGATCCTGCCTTGTATACGCCGATTACCTATCCTGTCGGAATCGTCCAAGCGACAACCCATGCGAAGGAAACTGAGGAATTGTACAATTATCTGCAGTCGAAGGAAGCGATAGACGTCTTCACAAAATACGGATTCTCCGTGCCGAATTCGAAATGAGTATGCTGCAAGTCGACTGGGCTCAGCTATGGATGCCTATTCGGTTATCTCTACAGGTTGCGCTGATCGCAAGTATTCTCAGTACGCTCTTCGGAGTGGCTTTGGCATGGCCGATGTCGAGAAGCAAGGTGAAGGGGAAGATTTTACTTGAGACCGCATTTATGCTGCCCCTTGTGCTGCCGCCCACGGTCGTCGGCTTCTTGCTCCTCATCCTGCTTGGACGACGAAGCTGGATCGGGCAGTTCGCGGAATGGCTGTTCTCTGCGCCGATTATTTTCTCGTGGGGTGCTGCGGTGATTGCTTCGGTTGTCGTATCGTTTCCACTCGTCTATCAGACGATGAAGACGGGCTTTCATACCATTGATCAACAAATAACCGATGCCGCACGTTCGAGCGGCGCGAATGAATGGCAGGTTTTTCGCTATATCACGCTGCCGCTTGCATTTCCATCGGTGATCACCGCCTATATTCTGAGCTTCGCTCGCAGTTTGGGCGAATTCGGCGCGACACTGATGATCGCTGGCAACATTCCAGGAAAGACACAAACCGTACCCACAGCGATCTTCGTAGCGGTTGATTCCGGCAATATGACGATGGCATGGTTATGGACGATTTCCATGGTAGTTATTTCATTTTTATTGCTGCTCCTAACTGGGCGGCAGCGAACATGATTATGAAGTAGGTGAAACGATTGAAGGCTGCAAATCAGGGCATCGTGATTCCACATGAGCATGGTGGCTGGGCAATGGTCAGCGTGCCATTTCTATTCGGGGTGATGGCGGGGACGCCTAAGTGGGATCATATATTATTGTTCATCGCCTGGCTGTGCTTATATTTAGCATCGTATCCTACGCTGCAAGCTTTGAAACGAAGGAAGCAGCGCGATCATCTGTTGAAGTGGTCAGCCATTTATGGAGCTATCGCACTGGCCGCTCTCGTGTATCCGCTTTACCACATGCCGGCGTTATTCTATTTTGCCATTCCATTCGTCTTGTTATTGATCGTAAATATATGGCATGTGAAGCAGAGGGCAGAACGAGCGCTCGTGAATGATCTCTGCGCCATTCTGATCTTCTCCATCGGAGGCGCTGCAGCCTATCTGTATGGGGATGGAGATTGGAATTTAACGATGCTGTTTGTCGTTCTTTTTAATTTCCTGTATTTTATGGGGACGGCCTTCTTCGTGAAGACGATCTTCCGTGAGCGCGGCAACAAAAAATGGGAGGCAGCTGCACGAATTTACCATATCCTTTTGCTCTTCATCCCTTGGGCATGCGGTTATCCCTGGATGACATTGCCTTTCATCATTCCGCTAATTCGCACACTCCTCCTGTCAGGAAAGCAGATCAAACCGATGAAGGCAGGCATCATAGAAATTATCGGTTCCGTGCAGTTTATCGTTATTTCATGGATTGTATTCTAAGCTGCCAACAAATTCAGATTTAATTCGAGCATCTCAAGCTCATTCCTTCCGCTCGGGGCCCTCCATTTAATAGGGGTTACCGGGCTTTCTATGCATGTTCATTTTAATAATGCATTCAAATTCAATAAGCGTTACATCGTCATATGTTGGAGAGGGGATCTAATTTTCGGAATTCCTTCAAATGACCTGTCTTCGTTTCTCTGGGAGGAGCATAGTATATTCTAATTTCCTAGTTAAAACAGCAGGCGTGCGAAGGGAGAACAATCATGGCGATGGTATTAAAGAAACGTCGCAAGTATGTATTGAGCAAATGGCTTAAGACTAAAGCGCTCCTTGGGAATAAGGAAGCTCGTGCTCATATTCCGGATACCCGAAAATTCTCCAAATCTACACTTAGGACGATGTTGAAATTATACGAAATGGTATACGTTAAGCCCGAGATCGGAACTCACGGAAAAGGAGTTATCCGCGTGGAGAAGCGAGCGGAAGATAAGTATACCTACCAGCTTGGTCTCGCAGAAAAAAGCTTCCAGGATTTCGAAAGCTTCTACCAATCCCTATTAAGTGACACTAAGAAGAAAAGCTATTTGATCCAAAAAGGGATTCATTTGGTGAAATACAAAAAAAGGCGTTTTGATATAAGGGTGATGGTTCAGTTAAGTCCCGAAGGAGTGTGGGAAACGACAGGCCTCATAGGTAGAGTTGCCCCGCCGGAGAAGATTGTAACTAATTATCATAGCGGTGGTAAGCTAATGGATGTCAAGCGATTGTTCGTCACGCATCTGTCAGCAAGTAAAACGGATAAAATCATCCGGAAATTAGATAAATTGGGAGTAGTAACAGCAAAGCATCTTCATAAGAAATATCCCGGAATCCAACAGATCGGGCTTGATATCGGATTCGATCAGTCCTGGATTCCTTGGATCATTGAAGTTAACACCAATCCGGATCCTTATATTTTTAATAAGTTGTCAGATAAATCGGTGTACAGGAAGGTTATGAGATACAAAAAAGCAGGAATGGAGTAAATTGGCTATGAACGAATAAATCCTTTATAACTGAAAAAACGATGCTCCCAGAGCTCCTGGGACAAACAGGAGTTTTTTGGTTTGGCGGGGTATTTTTCGATAAGTTTAAGCAGCTTCTTGATAAATTAATATCACTGTTTTATAATTGACAAGTCAATAATTGATTAGTCATATATGGAGGTGGGAAACGAATGGCGCTGTCTCAGCAGGAAATGAAACAGATTTTCCTCATGATCAAAAATATTGATAGACACGTAACCCAATACTTTGAGAAGCGAACAGGCATTAGCTTAACCAGATACGAAATATTGTACAAGCTGCTTGAAAAAGGCCAGCTGTCTCAAATGAAGTTACGACATGAGTTGAAAATTGATCAGGCTGCTATAACGAGACACTTAAAAATACTTGAGGAAGAATGCTATGTCACCCGCAATCGCAATGCGCAAAATAATCGGGAAGTGATTGTACAGATTACAGAGGCGGGGAAAGAAACCTTAAACAACTGTGATCTTGATAAGAATCGATATATGCTGGAGTTATTCGGCAGTTTTACAGCGCAAGAATTGAAGCAGCTTCAAGCTTTAATCAAGAAGTTTGAAGGCGAAGCAGAAAAATTGAAAAGTGAACCAGAAAGGGGTATCCAGGATGCCAACGACACAAACCACAATAGAACAATTAATGCATGATCGCAAATCCGTACGTAAATATAAAGAGGGAGTTGTCATTCCGGAAGAAAAGCTGCAACATCTGCTTGAACAAGCGATTTCCGCACCCTCATCGAGTAATATGCAGCCTTGGCGATTCCTTGTCATTAAGGATCAACAAGTGAAAAAAGAGCTGCGTGCCATCGCCAATAATCAGGAACAAGTGGAGACTTCCTCAGCGATTATTGCTGTACTTGGCGATCTGAGCATGTATGAAAATGCAGAGCAAATTTATGATGCCAATTATGAACAGGGGTTTATGACTCGTGAAGTAGCGGACTTCATGATTCAAAATTCCCGGACTTTATATAGCAGCTTACCCGAAGCCGTATTGAAAAATATTATACACTTCGATGCAGGGCTCGTATCGATGCAAATTATGCTATTAGCCAAGGATATGGGGTACGATACAGTACCGATGGGTGGTTTTGACAAGGTTAAATTTGCGGAAAAATTCAATCTTCCTCAGCATGAAATCCCTATTTTGCTCATTGCCATTGGTGAAGCATCAGCCCCTGCATATGGGTCATCCCGTCTGCCTTTGGCTCAGATCACACGTTTTATCTAACAAACATACATCAGGGCAGCGAACTGGATTGAATTTACAGCCGATGTCAGATTATATAATAAGTTGAGATATGGTTAAAGCCGCATAATTGCGGCTTTTTTGTATTTTAACAGCAAAACCCTTGGCCCTGCCAACCCAGGTGAACAGTAAGAAAAGAATTCAACAAGGTATTTTAGTTAACATACTACCTTGACTGTCATAGTACTTTAATTTAAACTGCAAATATGGAGGTAATTATATGAGCGATAACAAAATCACATCAGACCTGCTGCGTGGCCATACCGATACGATGATATTACGACTCCTCTCTGAAGCTGACCGCTACGGCTATGAGATTGTCAAGCTGATTGCCCAGCGCTCTGAGGGCGAGTATGAATTGAAAGAAGCTACCATGTACTCCAGCGTACGGCGGCTAGAGGCTGATGGCGATATCGAGTGGTATTGGGGCGATGAATCTCAGGGCGGACGTCGTAAATATTTTAGGATTACCGAGAAGGGCAAGGCGACTTACGCCCGCAACAAAAGCAATTGGGAGTATGCCAAGCGCGTGCTTGAAAACTTATTATAGGGAGGTTTGCTGTGATGAATGAGAAATTGAATAGCTATTTAAACGGGGTTTTTGCGCCCTACGACGGATTAAAAAGCGTGGAAGAACTAAAGTCCGACTTACTCTCCGATTTGCAGGAGCGATTCCATGAACTTAAAGCTGAGGGGAAGGACGATGAGACCGCTTTTGAGATGACTATAGATAGCATCGGTGACATTGAGGAAACGGTACTGGAAGTTGCCAATCTCTCCCGTTCGCTGGAACGGCAGGTGCAGATTAATCTCCGAGCGATCAATTTGCAAGAGAGCGACTTCGCGGGCGTTACGTTGCACGAGGGCGAATTCAAAGTGAGCGATTTACAGGGGGCCAACTTTGCCGGTGCCGACTTGACCGGTACATCGTTTGCAACCAGCAATGCGCAAAAAGCCAATTTTGACGGCGCAAATCTGACAGACTGCAGCTTCTCTGTTACTGACCTAACCGATGCCAGCTTCCACAAATCCGTCCTTGTACGCACCAATGTGATCACCTCAAGCATGAAAGGTGCGAAGTTCAATCATATAAGACTGACCGATGTCAGGCTGACCAAGACGGACCTGAGAGAAGCCACTTTTGAGAATTGTGTATTTAATGGCGTTGATTTCAAATCCTGCGATTTGCGCGGGAGTCATTTTGACGGGCAGACCTTTATTGGTGTCAAGTTTGATAAATCTTCACTGATCAACGCTTCATTTCGAGGAGCGACGCTCAAGAACGTGTCATTCCGTTTGCCTTTCTCTATGACAAACAAGTCTTACCTTGATTTCAAAACCGTCTGTTTTGACGATGCGGCGATGGATAAGCTGACCTACGCTGCGCTCAAAGGCCTATGGGTTGTCGATTTATCAAAAGTCACGATTATTTAAGGAGGGAGAAATATGCCAGCATTGGCAATCCAAGTCAAAGGACTGCAAAAATCCTACAAGCAGCTGCAAGTCCTGAAGGGCGTTGAATTCGAGGTGGAAAAGGGCAGTATCTTCGCCTTGCTCGGCTCCAATGGGGCAGGGAAGACAACGGTTGTTAAAATTCTCAGCACGCTGCTCAAACCTGACAGCGGTAAAGCTGCCGTAAACGGGTTCGATGTGGAGTCCATGCCGGATCACGTGCGGCAGGCAATCAGTCTGACCGGGCAATTCGCCGCCGTGGATGAAATATTGACCGGACGAGAAAATCTGATCATGATTGCCAGGCTGAGATACCTTAACAATCCCCGGCAGGTGGCGGATTCCATGCTCAGACGCTTTGATCTGACAGACGCCGCCAACCGCAAAGCATCTACTTATTCGGGGGGGATGCGCCGCAGGCTAGATATTGCCCTAAGCCTTGTAGGAGATCCTCAGATCATTTTCCTTGATGAACCCACTACTGGGCTTGATCCCGAGTCGCGCATCGAGGTCTGGAAGATCGTGAGGGAGCTTACTGACAACGGTACGACCGTATTCCTGACTACACAGTATCTGGAAGAAGCAGAACAGCTTGCCGATCAAATCGCAATTCTACATGAAGGAAGAATTATTGCCGAAGGCACGCTCGAAGAACTAAAAAAGCTGCTCCCGCCAGCTGAGGTAGAATATGTTGCCAAACAACCGACTTTGGAGGAAGTATTCCTCGCAATCGTCGGTAAAAAGGGGGAAAAGTAATTGGAAGCCATCAAGAAGCACTTCTTGCATGATATAGGTGTTATGTTCGGGCGTTCCATGCGTCATATTAGCCGAAGTATGGACACTATCATCACAGTTACCTTTATGCCGATCGCAATGATGTTGCTGTTCGTCTATGTGCTGGGAGGTGCAATTCAGGCCGGAACGGATAACTATGTAAATTACCTGTTGCCCGGTATACTGCTTATTGCGATTGCCAGCGGGGTATCCTACACTTCCTTCCGCCTGTTTACCGATGTGCAACGAGGCATATTCGAGCGGTTTCACTCTATGCCAATATCACGTTCCACCGTACTGTGGGGTCATGTATTGACCTCACTGGTATCTAATGCCATATCGGTTGTCGTTATTCTTCTCGTAGCGTTAATTATGGGCTTCCGTTCGTCGGCAGGGGTGCTGTCCTGGCTTGCAGTAGCGGGCATACTCATGCTGTTTACACTGGCTTTGACTTGGGTCGCGGCGATCGCCGGATTATCGGCCAAATCAGTGGATGGAGCAAGCGCCTTTTCCTACCCGATTATCTTTCTGCCGTTTATCAGTTCAGCCTTTGTACCGACGGAGTCAATGCCAAGCGTCGTTCGCGCGTTTGCTGAAAATCAGCCGGTAACCGCGATTGTGGAGGCGATCCGTTCGTTACTTTCAGGCCAGCCCGTAGGCAATGATATCTGGGTCGCTCTAGCGTGGTGTGCTGGAATACTGCTTGTAGCGTATCTTTTGGCGATGAGGGCTTATAAAAAACGGATGTAAGCGATCGGACGGACCTGATCGGGAAAATGAACTTGTCATCATTCATAAAGGAGCAGATTTGCCAACGGCAGCTGCTCCTTCTATTTTGATGAGAATTATTGCCCGAATTAGCAAAGCTATTCTCCATGTATTGAACTTGCTGTACGATCATCTAATATTGATCTCATCTTTAGGCATTGAAATAAGAACGGAGGACAAAGAGCTCGGATTTTTTAGGCCAATTGCATAGTTGTAATGCAGGTATCGTCACTTTCAAACGTTGAGAAATCGGATTTTACGGTTTTTCCATTTTGGGTAATCGTGATCCTGTATTCTTGATCTCTTGGAAGCCATAAATCAATAAACCCATGGGAATTTGACGTTATTGTTTCATCACGTATAACGTTCCCTTCGTGATCTTCGATGTAGATTTCAAACTCTTCATTCATCAATTCACCTTGGCAACCCGTCAAGCTGTGAGTGGCGCAGGGATGTGTTTGCTCAATATAGGGTGCAATCGAAACAAAGAACTCGTCTTTTGGCAGTGCATAGGTTAACTGACTATTATCCTGCTTAGTAACTATGAGCTGTGTTGAATTAATCGAGGCGGATTGGTCTTCTATATTACCGGCACTGTAATCACTAACTAATTGTTTGATATTCACCAATTCACTATCTACGTTTCCTTTGCTTTCTGACTGCTGACCTGCACATCCGCTTAAAGCGATTATTGAAGCGATACAAACCAAGAGCAATTGTTTTCTCATTAGACGATCTACCTCAGCTTTCATAGTTTTCAAAATTTGCATAGATGCCATAATTTGTATATACACCACAAATGAGATGAAGTAAATGATTCACACTCTTACAATCTGTTGAACTTTTCCGATGATCCATTAAGAAATTTGATGTGAATATGGAATCTCGCATGAAAATAGTAGATACTTAGATGTGCGTTTAAGTGGTCAGGAGGTAGAATATGGATGACTTTTCAACGAAAGATATGGCACTCATGGTAGAACGGTGGCCTAAATATCCCCTGGCGGCGGGACGTCGTCATACTGTAGGTCTTAAATTGGACGGTACCGTGGTGGCCGTGGGTGATAATAAACGGGGTCAATGTGATGTAAGCGGCTGGCGTGATATGGTGTCGGTTGCGGCGGGCAATGTTCATATGGCGACGAACACAGGCAACGCTCACACCGTTGGGCTGAAATCAAACGGCACGGTAGTCGCCGTGGGTTGGAATGGGCACGGCCAATGCGATGTAAGCGGCTGGCAAGATATTGCAGCGGTAGCAGCAGGTTGGCGTCGTACCGTGGGAATCAGAACGGATGGCACGGTGGTGGCGGCCGGCCGGAATCATGAAGGGCAAAGCCAGGTAAGCGATTGGTGTGAGATGGTGGCAGTTACGGCGGGGGACTGGCATACAGCAGGCCTTAAATCGGACGGTACGGTGGCGGCTGTGGGGAATCATCGGCATGGGCAATGCGACGTAAGTGATTGGACCAAGATCGTGGCCGTAGCAGCGGGTTATCTTCATTCGGTCGGTCTTAAATCAGATGGCACGGCGGTAGCTGCGGGCTTGAATAAGCATGGCCAATGCGACGTAAGCGGTTGGAGCGGTATTGTGGCGATATCGGCGGGGAGTTATCACACCATCGGTCTTAAATCAGACGGCACCGTGGTGGCTGCAGGCCTGAATAAACATGACCAATGCAATGTAAGCGGCTGGCGTGAGATGGTGGCCGTAGCGGCGGGCTGCACTCATACTATCGGGCTTAAATCGGACGGTACAGTAGCCGCTGTGGGAAGTAATGAATTTGGCCAATGCGATATAGGAGACTGGTGTGATATCCAGTTACCCGGCCATCGTTTTCAGGCATAATGTCAGCGTGGAATCCGAATAAAAGGGGAGAACATATAGGTGTTTTCAAGAGAAAGTCTAGAAAAGAAACAAATCAGCGTATATGCAGTGGCATTAATCGTTGGAGGAACCTTGGGATGGTTAAGTCCGCAAATTGGCAGCTTTCTGGAACCCATGGTTTCATCCATAATTGCTATCCTCTTATTCAGTATGTTTTGTCAAATTCCTTTTTTGAAATTAAGGGAAGCACTTTCCAACAGACGCTTTATAGGAGCCTTATTGCTTGTCAATTTCATCTTAATTCCTTTGCTTGTACTCGCCTTAACCAAGCTTTTTCCTCAGCCTGGCCCGGTTCTGATAGGGGTTTTCTTGGTGCTTCTAACTCCATGTATAGATTATGTCATTGTTTTTACTCAATTGGGCAAAGGGAATGAAAAGTTAATTCTGGCGTCTACTCCAGTGCTATTTGTAGTCCAATTGATAATGCTGCCTTTTTACCTTTGGTTATTTATCGGTGCCGAGGCATCCGAAATCGTAAGAATTGGCCCCTTCGTTGAAGCTTTTACTTATTTAATTATTGTTCCTTTATTTTTGGCATTGGTCATTCAATTTTTGGCGAGAAGAAACGCTGGCGGTGTTAAAGCTCTGGATTTTACAGCATGGCTGCCCGTTCCGCTTATGGCACTTGTGCTTTTCGTGGTGATCGGCTCGCAAATCGGCAGGGTGGTAAAGGAATTCAATATCATTGTAGCTGTGATACCGATCTACGTATTATTCCATATCGCCTCGCCATTCATTTCACGAGCTATCGCAACTATTTTTAGAATAGGGCCGTCAGACGGCAGAGCACTTATTTTTAGCGGGGGAACACGCAATTCGCTTGTTGTGCTTCCGCTGGCCCTTACCTTACCGGGGGAGATGGCCACCATAGCTGCGTCAGTGGTCGTAACTCAAACCATTATTGAACTGATCGCAGAGCTTATCTATATCTATGTTGTGCCTAATCTTATCTACCAAGACGTATGAGCATATACAAGCCTTGAAGAAGGAAGCGGCACTTGGGCTGAAAATCATGCAACGGCAATCGACCCTGCGATCGGCTGCCGTTATTTATGGCAGGCATCCTTGACGATGTGAGACATAATAGATATTATGGACTTATTAAGTCTGTGTTTGAGGTGATCATGAATGAAGTTCTCCAAGGCTACTGATTATGCCCTCCATACGATGCTCTTTCTTACTGTGGCAACTCCTCAGAAACCAATCGGTGTACAGCAGCTAGCGGAGCGGCAAAAGGTGTCTCCAACCTATCTGTCCAAAATACTGACCAAGTTGGTGAAGGCGGGCATGATTGAATCGATAACGGGCGTGAATGGCGGGTACCGCCTCAAGCGTGATTGGGAAAATATTTCGTTCCTCGATATTATTCATGCGATTGAAGGCTCGGCCTCCTTGTTCGATTGCAGTTTCGATCATGGACCGGGATGCCCGATTCAAAAGGTCGTGTTATCGGCAGAAGAGAAGATGGAAGAACACTTGAGAAATCAGAAAATGTCTGATCTTGTGCGTGATCTGAATATCGTCGTATGATTCCCTTTTTTAGCTCAATTAAAGACACTAAATGTCTTTAAAGTCTGTGATTAATCATCGGCATGATTAAATCGATAATGGGGGTGAGGCGCTTGAAAGCACGGCTGGCGGATATGTAGGCGGATTGGTTATAAGCGATAGCGCTATTCAACTGATTGCCAAAAGGAGAGCGGAAACATGAATGTATTCGAAAGCCAGTATGATTTGATCCAAAACACAAGGGAATCATTGTTTCGTTATTGCGAAATTATGTCCCCTACAGATTATGTTAAAAAACTTGAAACCTTGGGTGGAGTATCTATTCACCGTTTACATGCTCACGTAGCCGAGTGTTATCAGGTATGGTTGGGGACTCGCGCCCTTGGTAAATCACTACCCAAAATAACACCGGAGTCCATTCACAATATACAGGAAATGCGTGAAGTTTTTAAGAAAACGGATGAACTGGTTTATGAATTTCTAAATGAATTTAAGAACAGATGGGATTCTGCCCTTCAAGCATCGTGGCAAAGTGATAGCATGGAGCTAACCGAATTATGGCTTTTTACGCACACGATCACCCATGAATTTCATCATAGAGGACAAATTGTAAAAATCGGCAGGCAACTCGGGTATATCCCGCCCAAAATGAACCTCGCTAAACCATAGTGGTTTCATGCAAACACTTTCGATAAGTTGGGTTCAACCCTTAAAGGCTGTATCCTTGTTCAAGGGCGGTTTCGATTTTGGAGCAGGATGTTTTTTAGGCTAATTACAGACAACCACTATCTTTAATGTCTGTAATATTCATTTAAATTTATTATGAAAAAAGCAGGGGATGAGTACAATGACAAATGAACTGTTTGATTCGTCGGTATGGGAACAGGCTTGGAAAGAGGATTCAAATACGGGAGTCAACAAAATGAAGAGGGCTGGCATCGATCCAGCGCATTCTTTTGATTCATCCGCCAAGTCATTCAATAAAGAGGTGTTTAGCGAAGAAGGAAGGCGAAGGGCCAGACGGATTATGAACTGGCTGGAGGACCAGGGCGTTGAATTTTCCGGAGCTTCTATTCTGGATATAGGTGCGGCATCGGGGGGATTTTCCGTACCTTTCGCGGAGCGGGGAGCAGCTGTAACGGCGGTGGAAACCTCCCGGCCATTGGTTGAGCTCCTTCAGCAGAATAGTTCGGGCTTGGGGAAGGGAGCCGTCAAAGTGGTCCACGAACCCTTCGAACATATCGATCTTGAGGTAAGGGGATGGAAGCGAGCCTTTGATCTTGTCTTTGTCTCCATGTGCCCGGTTCTGGTCGATTGGGCCAGTGTAGAGAAGGTGCTTAGCTGCGCGAGGGCGTTCTGTTATATGAGCTTGTCGGTAGGTTCCCACAAGCACAGCCTGGTTGACGAGATATGGCCGCTTGTCACCGCTCGGCCCCGAGAGGCCGAACATTTGGAGATGATGTACCTGACCCAGCTACTGCTATTAAAGGGATACTCTTATCAATCATTAGTAACCCAGGAAATGAAAACAATAACAGTCTCCAGAAAGACCGCATTCAATGATACGATCAATCGGTTGAAAATGCACGGGATCACGGTCGACGAGAGGGTCCGTGATGTGATCTCCCGTCATCTGGATAAGCGTTATCCCGGTGATCAGGTGGAAATTCAGCAAGGCGGTCGGTTCGGCAAAGTGCTTGTTCGTCTGCAAAATCAGCATATGTACGACAGGGAGGAGCGTTCTAGCCTGCAGTTGCCTTAAATATCGAAAAACACTTAACGAGGAGGACGAAGCATTTATGAACAAAGTGGATGTAGCGATTATCGGGGGAGGTCCCGCCGGTTTAAGCGCCGGACTTATGCTGGGACGCGCCAGGAAGCAGACAATTGTGATTGATGAGGGACGTCCGCGCAATGCCGTGACCCGGGAGGCCCATGGGTTTTTAACGCGAGACGGGATCAGCCCGAGCGAGTTCCGACGTATCGCAAAGGAGCAACTGCGTGCTTATCCGTCGGTTTCCCAAGTGGAAGATACCGTGGTATCGATCACGCGGGAGGACGGAAGCTTCTTGCTGAAGACGGCCGCCGGGATGAAGATCGCCAGCAAAAAGCTGCTGTTTGCCGCAGGCATGAAGGATCGCAAGCTTGGAATTCCGGGATTGGCCGAGGTCTACGGAAAGAGTGCATTTGTTTGTCCGTATTGCGACGGTTGGGAATTAAGGGAGGAGCCGCTGGTTGTCATCAGCAGAGGAAATGCGCTCATGCATCTCGCTCCATTGCTGTCGGGGTGGACGAAGCGGTTTACCGTTTGCACAAATGGCCCCGATGAATTGAGTGAGGCTGAACGCAATGACTTGCGGGATCATCATATTCCGCTATTCGATACGCCGATTCGTGCCATTTTATCCTATGAGGGCATGGTGAGCCATGTTCTGCTTGAGGATGGGACAGAAATTCCGTGTACGGGGATCTTCTTCAAGTCGGAACTGGTTCCGGGAACGGACTTGCCGCAGTCCCTTGGCTGCCGCCTATCAGAGACGGGAGTGATCGCCGTCGACGAATTTGGAAAATCCAGTGTCCCTGGTGTTTACGCAGCGGGTGACATGTCTTCACGAATGCATCAATCCATTGCGGCAGCCGCATCAGGAGCTGCCGCCGCGGCTGCAATAAATGGAGAATTAAATCAGGAAGCCTGGAAGCAAACACCATAAATGTTCCGCCCCCAGCTAGCAGCTCTGAACTTTTATCCAGAGCTAATTAAGGGGTCGTTCCATTGCTGGAGTAGGAAGGCTTTAAGGTGAAGAGGCGGTAGTATTCAACCATAAAAAACCAGGGATCCGGGCGAACTTCCCTTGCTTAGATCCCTGGTTTATTACGTTCAGTCGGATTATAGCTTCCTTGCCTTGATGACAAAGGTTACGGGAAGCATCTTGGCTTTTTGGGCAAAATCGTTGTTGTCTCCTCGCGATTGTATGATATCTTCATCCGATTGCTCGATCATTTGCTCAATAACAAACCCGGCCTTTGAGAGTGCATTCACATAGGTTGATAGTTTACGGTCCGACAAGGTTAGGGTACCCTCCTCAAGAGATACCGAATACCAGGATTCATCAAAATAGCATTTTTTAAAAGCAAGACTATCATTTTCTGCAGCAACACATTTGTGAATAGGGTGGGACCAACTGAAAATAAATACGCCATCTTGTTTTAAATAAGAAGCGATGCGGCCAAAGGTACCTTCCAGATCGGTGGTCCAGCCTATGGCATAAACCGAATAAACAAAGTCAAAATAATCCACCGGTATGCCGCATTCCTCTTCCATGGGAGAACAGATAAATTGAGCTGAAAGGCCGCAGTCCGTCAAATGCTGCTTTGCCTTCTCGATTTGTTGTTCAGATATATCCAAAGCCCATAGTTCAGATGCATTGCGTTCCCCTTGATATTGCAAGGAATGACCAGTTCCACAGCCGATCTCCAGCATCTTTTTTCCCGAGACATCACCAAATAGCTGGCATTTTTCTTCTGAGACAAAGGCTCCATAGTAAGGAAGCGAGGTTGCCCCTAAGATGTCATTTCCTTTTGTATCCCAGAAAAGGCTGTTTGTTTGGTGAATAGATTCCCTGTCCATCTCAACCGGGATAGCACTGCCAACTTCGCCAGCGCCTATAATGTTTGGTCTATAAACCGAATTCTTGTCCATTCCAACACCCTCCACAAAATAAAATACGAACATTTGCTCTGTTAATCCCTAATCTACCATTTTTATAGGAACAAATCTACACCGGAATATTCCATAATACGTCCTATCAAAAATAGTAAAAAGAACAAAAGTAAAATCAATAAATTGATATTGAGCTGCTGTTCGGTTCATTTATGATTAAAGTAACGAACCCGGAAGGAGTGGAAGGAATGAGTACTTGCAAAGTCATGGTTACAAGACCGAAATTAATCGACGATGTTCTGATGAACCCCGGAATCGGATTTACGACTTTTCAACGCTTTAATGGAGACAAATTGAACGAAGGAAAACGTTGGACAGAGGGATCCCCCATTGTATATCAAGACTTCGATGGAAACCTGGAGAATGAAAATCATCCAATGACTTCAATCGCTTATTTCAGGATTTACTGGAAATACATAGAGCAGGAAAAGGGCAGCTACAATTGGGAGCTCATAGACAAGGCCCTCGCGACAGCCCGGCAGCGCAAACAAACGCTAATGCTTCGAATAGCCCCTTATGGTGCTAACGAAGAAGAAGACGTTCCCGCTTGGTATCGGGAATTACTAGGGAAACCGCCCGAGAAGTTTGATGGGCCAGGTTGGATGGTTGATGCGGAAGATCCGACTTATGCCGAGTATTTCGGAGACTTTATCCGCGCCTTGGGCAGAAGATACGATGGCCACCCGGATATGGAAAGTGTGGATCTCTCCATTGTAGGCTCCTGGGGGGAAGGCATCGGTTCAAATCTGCTGACCCGTACAACAAGAGAGGCGCTGGTCGATGCCTACACGGATTCCTTCAAAGAAACACCGCTTGTGATGCTGCTGACCGATAAGAAGACGAACGGCTACGGCTTGTCTAAAGCTAATGTAGGCTGGCGTGTCGATTGTCTGGGGGATGTGTGCGGCAAAGCGTGGGATTTCTCGGATGACTGGTCGCATATGAACGATTATTATCCGCAGCAGCTTATACGCTCAGGCATGCAGGACGCGTGGAAGAAGGCTCCCGTTTCGCTGGAGGTATGCTGGGTGGTTCAGCACTGGAAGGATATGGGGTGGGATATCGATTACATTATTGATCAATCGTTGAAATGGCATATCTCATCCTTTAACGCAAAGTCTTCACCGATCCCCAAGGAATGGGAGCCCAACGTGGATCGTTGGCTCAAAAAAATGGGCTATCGTCTGGCCTTACGCAAGTTCTCATTCCCTGAGACGGTAAAACCGGGCGGCAAGCTGGCGTTTGCTTCCTGGTGGGAGAATCTGGGCGTCGCTCCTTGCTATAAGAAATTTCCTTTAGCTCTGAGACTTAAAGGCGAGCGAGCGACACAAGTTTTTATCACGGATGCCAATATCTGCGAGTGGCTCCCCGGGGACAGCCTTTTCGACAGTAACGTATGGATTCCGGCAGATATGCCACTGGGCAGTTATCAGCTTGAGCTTGCTATTTTGCATGGGCATACCCATCGGCCCGCCGTTCAACTGGCCAATACCGGCCGACAACCGGACGGTTGGTATCTGCTTGGCAACGTAGAAGTGCAGCTTGAGCTTGAATCGCCTGATGCAATCGAATAACAGTAGGGGAACAGGAACATATATGCATAAAACCGCGTAAAATCGCGGTTTTTTATTTTGCGCCAGATTTAAACCTCGGTGAAAATAATACTATAGTTATAAAATCGGATATTTTTGTTATGTTAATTTGAATAATTGAAACTATAATTATAAATATCGTGATCTGCGATTAAAGAACAGAAAAGGAATAGAAATGGAGAGGAATGGATGGTTTCGATTTTACTTATTATCATTTATTTGGCATTTATTAGTTTGGGATTGCCGGATTCCCTAATTGGATCTGCCTGGCCTGTAATGCAATCAGAATTCGGTGTTCCTGTTTCTTATGCCGGATTGATTACTATGATTATTGCCTGCGGAACCATTATTTCCAGCTTGCTTTCCGATAAACTCACCAGGAGGCTTGGAACCGGACTCGTAACGGCAATCAGTGTTTTGTTGACAGCGGCGGCTCTTTTCGGCTTCTCCATATCACATTCGTTTGTCTGGTTATGTTTATGGGCGATCCCTTATGGTCTTGGCGCAGGGGCGGTTGACGCCGCACTTAATAACTATGTTGCTCTGCACTATGCTTCCCGCCATATGAGCTGGCTGCACTGCTTCTGGGGTGTTGGCGCGGCTGTCAGTCCCTATATTATGAGCTATTATCTGACGGGCGGTTATGGGTGGAATAATGGTTATCGCACGATCGGCATCATTCAGATTATATTGACTGTGATCCTCTTTATCAGTTTGCCGTTGTGGAAGAATAGAAATGCAGAGAACTCTAAGGAAGAGATTTCATCTAAGCCGCTAAGTTTGCAGCAAGCTGTTCGAATAAACGGGGTTCCTCTTATTCTAGTTGCCTTCTTCTCATATTGTGCACTGGAACAAACAACCATGCTTTGGGCAAGCAGCTATCTGGTACAACATCGGGGAGTAGATATTAATGTAGCCGCTCGTTTTGCATCCCTGTTTTTCCTTGGAATTACATTCGGTCGCTTCCTTTCTGGATTCATCGCTGATCGATTGGGCGATAAGTTATTGATTCGCATCGGAATCTTCACATCAATGGCAGGCATCATTTTCATTGCCTTACCCGTAACAACGGATGTACTGGCGTTAATTGGGCTAATTATCGTTGGACTGGGGTGTGCGCCTACTTATCCTGCGATTATTCACTCTACACCGTTCAATTTTGGCAAAGAAAATTCACAGGCTATTATCGGTATCCAAATGGCAAGCGCTTATGTCGGCACAACCTTTATGCCTCCGCTTTTTGGCTTCATTGCAGCCCATGTTAGCATAGGCTTGTATCCTTTATTTTTGATTATTTTGGCAATTCTAATGTTATTCATGTCGGAGAAGTTAAACAAAGTGGTAGCAGAAAGAGAAGCTGCAAAATTACAACCCCAATGAAATGACGAGCGCTACAGTTTACTATCAAAAAATAATAAAGCTGTTCACTTTACTCACCATAGGCTCCGCGCGTACGTAGTACGGGGCTGAGATGGTGAGTCTTTTTTTGTTCATCTCCCCAACGCATGAAACTCAACCCTTCATCTTCTCTTTAAATGAGAGATTCAGCGATATCATCCTCAATCACCTCCACACTTGTTTACTTAAATCTCATTTTCTACATATTCAGATAAAAAAAGAGTTTATTTGGAGCGAAACAAACTATTTCCAATCCAATTTGTGGTAAAGTATTCTCTCTGATGCTAGAAAGTCTAGGCGGATTTGCGACTTCCGCACAAGCCGCCGGTTTTCAGCTTAAGCCTACAGCGAGCGCATATGCGAAAGCCTTATTCAGCAAAGTGAAGGACAGCAGTGGTTCATCGAGGAAGTCGAGAGGCTGCTTAACATCCAGGAGAAGAGCTTGAACACCATCCAAAGCCAGGAGGACCTGAATCAGATCCTGACCTTAGGCCTATACAATAAGGAACAGGAGCTAAGCCCAATCTATGGGCTTAGCTCCTGTTTTAATTAATACCTTTTTTCCATAACTTCAATAGCAATTTGCATCCCCAAGAAGAAACTTTGGAATTTCGATGTAGACGGGAAAGATCACTTCCTATTTTTAACAAAACCCAGTGCTTGCAGTTTACGGCAGCTCGGCAACATCAGGCCTTTCTCTGTATTCACTTGGCGTTAGTCCTATGAACTTTTTGAATTGCCGCATAAAATGCACATCGTTCTCATAACCACAAATTCCAGAAATATGGCTGATCGTATACGATGTGTTCTTCAGTAAATAGGAGGCATACCCTAGTCTGTTAAGGATAATATCGTTAATTACCGACACGCCAAAAATTTGTTTGTAGATATGCTGAAAATAAGATCGACTCATCTTCATCTTATCCGCCAAGAACTCGACAGTGTACCAGGTAGATGGGGAACTGAAAACTTCATTTCTCAGATTCAGGAACTGATCATAGTATTTGCTGATCTGATGATGTGGCTCCAGATGATTTCGTATATCGCTAAGCTTCATGAACAGACAACGAATGGTATAATCGATGATCTCATGTCGGAAGGTTCCATTCTGCAAATTCTCCCAATGAATCTCATTCACTTTTCTGGAAATATAAAAGGGGTCATAGGCTTTGATTAAGGTATCTAGAGGCAGACTCAACCGATCAAAAAAATCGTCTGCGGCCTCCATTTCAAAATGGAACCAGTCATGAATCAGAGGTTGTTCGGTATCCCGGTAGAAATACGGGCTGTTTTTGTTAAAAATAATAAAGCTATTGGGTTCAACAAACACATTCTGCGATTGCACCCTAAGCTCCATTTTGCTGCGAAAGAGTAAAAATACGTAATCCCCGGAGCCTTCCGGGCGATCGACCGTAAAGCCTTCCGGATGAATCACATGATAACCGCATCGCTTCAAATGTATCAATCAAGTCCACTCCTCAAAAGGATAATAGATCAGTTATTAGATAGGATAAGTCATTTCCTTTCTCTATACAAGATAGTAATCTGTGATAAGAAATACAGAGTATACTTCAGTGATTAGAGAGAGGATAGGTGCCTAAAATGTCCACAGCAGCTACGAAATTTTATATAAAAAACTATCCAAGACCCCAATTTGTACGAAATAAGTGGGTGGATCTGAACGGGGAGTGGGATTTCAGTTTCGATGATGACGAAGTTGGGGTTGCTGAACGTTGGATGGACCATTTTCCGGCTGCACTCCAAATAAACGTTCCATTTACCTATGAAACCCGGGCGAGCGGGATCGGTGAGGAGAAGTTCCATGCGCAGGTCTGGTATCGCAGAAAACTGATACTGTCCCCTGAGGCGGAAGGGAAACGAACAATCCTGCATTTCGAAGGCGTCGATTATAAAGCCACCTGTTGGGTGAACGGTAGTTATGCGGGAGAGCATGAAGGGGCATATGCTCGGTTCTCCTTTGATATTACCGACCTGCTGGTTCAAGACGCTGAAAATGAAATGGTGCTGAAAGTGGAAGACAGCGATAGCTGTTTGCAGCCTCGAGGCAAGCAGCGCTGGGCCGGGCGGAATCATGATTCGTTTTATGTGCAGACAACAGGCATTTGGAAAAGCGTCTGGCTTGAGCATGTCCATGAAACCCGCCTGGATATGGTGAAAACGACGCCGGACATCGACGCCCAAAAGATGCGGTTTGACTTTCGCTTTAACGGTACAAAGAAGAAAAATAATCTGCGGCTGGAGGCCGAAATTACATTTAAAGGGGAGACAGTAAGAAAGCTGAGCCTTTCGGTGGACAGAGCCTGGCTTATGTTGGAAACCGGCATGATGAGCGGCATCAACGGACCATGGCTGCAAAACCTGTGGTCCCCGGACCATCCCAATCTATTTGATGTGGAGTTTGTGCTGTATGAAGGAGAACAAGAGATCGATCGGGTGGGCTCCTATTTTGGCATGCGCAAAATCTCGATCAGGGATGGCCAAATCCTGCTGAACAATATTCCCCTTTACCAAAGATTGATCCTGGATCAGGGCTACTGGACCGAAAGTCATCTGACACCGCCGTCGGAAGAAGCGCTGATAGAAGATATCGAGGCGATTGCCCAGATGGGCTACAACGGTTTGCGCAAGCATATGAAAATTGAAGACGCCAGGTTCCTGTACTGGTGTGATGTCAAAGGCATGTTGGTCTGGTCCGAAATGGCGGCTGCTTTTGAATATAACGACGAAGCTGTGGAGCGTTTTACCAAGGAATGGATTGAGGTTGTACAGCAGCAGTATAATCATCCCTGCATTATTACCTGGGTACCCTTTAATGAATCCTGGGGCATTCAAAATATTATCCATGACGACCGGCAGCAAAAATTTACGGAGGGCATTTATTATTTGACCAAATCGATCGATCCTTATCGTCCAGTCATCACCAATGATGGATGGGAGCACACTATTTCTGATATTTTGACGCTTCATGATTACGTGGAGCGAGGCGAAGATTTGTATGAAACCTACAAGGATAAAGACTCGATTACGGGCAGCATCGGTACGTACAACGAGTGGAAATTTGCGTTCGCCCAAGGCTACAGTTATAAAGGCCAACCGATTATGATCAGCGAGTTTGGAGGGATTGCTTTCAAGAGCGAGCATGGCTGGGGTTACGGTAATCAGGTTGATAGTGAGGAAGCTTTCCTGGAGCGATTCGGCAGCATAACAAGAGCGATCAAAGCAATTCCGTTTATTTCCGGCTACTGTTATACGCAGATTACAGATGTGCAGCATGAGGTCAACGGCCTGCTTACCGAAGACCGAAAACCGAAAGTGGCACCGGAAAAGATCCGGGAGATCAATTTGGGATAGAGAAGCTATTAAAGAATGCAGGGTTAGTAGGATGACGACAAACAGTCCCCCTTCCGCTAGGGGAGACTGTTTTTTCTTTGGGTCAGGGTGCTAATTCCGTTTCATACGAGATATTTAATATCCCCTCATAGCTGCGTGATGTTAAGGAATGGGGAAGGGGAGGAGTGCGAGCCCGACGGTCGATCGTCTTCTCTGAATTCCAGAACCGCCACGATCCGCTCGCCCGGCTGAATGCCAAACGGCTCACACTGATTCGGGTCATAAATCCAATTCGGTATTGATCGGCGCGAGTACCATGATCTGGATTTAGCCAACAGTTGGACGTTCTGGATCAAACAGCAGACCGCCGCGTAATCCTCCTCCTGCTTGTGGGGATCAACTTCTTGCTTGGCTACAATAAGGAGAAAAGCTGATGATGCATTTCCGGATGAATCCGAGAGTTTTGTGGCAGCGAGGCTGCCCGTCACATGGATAAAGCGCCATGGCTCCCTTAGTCCATCGTTTGGTGCCCAGACGGCATCATTCAGCACTTCAAGAATGCTCGGCACCGCAATGCGCACGTGACCCGGCTGAAGCTCATCCGCTTTCCCACCGCCGATTGCAGTCCATTTCTGCTCCGCCGGCGTTCTTCTTCGGGCTCTCGGTGCTTTATCGAAATACCCTATATGCAAAATCCCGGCAAATCTTTCACCGGTCTGCAATCCGATTTCTGCAAGAAACGCCTCGCTATGAAACATAGGGTCCGTATCCCATAGCGCGCCCAACCCGCGATGCCAGGCAAGCAGCTGAAAATTTTGCATTACACTACAGACTGCAGCGTAATTTTCGTCGCTCTTCCGCCGATCGGAGGCAGACTCGGCAATGAAGATCAGGTGAGCGGGAATATCCGTTATTCGTTTGACGAAGAAATCGATCATTTTAGCGGGGATGAGCTTACCGAAGCGGCTTTCCTTCATCTTGGCCATCATGCTGTCCACCAACCTATGGCACGCCTCAGGTGTATTCGCGATAAGGCAGCGCCAGCGCGGCGCGCCTTCAGCTTCGTATAGACTGGCCGCATCATTCATCAAGGATACGACCAGTTCTGGCGCTACCGGTGTTGTGTTAAATCTCCGGATGGTTCTGCGTTCTTTGATCGCTTGGGGATAATCCAATATAATTCCTCCTTGCTAAATTTGTTTACTAGTAAACAATAATACCAAAAAATTTTTTTATCTCTTGTCTACATACCGGGACATACCTTGAAAAAACTTGAAAATCGTCTGCAGCTCGCTTTCGGAGTAATCTCCCAAAAATTGTATAAAGCGCTGTTCCTCCTCTTCATGCAAATCCCGATGCAAATCGTACATCTGCTTCCCATGGGGCGTTAGACGAAAATACACCTCTTTACGATTGTCGTTCAGCTGGGTCCGGCGAATGAGGTCAAGCTCAAGCAGCTTCTTACTGATCTTGGTAATGCTTGCCTTGGACAATTTTAATTTCTCTGCAATCGCGGAATGATTAATCGGTTCATAATGGCCGATGCAATCCAGCACATGGATAGTCGATAAATTACCTGGGATGCTTTTCAATTGCCGGAGCTGCACCATATCTTGAATCTCTTTAAGTTCAAGCTCCATTCGCTGTTCATGCAAATGAGAGAAGTGAAGCAACTGTTCATAAATTAACGCCTTAATATTGACAGGATAATCCATTGATTCGGAATCACACTCCATATTGTTAACTCGGAAATTAAAATATCACAATTTAACGGATTCAGCAAGTGCCGCAACCAAGGTTTTTCTCAAATCATCATTGACATTGAGAATCATTATCACATATTATGTTTACTAGTAAACAAAACAAAAGTGTTCTGGGGAGGTATGGTAACGGAAGCCTAAAAATGATGAGTATAAGATCAAACGGATATGTACCTGGTCAGCAGTTTTGTAAGAATACGGGTTGAATGAGGCAAATGAAAAGGAGTGGCGATGAAATGACAGTGAACCTGCGAATCGAACATTTAAAGGCGGCAGTAGAAGGCAAAGAGATCCTGAAAGGTCTGAACCTTGAGGTGAATGGCGGAGAAATTCATGTTGTAATGGGACCGAATGGAACGGGGAAGAGTACATTGGCCTCAGCTTTGATGGGGCACCCCAAGTACGAAGTGACAGAGGGGATTGTTACACTTAACGGGGAAGATCTGCTGGAGATGGAAGTGGATGAAAGGGCCCGGGCAGGATTATTCCTGGCTATGCAATATCCGAGTGAGATCACCGGGGTCACGAATTCTGACTTCATGCGCAGTGCGATCAATGCAAGGCGTGAAAAAGGCCAAGAGCTTTCGTTAATTAAATTTGTACGGATGATGGAAGCGAGCATGCAGACGCTGGAGATGAACCCGGAATTTATGCATCGTTACCTGAACGAGGGTTTTTCCGGAGGGGAGAAAAAGCGGAATGAAATTTTGCAAATGCTGATGCTCGAACCGCCTTTGGTCATATTGGATGAAATCGACTCCGGTCTGGATATTGATGCGCTGCGCATCGTTGCTGAAGGGGTCAACGCTTTGCGTAGCCCAGACCGCGGATTTTTAATTATTACGCATTATCAGCGACTGCTTAATTATATCAAGCCGGACTTCGTACATGTAATGATGCAAGGAACCATCGTAAAATCCGGGGGGCCGGAATTGGCGGAGCGGTTAGAAGCCGACGGATATGAGTGGATCAAAGAAGAACTGGGGATTACAGAGGAATCTGCTGCTCCGGACGAAGAAGAATCGTTTCAAATGCCAATGCAAACCAAGTCACCGCGTATCTGAAAGGAGAGAGCCGTAACATGACAATGAACAGTGCAGAGAACCGGGCATCAGAACAAGTTCGTTATGAAGCAGACCCGGATTGGCTGACGATGTTGAGGAAGAGAGGCCTGGATGCCATCAGTACCCTGCAGTTGCCCAGGCTGGAGAAGACGAATTTGCAGCGCTGGCCTTTACCTCAGCAAGGCGTATACCGCAAGCCAGAGCTATTGACATTTCTCGAAGAATTACCGGAATCCATCAGAAAATGGGTGTACTCTGACAATGTACTGGTACAGCAAAATTCAGGCCCTTTGATCAAGCACTTGACGGAAGGGCTGGGGGAGCAAGGCGTTATTTTAACCGATTTGGAAACAGCGGCCCGGCAATATCCGGAACTGGTTAAGCCCTATTTGATGCAAGCCGTGAAGACGGAGGAGAATCTGCTTACCGCGCAGCATGCCGCACACTGGAGCGGCGGAGCCTTTATTTACATCCCTAAGGGGGTTCATGTGGAGGCCCCGCTGCAGACGCTATTTTGTGTAGATGAATCCGATACGCTCTTTATGCCGCATGTATTGGTGGTAGCCGAGGAGGGCAGCTCCGTAACACTGGTGGAGAATACCATGTCCTCCTTAAGCAAGATTGTGGCGGTGAACCAAGCCGTTATGGAAGTATTCGTCGGCGAAGGGGCAAAGGTCCATGTCGTGTCATTGCACCAACTGGAAAGAGACTTGATCGACCTGACGTATCGACGCGCCATTGTTGAACACGACGGACAGGTCAACTGGTTGATTGGCGAAATGAATTGGGGCAAGACGATGAGCGATACAGTATCCGTGCTCCAAGGCGAAGGGGCCGGTTCGGATTTAAAGTCCATCCTGGTAGGATCCGGTCGTCAGACGATGAATATTACAGCCCGGACGGTTCATATCGGCAAGAATTCGCCAAGCGATATGGTAATCAGAGCGGTGATGAGAGAGCAGTCAACCGCCATATTAAACGGAATCACCAAAATTGAAAAGGGGGCAACAGGCGCGAACGGACAGCAGACCGAAAAAATATTGATGCTGCATCCCGAGGCGCGCGGCGATGCCAATCCGATCCTGTTGATTGATGAAGACGATGTGAAAGCCGGACACGCCGCCAGCGTCGGACAAGTTAATCCGGAACAGCTGTATTATTTGATGTCCAGAGGAATTAGCCGGGTGGAGGCGGAGCAGCTAATCGTATATGGGTTCCTTGCTCCCGTCGTGGCCGAAGTACCGCTGGAAGGTGTAGCCACCCAGCTGCAAGCGCTTGTGGAGCAGAAGCTGGGACAAATCAAGGAATCGGATCAAGCAAGCATATTTGCTGAATAAGGAGGATGAGAACATATGGCCAAGGAAATGGTGGAGCTGGGAGAATATCAATACGGCTTCAAAGATGCGCATCAAGCAGTGTTCCAATCCGGTAAGGGACTGACTCGTGAGATCGTTACTACCATCTCGGAGATGAAGGAAGAACCCGACTGGATGCTCGACTTTCGGCTAAAGGCGCTGGAAGTGTTCCAAAGTATGCCGATGCCTGCATGGGGGGGCGATTTGGGAGCCCTGGATTTCAATGATATTCAATATTATGTCAAGCCTTCCGAGAAGCAGGGCAAAACTTGGGAGGAAGTGCCGATCGAGATTAAGCAAACCTTTGACAAGCTTGGCATACCGGAAGCGGAACAGAAGTTTCTTGCCGGGGTGTCGGCTCAGTATGAATCCGAAGTCGTCTATCACAGTATCCAACAAGAGCTGGAGGAACAAGGGGTTATATTTACAGATACCGACACAGCGCTGCGCGAGCATCCCGAACTGCTGCGTCAACATTTTGGCACCATTATTCCGCCAAGCGATAACAAGTTTGCCGCACTGAACAGCGCGGTATGGTCCGGAGGAAGCTTTGTTTATGTTCCAAAAGGGGTAAAATGCGAGGTTCCTTTGCAAGCTTACTTCCGCATCAATTCGGAGAACATGGGACAATTCGAAAGAACGCTCATTATTATGGAAGAGGATAGCTTTGTCCATTATGTAGAGGGCTGCACGGCACCGATCTACAGCACGAACTCACTTCATAGTGCCGTTGTAGAGATTATCTGCAAGCGAAATTCCCGGGCGCGATATACAACTATTCAAAATTGGGCGCCCAATATTTATAATATGGTGACAAAGCGGGCGATAGCTGAAGAAAACGCAACCATGGAATGGGTGGATGGCAATATTGGCTCGCGGCTGACGATGAAATACCCTTCCGTAGTGTTAAAAGGACGCGGATCAAAGGGGAACATGCTCTCGATTGCGGTCGCAGGCAAGGGGCAGCATCAAGATGCCGGGGCCAAAATGATTCATCTGGCTCCGGATACGACATCGACCATCATATCAAAATCGATCAGCAAACACGGTGGTAAAGTGACGTACCGAGGTTTGGCTACTTTTGGACGAAAAGCTTTCGGCGCCAAGTCTAACATCAAATGCGACACGCTTATTCTCGATAATGAGTCCACGTCAGATACGATACCTTATAACGAGATCATGAACGACAATATCACGCTGGAACACGAAGCGACTGTCTCCAAGGTATCCGAGGATCAGCTCTTCTACTTGATGAGCCGAGGCCTGTCCGAGGAAGAAGCGACCCAGATGATCGTGATGGGCTTCATCGAGCCGTTCACGAAAGAACTGCCCATGGAATATGCGGTGGAAATGAACAGGCTCATCAAGCTGGAGATGGAAGGCAGTATTGGGTAAACAGCCGATCCCCCCGACGTTCCAGCCCGTCCGGGCAATGCTTGGAATGAAATTGCCGCGGATGTGTCCGAGTAGATATTTTGTTAACAAGTAAACAATAAGTAAATGGATGGTTTAACCTGCTATGGAAAAAAAGAATTTAATCAACACCGAAGAGCCACAAACACAGAAGCCTATGAAGTTTATCCCCATAATAATAGCTATTTTCATGGGAAATTTCCTTTCGCTGTTGAACAGTAATACGATTAATATAGCTTTACCGGTTTTGCAAAAAGAATTTTCCACCGACTTAAATGTCGTGCAATGGACATTGACAGGCTTTATGCTGGCGCTTGGCACGTTCGCGCCAACTGCCGGGTATTTCGGTGAACGCTACAGTTACAAGCGGCTGTATATTTTCGCTTTGCTTGGCATGACGGTGGCCTCCGTACTATGCGCTTTGTCCTGGAACGCACCGATGCTGATCGTGTTCCGCATAATTCAGGGTGCATTCTGCGGTATTATCGTGCCTGCATCGATGACGATGATATTTCAGATCATACCGCGACACCAGCAGTCTGTCGCCATGAGCATCTGGATTGCCGCTTCGATCGTGGCGCCAGCGATTGGACCGAGCTATGCAGGTTGGCTTATCCAGCACGGATCCTGGAAATGGCTCTTCTGGACCAATGTGCCGCTCGGTGTGCTTGCTATCGTTACTGCCTTTTTCTTCATTCCTTACTATCGCCTGCGCGTACCGAAGGGATTCGATTTATGGGGGCTTTTGACAGTCATCGCCGCCAGCTCACTGCTGCTGATCGCGTTGTCGCAAGGCTCCGGTTGGGGCTGGGGATCGGTTAGCACACTGCTTTGTCTGGGCGGGGGACTATTGGCGCTGGCGCTCTTTCTATGGCGCGAGATGTCCATCGAGTCGCCGCTACTGCAGCTCAGAGTGTTTCTAAATCGACGCTTCACGATGACGGTCATATTGCTCTGTATCGTAATGATCAACTTTTTTTCAGGCATGCTTCTCGTGCCCGTCTTCCTGCAAAATGTTCAGGGGCATTCGCCACTTGATACAGGGATCATTTTGTTGCCGTCCACGCTTGCCATGGCAATAATGTCCCTGGTTGTTGGCAGACTATATAAGGGGGTTGGACCCAAGCCGCTATTACTTATTGGCGTATTGCTGATGATTGCAGGAAATTTGCCGCTAGCGTGGCTTCAAATCGACAGTTCATCTGCTTATACGCTCTTATGGATGACAATCCGCAGTTTAGGTCTGGCTCTGGTGCTAATGCCGGCGACGACAGCCGGCATGGAGGAGGTTTCACGCGAGTATATCGGCCATGCCTCCTCCATTCAGAATTGGTTGCGAAATGTATTCGTATCGTTTGGTGTGGCTCTTTTCACCACGCTGCTAGCTTCACGTACAGCAGATCACGCTGACAAGCTAAAGGATGGGGACGTCGGATCGAGCTTAGTCCAGCTATCAACCACGATGGGCATTAACGATCTAAACATTTTGTCAACGCTTGTAGTAGTACTGGCTCTGCCATTTGTTTTTATGATTCGCTCCAAACGGAAGAAGGAACGGGGCATTGACAGCACTTTAAGCGATCCAGTACGTTAATCATCTCGTATCTAATAGAGCTAGACTTTTCGTAGAGTGATAGAAATAGCTTTATAAATAACCTGCAACTGCCGGGCATAGAGCCCGGCAGTTTAGCCATAAGTAGCATTCATTTCACTTTATGGCTATTTGAGACGCCCATATTGCTTCCCATAGGACAGAATCTTATTATATAGGCTCTGATCTTTTAATGCTTTAAGGGGGTATATTTGCGGCCGAGTATTCACTTCCAGAATCCAGGGTTTCCCCTTGGAATCGACAGCTACATCCAGACCGAGTTCTTGGAATCCTTGGTGATGACGGTCAAAGTTCCGGCCAACGGCAACACCCATTCTTTTGAGTTCTGATTCCAGTTGCGGGGTGAAGATGGAGTTGAAATCGGCACCGTTCATCGTCTTGCTGAAAGTGCCAATGGTTCCGCCCTGATTATAATTGGTGGCTACCTTCTTGGGGTTACCTACTTTGGTAAATAAGGCCGTGCTGACCCAATCTCCAAATCTGGTCTTCTGGACCATAACCCGGATATCGAATGGCTTGCCTTTGCTTTTGGCTAAGCGTATTCCTTTTTGCAACAGATAAGGTCTGCTCTCCGCAAAGCGTTTTAAAGCCCGATACAATTGGGCTGCACTTGAGTACACTGTTTTAGTAGTATTCAGCTGGCTCTGGTAACCCTTGTCTATTTTACGAATTCGGATAATATTTTTTCCACCTGATCCATTGGTGGGCTTTAAGAAGACGATATTATAGTCATCCAGCATAGCGAGTAGATTTTTTTTGTTGAATAATAATGTACGCGGTACGTATCTTTGGAAAAAGGGATCATTTAGCAACCACTGAGTTTTCGTCCATTTACTCTTGATCGTGGTACTTTTATATTTCATTGTTGGGAGACTCACCCCTTGTTTTTTGTTTAGCTTATGCTGAGTAGTAGAACAAGTCTCCATGATGGCCTTGAACCAAGATTTGAGCCCAAGACCATTTTTATTGAATATGATAAGAAGTAAAGATGAAGTCCTTTACGCATGAGTGTTACAGAATGCGAGCGCTTAAGGCCAGAAACATTGAACAAATTTCAATAGAATGCCGATACATATATGAGAAGATATAGACAGAAAAAGGAGTAGAGTAATATGCGGCTTGAAACAGGCACCACGGCAAGATTGAAATTTCAGGAGCCTAAACAGGATATCCGCCGGCCAGCGGAATATATGTTTGAGCTTGGCAAAGAACAGACTGACGATCCGTCGAACAAATCAAAAGAAAGCAGCGGCAAACTGGTTACATGCCGAGAGAACGGTTATATCAGGCAGTACATTGTCCGGGCGGACGGCAGCCGGATTTTGCTCAGCGAGATGCAGGAGCCGCAAAGTGATGCCGCTCCTCAGAGGCAAGAAGGGGACAAGGCGCTTCACAGCGAGCAGGAAGGCTCTATGGACCAAAACACGAAGGATATGATTCAACTGCTTAATGTGCAGGCAGGGATCGCGACCGATTATCGCAAAAAATCGGCTCATCTGGCGGCTTCGTATAACGTATTGTAAATGAAGAAACGCTGTAGTACTCGAACAAGAATATATACGCTTAAGGAGTCGCGAAAATCGCGGCTTTTTTTGTTTTTACGTTATAAGATCTATTCCCAAGCTCAGAGCAAAAGCTGATAGCCTGGTTCCATAGTAACGGCAACGGTTGCCACGATAATAGACGCGCCCCTAATTGATATTGATAATCAATATCAATTAAAGTAATATAAAATCATGTGATTTGTTGATTGGATAACTCATTAAAGCAGTACAGGGGAGCGGTGTAAAATGAAAATAGACATTAACAAGCTGGCTGAGCATTTTGCGCAAACCTCTTTTCAGGTAGAACAAGTTAGCCGGTACAGCCAGGAACCGGGAAGGTTCTGTAACGGATATACCGAAGCATTTCCAGGCTTTGTATTTCCTTTAAGAGGGGAAGCGGAATTTGTCTTCAACGGAACGCCCTATTTACTCACTCCGGGAAATGTGGTTCATGGGGGAGCAAATATGAAATTGGACAGAAAGGTTATTGGCAATGACAGGTGGGAGTATCTGCTTATACACTATCGCCTTTGCATTCCAGAGCCACCAAGCTTTTCTCTGCAAAAAACGCATTTCCAGCTCTCACCGGGCCAGAGCCCCCGTCTGATGGAACTGCTTAAACTGCTGTGGCGATTATCCCGCCAGCCGGGAGGTATTACAGCCTTTCAGACAGAGACCTTATTCCGCCGCGTACTGGAGGAACTCTTCATCTGCGTCCGAAATCAAAGCAACGACGGTGATCAAGCGTTATTTGAGCAAATATCCAATTACATACACGAGCATTATATGGATGCGCTGACCGTGCGTGCTTTAGCGGAACAAAATGATATCAATGAAAACAGGTTATTTTACGTGTTTAAGAAATACACAGGTATGGGACCGGGCAATTACTTGATGGCCTATCGTCTTAACCAGGCCAAAGACTCCTTGTTAGCCAGCGATGCGCCAATAGGCGAGGTGGCCACATGCGTTGGTTATGCCGATGCCTTATATTTCAGCCGACTGTTCAGGAAACAGTTCGGTGTCTCCCCCGGTGAGTTCAGGATCAAGTTGAGGAATAATCCATATGGATTTCAGGATGGCTCCATTCACATCTAAAATCGGTTTTGCTAAACTGGCATAGCCAAGCCAGACAAGGCAAAACAAAGAAGATAAATGGAGGAATTAGCATGAAAAAGTTTATGGGACTGATCGTCTCCATTGCACTTTTAGCAAGTATGAGTATATTAGCTGGATGTAGCGGAACACCTAAAGCTAACAGCTCTGAATCATCGAACCATACCCCGCCTGTAACGGAGGTCGCCAATTCCGAACAAAAGGAGGGGGAAGCAAAAAACTGGCCGAGAACTTATGTGGATGCACTTGGCCGCGAGGTTGTGTTGGAGAAAAAACCTGAAAAGGTTGCGCTTCTTTTCTTCCGTAATTTCGAGCATCTGTTCTTACTTGGCGAATCCCCGGTGGCCGCTACAGATATCGATGTGCTTGACGAGTGGGAGTCATTGGCACCGTATAAGAATAATGAAATTGAGGATATCGGCTCAATCGCCAACCCCAATATAGAGAAATTGCTGGAGATTGATCCGGATCTGATCATCGCGGTCTCAAGTCGATATGCGAACTACAACGGGCAGTTGGACAAAATAGCTCCTGTCATTACTGTTGACAGCAATGAAAATAATTGGCAAGGGGCGCTGCGGGAATACGGAATAATTTTCGGAAAAGAAGAGAAGGCGGAAGAGGAAATCGCACGGATTGAAGCGTTCATCGCTGAATCAAGAGAGAAGCTACAAGCCTATAACGACAAAACGTTTGGCCTCACGATGCTGGGAGATAAACAATATTGGGCCTTTACTACACAATTTATTTTCAATAAAGACAATGGTCTTGGCCTAAATCCTCCAACCTCCTATGTCGATATGTCTTCAAAAGGAGAACTGATTTCGATGGAGGGGCTGGCGAATATGAACCCCGATTATATGTTCGTCGCGGATATAGGGGGGTCTTCCCAGAAATTAAAAAGCTATTTGAAAGATTTGGAGAGCGATTCGGTATGGAATTCTCTTCAATCCGTCAAGAACAAGCATATCTACCCTTTGGATAGTTCAATTGCGGCAGGGGGTCCGCTGGCAATCGAACTAGGGGTCAAAACGATTGTTGAAAATGTTTTATCTCAATAGGGTGATATAGCCATGTCTTTGCGAGGGAGAGATTCGAATGATCAACCACGAGGAATTATACGACGTTACAATCATTGGCGGGGGGCCAGCCGGTCTGTTCGCTGCTTTTTATAGCGGTCTGCGAGAAATGAAAACCAAGTTGATCGAGTATCAGCCGGTGCTGGGTGGAAAAGTTCATGTTTATCCGGAAAAAATGATATGGGACGTGGGGGGACTTACCCCCATTCTGGGCGAACAATTAATTGAACAGATGGTTGCCCAGGGGTTAACCTTTCATCCGACCGTGGTCTTGAATGAGAAAGTGGAGTCGATTGAACGTGATGATTCCGGTTTATTTGTACTGCGGGCTGCCTCAGGAGAACTGCACTATACAAAAACGGTCATCGTAGCGATCGGGGGAGGCATTTTAGAGCCTCAGAGAATTGACCTGGAGGGTGCAGAGAAGTTCGAAGTGACGAATTTAAATTATGCCGTCAAATCACTCATGCGCTTCAAGGATAAGACAGTTGTCATTTCAGGCGGAGGAAATTCTGCGGTGGATTGGGCCAACGAACTGGAGCCTATTGCCCGTCAAGTATACTTGACTTATCGCAAGGATACTTTGTCAGGACATGAGGCTCAAGTGAAACAACTGCTGAACAGTTCTGTAAAATGTTTCTTTCACACCACGATTACGAAGCTGATTGCCCATCCTAATCACGAGAGGATTGAAACTGTTGAGTTGACCAATCACCTGACGGGTGAGGTAGAGGTACTAGCCATTGACGAAGTGATCATCAATCACGGTTATGAACGGGACCGATCATTATTGGAGAACAGCAAAGTCAATCTGAAATTAATCGACGGTCACTATATTGATGGTGATGGAGTAAGCGGGACGACTGTACCGGGGATTTATGCAGCAGGCGATATCCTGAAATATGATAAGAAATTGCAATTGATTGCAGGGGCTTTTCAAGATGCGGCGAATGCAGTGAACCAGGCTAAGCTATATTTGCAGCCTGAAGCACATCAAAGCGGGACCGTATCTTCTCATAATGATATTTTTAACAGTCGGAATCGTGATTTAATTAATCAAATCATGCTTAAGAGTGAGCAATGAGGGTAAAGCATATCCGTCTTGACTGAAGAGACGATGTATATTTCAGCCTTATAGCACAATAACAAAAAACAGTCCGTTCTTGCGATGCAGGGCGGACTATTTTTTGCTGTTTTTACAGGACTTAGTTTCTTGAGTCTTAGTTACAGCCGAAGGCGGCCAAGCTCCAATTCATGCGGGCAAGATCATACCCGTGAGTAATTTGAGGTGTTGCTAGTGAGCATGGGCTTGATTTTGTGAAGAAAATAGCTATAATTATGTTCAAGAGATTAAACCAATGGACTAAAGAGGTGGATTGCATGAGCCAGCAAACCGAGGATATTCTTCAACAATTTAAAGATTGCATCCCTCTATTGGAGGTGCTGACTGATGAAAACCGTCAAGCTATTATTATGCTGTTAGCTCAGAATAAATCGGGACTTAATGTTAATACAATAACAAGTCATATCAATTTGTCCAGACCGGCTATATCTCATCATTTAAAGGTATTGAAACAGTCCGGTTTTATTAAATCCGCAAAAAAGGGCGTAGAGAACTATTATGTATTGACTGTCCGGAAACCACTTGAGCAACTCAAATCGCTAATAACCGCCATCGAAGACGAATGTACTGGAACTCAGTAATTTAGAGAAGACTTAAGTGGATACATCGTGAGATTTAATTTAACCATTTGGTTTATATGATTAAACCAATAATCATAAGGGAGTGATAAGAAATGAAGGCTATAACTATTGAGAAATACGGAAAAAGGGTTCCCTTTGTAATGACAGAACAACCTATGCCGGATATCGGAGAACAGGATGTACTTGTAGAAATTCATGCAGCCAGCTTAAATCCTATTGACTATAAAATTAAGCAGGGGAAAGCGAAGATACTCTTAAATTACAAGTTCCCTCTCATTTTGGGAAATGATTTCTCTGGCGTTGTAGTCAAGGTTGGCCGCCGGGTGAACACCTTTAAACCCGGAGATGAAGTTTACGGTAGGCCACGCAAGAACCGAATCGGAACATTAGCTGAGTTTATTGCTGTTCACGAGGAAGATCTTTGGCTAAAACCGCAGAATCTAACCTTTGAGGAGGCAGCATCGATCCCCCTGATTGGACTTACAACTTATCAAGCTTTTGTTGATATTTTAAATCTTCAAAAAGGCCAAAAAATCTTGATTCACGCAGGTTCGGGAGGTGTAGGAACCTTCGCTATCCAATTGGCCAAGCTGATGGGTGCATTTGTTGCCACAACCGCAAGTGAAAAAGGCGATGAATTGGTCAAATCGCTGGGGGCTGATCTAATTATTAATTATAAAAAAGAGAATTTTGAAGAAATCCTTACTGGATATGACGCTGTTTTTGATACTTTGGGAGGAGAAGCTTTGGAAAAATCATTCCGCATTCTAAAACCAGGCGGACAGATTGTATCCATCTCCGGCTTACCAAACGCCAGATTTGGTAAGGAAACGAAAGCGGGTTGGCTAAAAACCGCCATTTTTTCCATCGCGAGCCGTAAGATCAAAGCCCAGGAGAAGAAGAGTCAAACGAGATATCACTTCCTGTTTATGAAGCCGAGCGGGGAACAATTGATGGTTATCAAGGGATTTATGGAAGGCGGACTCATTAGGCCTGTGATTGATAAGGTGTATCCTTTGAAAGATACCGAGCAAGCCTTTCACTACCTGGAAAGTGGAAGGGCCAAGGGAAAAGTCATAATTAGTATTAAAGGTGCTTAAATATAAAATGGATACAAAAAAGAAGGACACCTATTATGGCGATAGGTGTCCTTCTTTTAGTCGTGCCAGGGTAGGCCGTCTTTAAAATGGCTATTCGCTTCGAAGTGCAACAACAGGATCTTTCTTTGCCGCCATCCTTGATGGAATAAATCCGGCAATTAAGGTGAGTATCATACTTCCGGCAACCAGCACAGCTGCATGAAGCGGGTTAAGATTTGCAACGCCAGAAATTCCGGCCAGATTAGATATAATAGTATTGATTGGGATTTGAAGCAGATAGGAAAGACCTACCCCAATCATTCCTGCCGTGAAACCTATAATCATCGTTTCCGCATTAAATACCCTTGAAATGTCTTTCTTACGTGCCCCTACACTGCGAAGGATGCCGATTTCTTTGGTGCGCTCAATGACCGAAACATAGGTTATAATACCGATCATAATTGTCGAAACCAAAAGAGAAATAGCAGCAAATCCGGTCAAAACATAAGTTACGGTATCCAGTAATGTTCCTGTTATGGAAGAAATCATTTCCGCCATATCCGAATAGATCAGTTTATCATCGTCTGATTTGCCATCATTAAATTTATCAAGGTAATCCTTGATCTTGTCTTTACTCTCGTAATCCTTCGGATAAATATTGATGCCCGTTGGAGTAGAATCAGCTCCAAGCATGATCAGCGCATTGTCCTTCGCCTTATTGTCTAAGGGAATGCCGAGCATAACATCCTTATCCGATTTTTTTTGGGCAGTTGCAATTTTGCTCTTCTGCGCATCGCCAACTACCTCTTGGGTGAGTGCCGTAGTATATGCAATACCCGGTGATAGATAACTGCTTGTCACATCTTCTTTAGCACGCAAAATGCCGGTAATTGTGAGTTTTGTTCCGGTATCACTGTCATACAGTTTTTCATAATCTGTAGGTGCAGCCGCAGTGAATAAATCGCCATTCCTGGTATAGTAATCATCATTCGGTATGATCTTTAATATGGTTTTGCCAATAAAATCGGTCAGCTTATAATTTTCGGTATCCTCAGTAATACCAAGTTTCTCAAAAAATGCTTTGTCAATGCGATTATATTGGTCCATAACTAAGACGACTTCATTTTTTTCTGTAGGCAGCCTGCTTCCTTCACCCATTAAATCATATTGGGCTAAAATAAAATTCTTATTTTCAGGAAGCTCCTGCAAATAGGTGCTATTGCCGCCCATCATCATTCCCATTGAAGTAGAAGTTGTTTCAAACTTTACGGCCGTGTCTTGTCCCTTTGCCAACAAATTGAGATTTACTCCGTGCATATAGGAAATATTGTTGACGGCATTAGGCAATTCAGTTTCAAGTTTTCCGATATAATTCAGATAGTCTTCGGTAATGATATTACTATGCTTTGTACTGTTTTTCTCGCGATCATAGGAGTACATCACGTTATCCTTCGGATATTCTGTATAGCCTGCAGCATCCTGATTTCCTTCAAGACCACCCGGGCCGCGTTCGGTCAAATCTATGGTTTGCTCGCCCGTGCTGATGGTGATGGGAAAGCTGCTCAGTGTATCGGACTGCATACTGCTCATATAGGTAGACAGTCCGTTGGAAAGAGCCAAAACCAGGGCAACACCGATAATGCCAATGCTTCCTGCAAATGCGGTAATAAGCGTTCTGCCTCGCTTTGTCAGCAGATTTTTAAAGGAAAGCGCCGTTGCTGTTATCAGTGACATCGAGGTTTTCTTAAACTTCTGTTCCTTGGCTGCTTGTACAAATGCTTTTTCTGCTTCAGCTTCGACAATCGGATTACTGTCCGACTGAACTTCACCGTCTAAAAAACGGATAATTCGGTCCGAATACTCCTCTGCCAGTTCACCGTTATGGGTCACCATAATGACAAGACGGGTTTTGGCTACCTCCTTTAGAATATCCATGACTTGAATGCTGGTATGACTGTCAAGTGCTCCGGTCGGCTCATCCGCAAGGATAATATCGGGGTCGTTTACGAGCGCTCTTGCTATGGCGACGCGCTGCATTTGACCGCCCGACAATTGATTGGGCTTTTTGTTCAAATGGTCTGCAAGTCCGACTTCTATTAATGCCTGCTTGGCCCGTTGTTTTCTTTCGGAAGTTGATACGCCAGATAAAGTCATCGCGATCTCAACATTTTGCAATACCGTTTGATGTCCGATCAGATTATAGCTTTGAAATACAAAACCTATAGAACGGTTACGGTAAGCATCCCAATCACCGTTCTTGAACTCTTTTGTGGACAAACCGTTTATTACTAAATCGCCACTATCATAACGGTCTAAACCGCCAATAATATTAAGGAGTGTGGTCTTGCCACAGCCTGACGGACCCAGTATGGAAACAAGTTCGTTTTCTCGAAATCCCAGTGATATACTTTTTAAAGCTGTAACAACCTCGCCGCTATTATATGTTTTTTTGATTCTCTCCAGTTTGAGTTTCAGCGTAAACACCTCTCTATTGTTTTGTGTGCACCAATAGGGTAGCAGTGCAAAGTAAACTGAAAATCAAGTGAAATTGTTCCAATTGATTTTCAGTTTACTTATGGGTGGTAAAGTTGATTAGCAATAACAAGGTAAATGGAGGCATTGGATATGCTGAAAATATTAGTCGTAGAAGATGACACCAACTCCAGAAAGCTGATGTGTGCCGTTTTAAAACAGAACGGGTTTGAAACATACTGGGCGGAGGACGGCATCGTCGCACTTAAATTAATGGAACAGCAGCATTTTGATTTAGTAGTACTTGATTTAATGATGCCGAATATGGACGGCTATGAATTAACACGGCAGCTCCGACTTTCATGGGAGAATTTGCCGATCCTGATGGTTACAGCTAAGCAGGAGCCCAATGACAAAAGGAAGGGGTTTCTGGTCGGTACGGATGATTATATGACAAAACCTGTAGATGAGCAGGAGATGGTACTTCGTATTAAGGCACTTCTTCGCAGAGCAAAGATTGCCAGTGAACACAAATTAACAGTCGACAAGGTCGTGCTTGATTATGATGCGCTCACCGTATCCCGTGAAGATCAGGTGATTACACTACCGCAAAAAGAGTTTTACCTATTATTTAAGCTGCTTTCATATCCAAATATGATTTTTACCCGCCTTCAACTTATGGATGAAATTTGGGGGATGGAATCTGAAACCGATGACCACACGCTTAATGTTCATATCAACCGCTTGAGGGACAGATTTCGGGGTTGGTCAGAGTTTGAGATTGTTACCATTCGGGGGCTTGGCTATAAGGCGGTAAGAAAAACATGAGAGATTTTTTTAAGAAGCGATTAAGTCTTGCTATAACCTTAGTGATGTTTGTGTTTGGTGTGATGGTGTCAACTTTTCTGCTGATCGGAGCGAGCGTTGTCCTCTTGCAGCATATTGGAGTTATTTCTCTTTCGGATCATTTTGTACCGGAATCGAGAGGGAGCAGCGGGAATCACATTATCCCGTTATTTATTCTCTTTGGTCTTTGCATTTTGCTTGGAACTGCACTTACGGCCTTTCTTAGTAAAAAAGCGCTGAATCCCATCCGCAAGGTAATTGATGCCACACATAAGGTGGCCGGAGGAGACTTTAGCGTTAAGGTAGATCTAAAAGGCATTGGAGAATTGGAAGAATTGTCTCAGAGCTTTAATAAAATGACCCAAGAACTTTCGAGTATAGAAACACTGAGAAGCGATTTTGTTAACAACTTTTCCCATGAATTTAAAACACCTATCGTATCTTTACGTGGCTTTGCAAAACTTCTCAAGGAGAATAATCTTTCGGACGAAGAACAACGGGAGTATCTTGACATTATCATAACGGAATCTGAGCGTTTAGCTGCACTTTCCACCAATGTTCTTACTCTGTCCAAATACGAGACCCTTGAAATTGTTGTCGATAAAACCCCGTTCAGGTTAGATGAACAAATTAGAAAGTCTATCGTTTTAATGGAGCCCAAGTGGTCTGCAAAAGAGATTACCGTAAATGTGAATTTGGATAAGGTGATTTATAACGGAAATGAAGATTTGACACAGCAAATATGGATTAATCTTTTAGATAACGCGATTAAATTTACCGATCCATATGGCTTTATAGATATTACCCTTGTAAATAAAAATGACGAGATCCAGTTTATTATTCAGGATGACGGACCCGGCATGGATGATCAGACGAAAGCTCATATTTTCGATAAATTTTATCAGGGCGATACTTCACATTCCAAAACAGGATACGGGCTTGGACTTTCACTTGTAAAACGGATAGTGGTACTTTGCGGCGGTGACGTTAGCGTTCAAAGTCAACCGGGGAAAGGCAGCATATTTACCGTTATATTTCCGGTATAAGAGTTACCCGGAACGCAACCCTTGTTATTCTTCGTAAAGCTGCCACTATTTAATTTTAGCAATATTAACAAACAGGAGGATTGTGCATGATAAAAATTTTTAAGTATCTTAAGCCCAAAGAATGGATACAAGCGGTTATCAGTCTGGTATTCATTGCCCTGCAAGTATGGCTTGATTTGAAACTGCCGGATTATATGGCGGAAATTACTCAGCTTGTCCAAACGACAGGCAGTGAGATGAGTGAAATCTGGAAAGCCGGGGGGTTCATGCTCCTGTGTGCGCTAGGGAGTCTTGTTTCCGCGATTTTGGTCGGCTTTTTTGCAGCGCGGATTGCATCGTCTTTCTCACAAAGGCTTCGCAGTATGCTGTTTAACAAGGTCGAGTCTTTTTCCATGGAGGAAATAAACCGCTTTTCTACTTCAAGTCTGATTACCCGTTCCACCAACGATATTACGCAGATTCAAATGCTTGTCACAATGGGATTGCAAATCATCATCAAAGCGCCGATCATGGCGGTCTGGGCCGTTACGAAGATTGCTGGAAAAGGATATGAATGGTCGCTGGCGACAGGTGCAGCTGTTTTGATCTTGCTGGTCATGATTGCATTCATTATGGTATTCGTACTGCCGAAGTTCAGAAAAATGCAGATGCTCACCGACAACTTAACCCGCGTGGCTAGGGAGAACCTTACAGGTTTGCGCGTGGTTCGAGCTTACAATGCCGAGGATTACCAGGAACAAAAGTTTGAAACGGCAAACGAAGAACTTACCTACACCAATTTGTTCACCAACCGGGCCATGTCGATAATGATGCCGGTGATGAGTATGATTATGAGCGGGCTTAGCCTTGCTATTTACTGGATTGGCGCATATCTAATCAATGCAGCTCAAGCAACGGATCGATTGACGCTATTCTCCAATATGGTTGTATTCTCATCCTACGCCATGCAAGTAATTATGGCCTTCTTGATGCTAGTGATGATATTTATTATGCTTCCGCGAGCCAGCGTTTCCGCCAAACGTGTTAATGAGGTGCTGGATACGCAGCCGACTATAAAAGACGGTGTTGTGACTGAGGGCTTACAAGGAATAAAAGGCGAGGTCACCTTTAATCATGTTAGCTTTAAGTACCCGGACGCAGCTGATTATGTTATACATGATGTCAGCTTCACAGTGAAACAGGGGGAAACGATCGCGTTTATCGGCTCTACCGGAAGCGGGAAGTCAACCCTTATCAACCTGGTACCGCGTTTCTTCGATGCGACTGAAGGCGAAGTGCTGATTGATGGTGTGAATGTACAAGAGTACAGCATGGAATCGCTCTACAATAAAATCGGCTATGTGCCGCAAAAGGCGGTTATGTTCAAAGGAACGGTGAGTTCCAATGTGGCCTATGGAGATAATGGCAGCGAGGGTTACAGTGAAGAGGAAGTTAAAAAGGCCGTACAGATAGCACAGGGTGCGGACTTTGTGGAAAAGATGGAGGATGGTTACAATGCCTCGATTTCACAAGGCGGCACAAATGTATCGGGTGGTCAGAAACAACGTCTCGCTATTGCTCGTGCAATTTGCCGTAAACCTGAGATCTATATTTTCGATGATTCATTTTCGGCGCTGGATTATAAAACAGATCGTGTGTTACGCAGCGTGCTGAGGAGGGAAACTACTGGTGTGACAAGTATGATTGTGGCGCAGCGAATTGGAACCATCATGGACGCCGATCAAATCATCGTACTGGATGAAGGCAAAGTGGTCGGAAACGGAACACATAAAGAGCTGCTTCGCGACTGTGATGTATACAGGGAAATCGCTATGTCGCAATTGAGTGAGGAGGAATTGATATCATGAGTGAAAATACGGAAAGCAGAAGACCCGCCAGAGGACCAATGGGGGGACCTCCCGGAATGCAAGGTCACACCGAAAAACCAAAAGATTTCAAGAATACATGGGGCAAATTAATTCAATATTGCAAAAATTATATGCCCGTTATTGTCATAGCCCTCATCATCGCGGCTGTCGGTACTGTATTACAAATCATAGGGCCTGATAAATTAAAGGATATGACCAATGAAATTACCAAAGGGCTTCCTGCGCTTATAAACGGGCAACCGGTCGTGGGGGCCATTGATATGGATGCTGTAATGAATATTGCAATCATACTCGTATTCTTCTATGCTTCTTCTGCGCTGTTAAGTTTTGTTCAAAACTATATAATGGCAACTGTAACCGCCAGAATATCGAAAAATATGCGAACCGGCATCTCTCATAAAATTAATAAGCTGCCGCTTAAATACTTTGATAAAACAAGCTATGGCGACGTACTCAGCCGTGCCACGAATGATGTTGATACGATAGGACAAACGCTAAATCAAAGTGTCGGTACAATGGTAAGCGCAGTAACCATGTTCGTTGGTTCTCTAGTGATGATGTTCTACACGAACTGGATTTTGGCGTTGACCGCAATCGGCTCTACCATTGTCGGTTTTGTGTTAATGATGCTGATCATGTCAAAATCAAAGAAACATTTTACAGCGCAACAAGAAGGCCTTGGGGAAATCAATGGTCATATTGAGGAAATTTATTCGGGGCATAATGTGGTTAAAGCCTATAACGGCGGCAAAGCGGCGAAAGAGACCTTCGAGAAAATTAATGAAACTCTTTATGACAGCGGCTGGAAATCACAATTTCTATCGGGATTGATGATGCCTATTATGAGCTTTATTGGAAACTTAGGTTATGTAGCCGTGTGCGTAGTCGGAGCAGTGCTTGCCATGAACGGCACTATTTCCTTTGGTGTAATCGTTGCATTTATGTTGTATATACGCCTCTTCACGCAGCCGTTAGCGCAGTTGGCCCAAGCAGCTCAAACCATGCTAAGAACCGCTGCCGCCAGCGAGCGCGTCTTTGAATTTTTCGAAGAAGAAGAAATGGCTGATGAAAGCGAAAAAGCAAAAATACTAAGTAATATTAAAGGCGATGTAGAATTTAGACACGTGAAATTCGGCTATGATAAAGATAGAACGATAATCCACGACTTCTCAGCTATGGTCAAAGCGGGGCAAAAGGTCGCGATCGTTGGCCCGACAGGGGCGGGAAAAACGACGATGGTTAACCTTTTAATGCGCTTTTACGAGCTGGATAGCGGCGAGATCTTGCTTGACGGTATACCTACGCATCAAACTACCCGGGAAAACGTACACGAACAATTTTGCATGGTTTTGCAAGATACATGGCTCTTTGAGGGAACAATCCTGGAAAACATCAAATACAGCAAACAAGACGTCACGGAGGAGGAAGTCATTTCTGCATGTAAGGCCGTCGGACTGCATCATTTTATACGAACGCTTCCCGATGGGTACAACACCGTATTGAATGACAAAGCGAGCTTATCGGCTGGACAAAAGCAGCTTCTTACTATCGCGCGAGCCATGATCCAAAATGCACCCCTCTTAATTTTAGATGAGGCGACAAGCTCGGTGGATACACGCACGGAACGCAAAGTGCAGGAAGCGATGGATAAGCTAATGGTGGGTAGAACATCATTTGTTATTGCCCACAGACTTTCGACGATACGCAACGCGGATATGATTCTGGTCATGAAAGATGGAGACATTATAGAAAGCGGCAATCACATCGAGCTTCTGGAGAAAGGCGGATTCTACGCGGAACTTTATAACAGCCAGTTTGAACTACAAGATGCCATATAGTTTGCCATCAGTATGAATGCAGATAGAACCCCAATTTCAGCAACATTAATGCAGCTGAGATTGGGGTTTTTCTCTATTTTTAGACTAACAGGCAGGAGGGTTCAAAAGTTTCGCGAATACCCTGCATATCCAGCATTTCAGCGCTACGGGCGGGGGCAAGCTCGACCTTTGGTCCGGAAGAAGCATGATACAATAGAAGTTGGCAATTTGGAACGGGGGGGAAGCATACTCAAGTGGAATAGCGCTGTATGGGGAAAGCTGACAGGATCAGGGCTTTGAAACATACAGTATGTACATACTGACCGAAGTGGTGTATATTTCAACATGCTGGTGAATTAGTCTATGACCAAAATAAGAATACCGCATGTAACGGAGTGATCTATTGAGCAAACCAAAAGGCAAGAGTGGAACAGGTAGAGGCACGGGTAAGAAAGGCTGGACCCGCTGGGACGCAAAAGCCCGCCGGGCCAAAAGCGCCCCGAAACCTTATACGAGTAAAGGTACGAAGAAATCCAGCGATGCTAAAGACGAGGGACCTATCAAAAACGATAAAAACGATAGCGGTGTAAAGCGCAGCTGACAGTTGTGTTTCGACAATTATGTTTCGACAAGACATGATAATGTTTAATAAAAGCCGCATAATCTGCGGCTTTTAATGTTACTATGTTTTTTGTCACCCGACATGAACTTCAGATAAGCGCTTCCTAAGATTCATTAAAGAGGCAATCTCAATACGATGAGATTGCCTCTTTAATAATTTATTGAATCTTTGGTAATATTCGCAGCAAGTTAATTGGGGCCGAAATTAATAATTAGTGACGCCCTTGAATAGACTGTTCAGCCATTTGAACAAGACGTTTAGTAATGTATCCTCCAAGAGAACCAGTTTCGCGGGATGTCATATTGCCATAGTATCCATCCTGAGGGATTTGAATACCCAATTCCTGAGCAGCTTCGATTTTCATTTGCTGCAAGGCCATTTTGACTTGAGGTATAACCAGGCTGTTTGAACTAGATTGAGCCATGTTAATTTTCTCCTTTCAGTTGTGCATTATTTGGAATAAGCAAGCAAGTTTATTATGGCTCCGTCGCTAATAGTTATACAGGAAAAATGAAGTTCCTCAAACAAATCACTTTTCAAAAAATTTAAACGACTTATTACCCGGTTCTTGGCTTCATAAGTTGTTGGAATTTCCCTGCCTTTTAATTCCGCATAACAACAGTTAGACAAAATCATATAGCATCGCAGGGCAATAGAATCTCAATCTTCATGCCTTGCCATACTTTGGAATGCACCTGGATTTCGCCGCCGTGCGCTTCCACAATGGCTTTGGCGATGCTCATTCCGAGCCCGGAGCCAACCGTCGATTCTTCCGTATTCGTTCCCCGATAGTACCGCTTGAACAAATGATGCAGCGTTTCCTCGTCCATTCCTTTGCCGTTATCGATGACTCGTATACCGGCCTTGCCGTTTATTCTGCCGACTGATGCAGTGACGACTACACCCTGCGGATTATGCTTAACGGCGTTGGACAGCAAGTTATCCATCAGCCTCTGAAGCCAGGTCTCATCTGCTTTTACCATTAGGGGACTCTCCTCCCCAACATAGTGAAACTGATAGTCAGACATCGTGGCGTCATTGACGTACTTCAATACCGAGCAGCGCACCAGCTCATCCAAATCCAACTCCTGAAGATTCATAATCGAATCTCCCTGCTTAAGCTGATGAATCATGGAAAAATCAGAGATCAGTTCAAGCATATAATCCCCTTTTTCCCGAATCGTCGATCCCATAACCCGCATCTCCTCCTGGCTCCACTGCTCAGGCAAGCTCTCGAGCATATATCCATAGCCTTGAATGGTGGAGAGGGGAGTGCGCAGATCATGGGAAATCCCTGACATCCATTCCGCTTGTGCCTGCTCCAGCTTCTCACGTTCCTTCTCCGTTTGTGCCAATTGATGGGTCATCTGATAGAAGGATTCAATGACTTCCCTATAAAGTTTGTAGCTGGTTCGCATCGTACCGTTGCGGCGGAATACCTTGCGCTTGTCCTTGGCGGTCAGCACTTCGTCGTATTGACCCTTGCGCATGCGTTCGAACCAGCCTGCGAACAGAATGAGCGGCTGACCATAACGGTATCCATGCCATATGGAGACCGGAACCGCCAAGAGCAGGATTAGACCCGAAAACCATACAAGCCCACGCGTTGCCGTATCCAGCACGGGATGCTTCAGTGGACCTCCAGTTGGATTAGGCGTATAGAGGATCCAGGTCTTTCCGCTTTGCTTGTCCCGCTGGGAGACAATATTCGTGTCATAATTGCTGGGTGATTGCTGGATGGCCAGAATATCCAGCGGACGATACGCCTTTTTCGCGTTTGCTTTATCGCCGATGTCTTGTATGGTTTTGCCTGCGGGGTCGATCACCTGCAGATAGCTGCCGGTTTCGCGCAACCGCTGGTCCAAAGAGGGGATCGCTTCACTTCGCACTATCCCCTTCTGGCCGTAAGCGTCGAACCAAGCCACGAGTTGGTCGAGATCAGGACTATGGTATCCCAGCATGTACAGATGCGGCTCGTTGAAGGCAAAATTCAGCTCCGTGTTTACGGCATAAGTCCCAAGCGTACGCGTCTCTTGAATTTCAAGCAATTGAGCGGTGGAGTAGGAGGGCGGCAGCGCATGCTGCGGAGTTGAGTTTACATCATAAATTACCCTTCCTTCGGCATTCACAACCTGCAACCACATTCCTCTATCCTCAATGAGCTTAACCCACTTGGGGGAAATTTGAATGGTCCCATCCTTGGAGCTAGCTTCTTGAGCGATCAGCTGCAGGGCGCCTGCTGGAAAGTTACGGCGTATCTCATTGTTCTTCGCATTCTGAAAGTACAGGATGCATGCTACCAGAGTAATGGCCAGAATCAGTAGGGAATAAAAGATCAATTGATAGGCAAAGTGGAAAGCCATGCGTTGTTGTATTTTCATCGCACCTGCGACTCCTTCACCAGCTTGTATCCGAGCCCGCGGACGGTAACGAGCAGTTTCGGATCACCGGGCTCGATCTCGATCCGCTCCCTAATGCGCCGAATGTGTACCATGACCGTCGAATCATCTCCCAATCCGTTAATCCCCCAAACCTTATCGTATAGCTGCGTTTTGGAAAATACGATTCCCGAATGCTTGCAGAAGTGCAGCAGCAGTTGGAACTCCTGTGCGGGGCATGGAACAGGCAGTCCATCCACGATCAACTCGCCCTCCGCCTCGTTAACGGTAAGACGGCCTAACCGGTAAACCCCTGAATCCGGCCGCTTTATTGGCATGGGTGTAGGAGCCTCCTGCTCCAGTCGGCGGATGCGCGCCTGAATTCTAGCAGCTACCTCCAAGGGATTGAAGGGCTTTGTGATATAATCATCCCCGCCCATAGCGAAGCCTTGAAGGACATCGAGATCGGAAGCCTTGGCCGTCAGGAACAAAATATGCGGATTCCCATATTCGCGGAGCTTGGAGCAGAGCTCTAATCCGCTGCCGTCAGGGAGCATGATGTCGAGCAGGACGATATCGGGGGCAATGCGCGCCGCTATGTCAAGTCCTTCTGCACATGTGGAAGCCGGGTACAGACGATGAAACCCTTCCCTGCGGAGCACCATTTGGAGCATTGTAACAATCGAGGGCTCATCGTCAACGATTGCGATTTTAATATCAGATAGATTGGTCATTGTGTTCACCCTTTCCCATAGTAGCATACACACATTAACAGAACCTAAACTTCCGTGAGCAACATTAAGGTATTGTTCATCGATTTGTTTAGGTTCTGTTTTAGTAGGGTTGATAGGCTAGGAAATGAGGGATCAATTCACGAAAAGGAGCTTATACGCAAATGAAAAAAATAATTGTCTCATTGCTATCTTTATCCCTGCTTACCTCTGGACTCTCTTCGGTGTATGCAGCAGAGAAAGTCTCGACGATATGGGTTAATGGTGTGCAAATCCAGTTCAGCAACTCGGCATTGATCGTAGAAAAAGGGGTGACACTCGTCCCGATGCGTCTGCTTCTGGAGAAGATCGGCGTCAAAGTGAGCTGGAATGAAGCGACCCATACCGTCAGCGGTACCCAAAGCGGCATTTCCTTGTCCCTGGAGATTGGCAACGCTAATGCTACTATAAACGCCAAAGCAAGTCCGGAATGTAACGTATGTGCCGCTTCGCTTTCTCGCTGAGGCTGCAGGCTATCAAGTGGCATGGAATCCTTCCTCGCGCCAGATAAACCTTATTTCTAAGCAGCGAACCGCTGGCAGCCACGGCTATTTATGGAAGGTAGAGCATAAAGGCAACACTGTGTTTATGCTGGGTTCACTTCATTACGTGCTTGAAGGAATGTACCCGCTGCGTCCGGAGATTGAGAATGCGCTCCATGCAGCTGATTACTTGAGCGTTGAGGTCGATTTGTCGAAGGTCGCTCCCGAAGAATTACAAAAACTGGTGTTGGAACTGGGTGTTTATAAAGACGGTACAACATTGAAAGATCATATCTCCGCTATAACGTATAAAAAAGTCGCCGCTTTCCTAAAAGCAAATGGATTGCCGGAAAGCAGCTTCGACAATTTCAAACCGTGGTTCGTCCAACAAAACATTCTGGGTGTTATCGCTGACAAAGAAGGCTATCAGTCAGACATTGGTATTGACCATTACCTGATCAATAAGGCCAACAAAGGGAAGAAAACGGTTGTTGCTTTGGAAACTATTGATTTCCAGTTCCAAACGAACAATAACTACTCAGACGCTCTGCAGGAAAAATTGCTACTCCAAACACTGGACCCAACTGCAGGGGTCATCCTTGCTCCGGATGGGGGGATCGATACCTTGGTGGAAAAAAAGAAACCTATCTGGTCGTCGTCGGAATGCTGCACATGTTAGGCGACGAAGGGGTAGTTCCATTGCTGAAGAAGGAAGGGTATAAAGTGGAAATACAGTAGTCCTTATGCGATTTGTGTACACAAAAGTTGCCATAATAAATGGCCGGAGGCGCCACTTTAACAGAACCTAAATGCCAGAAGATTAATTAAGCTTATGTTTAGCGGTTCGTTTAGGCTCTGTTTCAATTGGGCTGTTAGCATAATGAATAAGCAAAGCAATCAATATCCCACAAGGAAAACAAGGTGTCGTTCATAATGAATTAAGGGGGGATAACTTATGATCATAACCACTACATCAACTATTGAAGGTTCACCAATCAGGAAGTATTTGGGCATTGCCACTGGTGAAGTGATCATGGGGGCTAACGTATTCAGAGACTTCAAGGCTTCCATTACCGATCTGGTAGGGGGACGCTCGCGCGTTTAGGAAGGTAAGCTTCAGGAAGCAAGGGATGCAGCATTTGCCGAGATGACCCAAAAAGCTTCGGTGATGGGGGCTAACGGGATTGTTGGAGTCGATATTGATTATGAAGTTATTCGCGAAAGGCATGTTAATGGTTGCTGTTAGCGGGACTGCGGTAATTGTATAAGCCCACACAACAGCATTGCTATGCTAGAAAATTTTAATTTATAGTGGGAGTGTTTATGATGTCAACCAAAAGGAACTTACAGCAAGAAATTATGGATCCCGCCCTTCGAGTTCGTCCTCGCGTGCGATGGGGTGTTCTCACATATTTTCTCTACATTGCAGTCTTCTACGGAATCTTTGTGCTCAACGGCATCGACTATATGAAAGTGGGCGAGAGTGAGCGTACCCTTCTTCTCGGGTACGTAGCAACGCTGTCCGGCGGCGCTGTACTAACCCTCACAGTCCTCATGATCTACGGATGGTGGCGTCCCGCCCTGGTAGAAAGGCGGAGTCTTTCTCGATGGACGATGACGCTCCCGATTATCATGGCGGTCATCGCGATTGTGAATATGCTGATCGGCGATTTCACCCGTGTAACGCCCCTCATGTGGCTGTATCTTATCGTCGGCAGCATCCTGGTCGGCTTCAATGAGGAGATGATCCACCGCGGTCAATTAATAGTCGCTCTGCGTAGCAGATTCGGTGAAACTGGAGTCTGGCTGCTCTCAACAGCGATGTTCGCAATCTTCCACCTGCCGGGCATGTTTCTGGGCCTCGGAGCGGGTGCGCTATTCCAGGTAGTGATGGCTTTCGGCCTCGGTTCAATCTTCTACCTCGCCAGAAGGTCGACCGGATCGCTCCTGGCCTCCATGTTCCTGCATGGACTTTGGGACTTTAGCGTTTTCTCTACACATAACTCGTCGTTTCACCTAGCTGGTATATTAGCTCCGTTGTTGGCGATCGCTGCAGCAATTTCGGTTCCGATCATTCTCCGCCGTAAAAAGCGACGCGATAGTATGAAACGTGTAAGCCAAGTAAACTGAAGAATGGGTACCCTCGCCCTGTAGGGTTACTCAATCACAACACCTTCAAGGAAAATGTTGTCTTATCATCAGATAAGGAAACAACCTTGAAGGTGTTTTTTACGTCCGGGCAGCTCTATGCGATAGGACGATTGCTGGTAAAAATGAGCTAATCCAGGAAGCTGGGAATATGTATTATATATCTCTTAGTGATTGTTTGATCAAGTACAGTTGGGCTCAGTGGAATATACCTCATCTTCCAGTTGGTGGAGTAATCTAAAGCGTCTGTGCTAAGATGAGGGTAAATGATCATTCAAGCTGAGGAACAAGGCTGGAAGGGGAGTACATTGAAGAAAATACTTGTCATTGACGATGAAGTCGCAATCAGAGATTTAATTGAGCTCGTACTGAGAAGAGAAAACTACGTCGTTCAAACGGCTGAAAACGGTAAAATAGCCCTGCAGCTGCTGAATGCTTTTCAACCGGACCTGGCGGTGCTTGACTTGATGCTGCCTGACTGCTCCGGATATGACTTATGCAAGGAAATCACCGGGAAACGTGCCGTTCCTGTGATCATGCTCTCTGCCAAAAATGAGGTAATCGACAAGGTGTTGGGACTAGAGCTAGGGGCGGAGGATTACATGACCAAACCCTTTGACAATCGTGAATTGCTCGCTCGAATCAAGGTGATTCTGAGAAGAAACGAGAGCAAGGAGGAATCAAGTGAAGGAACAGAAGTGAAATCTACACGCATCATTCATGAAGAGCTGACATTTGATCTGGAAAGCCGAAGGGTGCTGAAAAACGGTGTACCCGTGTCTTTAACGGCCAAAGAGTTCAAAATTCTGGAAACGTTACTCAAAAGGCCAGACAAAATCTTTACCCGGGATGAGCTGCTGCAGATCGGATGGGGATATGACTTCATGGGAGACAGTCGCAGTGTGGATATGACCGTCATGCGATTACGGAAGAAGCTGGAGGATAACGCGGACGAACCAAAGTATGTTAGGACGATCTATGGATTTGGCTATCAACTTGGAGGTGGCGAGGCCTGAAGTATGCAACCCGGTTACTGCTGAATTATTTGTTTTTCTCCGTACTGTCCTTTGGCATCATCATTTTTGCGGTGAATAAAGCCATCGATTACTACAGCTTCATTACCATTGAAAAACAGATGATGGAGAAGGCGGATCTGTCCGAATTGTCCTTCCGTGAGGTGTTGGCACAGCATAGATCATCAACAGGAGAGCATCAGACAAAAGAAATCGTCAGACTTGCTCTGGAAAAGCTGAAAGCTTCAGGCAAGGAAGTACGTATCTATGATAGCTCCAAGCAGTTGCTGGGCTTGGCTGTGGATGGCATCATCATTAATGATGGCAAACCTCATATTTTTGAAAAGAATATTGAGAAAGCCCTGAGCGGCAGTTATGCCTACACCGTAACGGAAGATCATCTGCTTTACTTTGCCACTCCCATTCAGGATCAATACTACCAAAACGCTTATGTGTATGAGTTCGTGGAGGACATTTCTTACTTTTATGCGATTATGGATCAAATCCGTTATATCCTGTTTGCGGGTGCAGGCGGATTTATTGTACTGATTACGTTATCCAGTCTGTGGATCGCCCGCAACACAACCAAGCCGATTAAGCTGTTGCTTGGCGCTGCGCAAAGTTTCTCCAGACAGGAGTTTCGGAGAGTTCATCTAAACCGGAAGGATGAGCTGGGCATGCTGGCAAACGGGCTGGATTCCATGGGACGGCAGCTTCATGATTACATTCAGTACCAGAAACAATTTGTCTCCAACGTATCTCACGAGTTAAAAACACCCTTGGCAGCAATTCGTGGTTTCTCTCAATACTTGTATGAAGGGGAGAACGAGAACAAGGAGTTGCAAAAAATCTATGCTCATCTGCTGCAGGAATCGGATCGGCTGACGCGCTTGATTAATGAACTGTTGTTGCTATCCCGATTCGACAAGGCTGGATCTAACGAACTGGAAGTCGAGAAGACGGAAATGAACGAACTAATTCAGCAAGTCGCAAGGAGTATGGGTGCCAAGGCCAAAGATAAAGGAATCGAGATTAAGTTCAGTAAGGCGGAAGTGGAACCGGAGGATAAGCTGCTGACGAGAGTCCGCGCCAACGTGAATCCAATGCTGATGTCCCATGCGATCGCCAACCTTGTGGACAATGCCATCAAATATTCAGGCAGTCCATCGCTAATCGAATTGAAGTTGGAACATACGCCAAGCGAGGTAGTTATACGGATATGTGATCAAGGTATCGGTATCGCGGGCGATGAGCTGGAGAGAGTGCAGGAACGCTTTTACCGGGCAAAAAATGCAAGCACAGCGAACGGTTCAGGTCTTGGACTTTCTATTTGCAAAGAGATTGTAGAACGGTTTAATGGATATATCGACATGGAAAGTCAAATCGGGGAAGGAACGACCGTTACGATTGTGTTACCCCGTGCGTAAACCAGGCGCGCAAATAGTTGACGTTACAAGATTGGTACAATTCTGTTATGAGACTAACAAACGCTTTTTTTATAATCACTCTATAAGAAGAAATCACACGTTTTATGGAGGGATCATGATGAAATTAATAAACAAAGCTACAGCTGTTATCCTGCTGAGCATTTTACTAACGATAGCACTGACGGGCTGTCAGTCCAATGGTGCCAAGTCGCCAGAAGCGGCGCAGAACTCGGCTGAAAAATACACGTCGAACGAACCGGGCAAAGGCGAAGGAGCATCAAATTCTACTTCGCCTGCTTCAGAAAACTCGGAAGGACAGAGTGCTGAAGCTATTAAGGAAGGTTCGATAGAGAAGGAAGGCAATGTGGTGCTGAAGGAGCTTGCTTTTGTCTATAATGAGCACACCATTGCGATTTCGGATACAGCGAATGAAGAACAGATGGAACAGATGCTGGGCAAACCGGATACCTTGAAATCTCATACGTATAGTGCCGACGATGGTACAAACATGGATATGTTAATCGGTTTTACAGAAAAGGTTTATACGTATCCTGGTCTGGAGATTAAAACAATCAGCATACCGGAAGGTAAACAAGACTCCATCTTTCATATTGAAATTACAGATCCTAAGTACGCGACAGCGCGAAACATTAAAGCAGGAGATAGCCTTGATACACTCAAAACGGCCTACCCTGAGGGGAAACTGCTTGGTGATGGAGCCCCTAATGAGGAGGATGACTTCCGTTACGAGCCATCCAATTATGTGGATGTGATGTCGTTTCATATCAAGGATGCCAAGGTGGAGAGCATTCAGATCTACAGCCTTCTGGACTAATATTTATTGTTGGTCGGAGGACAAGAGCATACGCTTAAGTTTAAGGGGTCGCGGAAATCGCGACTTTTTTGTTTTAACGTTTAACAAGTTCCTGACCCGAGCTGAGGACAAAGAACTTGCCGGGAATTAAATTTACACGGGTTTATTTTAGATATATTCACAAAACTCGTATTTTGTACATATGTCTAAAGATCCGTTTGAACCACGTTGTTACTACATTCTCTACTTCATTCATCACCTCCATACTTAGGTTTTCCGAATAAAAAACAAAAGCACTCCAATGAATCCCTTATGGGATCATGAGTGCTTCTCCTGTATGAGTATTCGGTTATTATTCATAATACGTCGTTTATCTACCTAGTATGTCAAGTTCTTTTAAAGTACTAGCATCGACACCACCTAATTTGACTCAGCACCACCATATCCTCCAATATTAAGTTGACCAGTTGGCTTTATACCAGAAACTGCTCGTTTCATTTTTATTACCCATTCCTTTCGCTTTGCTCAAGGAACAAAACAGAATGAAATCCGTTCGCCTGGGCGATTTTTTTTATTCTTGAGTTACAGGAATACCGATACAATACAAATCACGTGGTGGTAAGTGGACCACCACAGTTCCGGTGACCGCATTTTTATATGTGTAGAGGCCCTTTACAATCACAAATAAGTGTGCTTGAGCATGCAGATTTAAAACCAGAATATTCCATTCCCCCAATTAGATGAATATCAAATCGGCAATAGGACCAAGTTCTTGTCTTTTTCTCAGGACATATACTGGTGATTCAGACGATGATTACCTTGGGGTGGCGACAAACAGTTTTTGCGGCAACTGTCGTATCTGCAATAGTCAGCCAGTTTCCACAACCCTCTTCGTCAGTCATATTCAAGAAGCATTGCTGTACGTCGGCTATAGACACAAAAAACGAGCCTTTCGGCTCGTTTTCCTCTGTATCAATCAACCGTCGATCAACCCGACTTGAATGAGCATCCGTTCCAGCAGAACCGTCGCCTCGGCACGGGTCAGAAGCCGCTGCGGAAGCAATTTATCTCCATCACCTGTCACGAGACCCGTCTGAATGCCCGTTCGGAACGCTTCATTCGCCCAGTCCGCGACTTGATCGCCGTCGCTGTAGTTACCGGGCTGTCCGTCCCCAGCGTCGATGTGATAGAGACCGACTTCCCTCCAGTCGTCATCAGAGTACCCTGCGCATCTCGCAGTTGAACGACCAGCGTCGTCTGGCTCGTCCCATCCGCCGTCAGGCTGGCCGATCCGGCGGACACCCGGCTCTCGATCGGGGATAGTGAGTAATCCGCCATCATATACGTTCGGAACGCGAAGTCGTTCCCGGGCACCAACGCAGAGCCCCTGTCATACGGATCGCCGTCTGACGCGCACCATTGCAAGCTATAGCTGCCTCCCGCATCCAATTCGAACCCTATTCGATACAATAAATACGGTTCGTTTCCCGAAAAATCAAAATCAATCAACCGTCGCTCTCTCCCGGAAATTGTGCCGAGGCTAACGGTGTCGTTGGGTCACTTTCCTTGTAGATTGTCATCCGCGTATTCAATCCATAAGCGTCTACCCATAGTTCAACATTGCTCAGAAAGCTGCTCACGCTCGGCGTGAACGTCTGATAGTTCCAATTATACTTATTAACCCCCCACATGCTTGAACAGTTTGTTTACTCTTGATCCACAACTCCCACAACCTGAGCGGCTGCATCCCGAACGGGCCATACCCCTAATGCCAGCACGCAGGCGAGAAGGCTGGCCAGTCATCTCCTCTGTTGTATCTATTCCGTCATTCTCTTTCCCCCATTCTTGTCTTCCGCGAATCTCTCATTTAGAACGCTATGCCAAAGACGGCGATTGCCGCCAGCAGACTACACGTTTCTCCTTTTTCAACAACTGCTAAGTAACATACCGCCCCACTTTAACCGGAGACGCCTGTTCAATCGTAATGGTCGACCATCTCCGAGCATAAAGGAGATAATAGACGCATCTTCAATCATCAAATTGATTACAACACCTACCTCATTTTCGCGATGTCTCTCAAAATTGGAATTTACCAACCTTAGGTAAATGCGTCTTGGAATGTTCAATAAGCTTCCTGACATGCTTTTCTTAATGGTTCACTAATAAGAGACATTTCTAAGGCAATTCGTCCTGTCATATCATTCTGTAAACTCTGAATGGCTTTTATATAGAGTAGGAGGTTTTATTCACCCCCTTTTTAACGACAAAGGGTGGAACTATTGATTATCTTTGTATACCAACATTCTGAGTAGCATGACGACCGCTTCTGCCCTTGTAGCCGTATTGTTTGGCACGAATTTATTGCCGCCGCGACCGCTGACAATGCCGAGCTCGCGAATCGCTTCCACGGTGCCTTTTGCCCATTTCGGAATATCTTTATTATCGGCAAAGCCGGTTTCGACATCGTCCTCAAGAGACAGATCTAGCGCTTTGGCAATCATGTACGCCATCTCTGTGCGGGTAATCTGCGCTTCCGGTCGGAAGCTGCCGTCTTCATATCCACTGACGATCCCCGTCTGTACAGCGAGTGCTACCGCTTGTTTTGCCCAGGCGCCGATCTTGTCCTGATCCTTGAAGGGAAGCGCCGTATCCGTTCCATCCAGTTTTAGCGCGGCTGCCAGCATGACCGTAAACTCAGCGCGGGTAACCGGGATGTTCGGTTGGAAGGTGCCGTTCGGATAGCCGCTCACCAGTTCTTGGGCCACCGCGCGAACGATGAAGCTCTCACCCCAGTGACCCGTGATATCTGTGAAGGATGGAGAGGGCTGTTTCGGTGTTTCTCCATTGTCATCCTTATTCGCAGCAAGCTCCAGAACGGCAAACTTGGTAAAATGGTCAATCTCGGTTGTGATCCATTCGCCGTCCACCGTGCCGCCGACTTCGATCCACGTTTTCTTGTCTTCGTCATAATAGAAGATGGCAACTTTCTGGTTGCTGCCGACTTTAGCCGAATCGAATTTGATGGAAAGCGTGACCGGCTCTTTGAAGCTGCCGCTGAGATTTTTCGAGACTTCGTATACACGGCTCAGGATAGTTTCCCGTTCTGTAAAAAGATCGGACGTGTCGACCAGCTTTTCGATCGTGATGCGCAATTCTTGCTCAGCCGCCCGGTCAGGGATATGAATAAATATCTCACCGTCGAGACTAACCTTTCCGGAGCTTGCAGCCGGAAGGTCGATGCTGCCGTTAGTTGAAGTCACATGAGCAGGGGGGGCAACATTTTTGCCATCGTTACCACCGCTACCGACACTGCCACCATTATTACCACTACCACCGTTCTCGCCGCCGTTCCCTCCTGACGCTTGCGGAGTCGCTGTTGCCACATTGGAGAAGTCGATGACGTTTCCTGCGGCGAATGCTTTAACCGCAAACGCATAGCTCGTTCCGTTCGTTAAGCCGGTGACGGTGAAGTTCGTCGCCATGATATCCGTTTGAACAGGGACCCATTCGTTCGGATCTGACGCAGCGGCTGATCCTGCGACCTTGTACACCGAGTAGGTTACCGAGCTTGTTGCTGCCACCGCGTTCCAATTTAATTTTACTAATCCATCGCCCGCTGTCGCAGTCAGGGTGATTGGAGCTATCGGAGCAAGTGTATATTGCTCTGTCATCACTTCGCTGTCGATCAAACCCGGCTTCACTGCTATAGCCTTGAGCGTTATCGCATCCGTGATTTCAATCGGCCCCGTATACAGCGTGCTAGCACTTGTTGGCGTAGTGCCATCCGTGGTGTAGTAGATCACTGCGCCGGCAGTCGTCGACGTCAAGGTGACCTTCGTCCCGGATGCAACCGCTCCGCCCGCTGGATGGGCAAGCGGTACAGAAGTTCTACTTCCCACCTCAAAGCTGACTTCCGCACTAGCCGTCTTGAAGTCGTCAGCTCCATCTGTCTTACCATCATCCAGTACGGTATAAGTAAACTTTGCTACACCGACAAATGTTGGTTCCAAATCGAATTCAATATGTCCGTTGATGATTTCAACAGTTCCGCCAACAGCATTTCCAACATCAATAATGGTTAAGGATTGAAAGGATTCGTTAGCAGGACCCGCAGAATCATTCAGGAGTAAATCTGCAAATTCAATAATGATCTTGCCTGCACCTTTCATAACTTTCGGTAACGTATCATCAGCTGCAACCGGCGCATCATTCACCTCGGTTACATGGATGGAGGCCGTAACTGGATTACTTAGTAGCGTCCCGTCTGCCTTCGGTGCAGCCTGCACTTGAAAAGAAAACGTATCGCCAGCCACAGAATTTGCATGAGCCTCAGGTGTGAACCTTAAGCCGGCGCCACCTTCCGCAACAGTTATATAATCTCCATTCGCAATTTGTGTCGTGCCGTCATGCTTGTACAGCGTTCCGCCAACAATTCCGCTGATTTTATAATACTTCACATTGCCGGAATCCTCCGGGTCAGGTGTGATGACCAGTCCACTTGTGCTCTGCCTATTTTCTGCAGTAACAGCATCGGTAATTACGGGAGTTTTAGCATCTCGCACCCATTTGGCAAATAAGATAACATCTTCTTCTTCGATTCTGATTTTACTGTTAACAGCATAATCTTTGCCGCTTCCATCCGGAGCCGTATTCCATCCGTCAAAACGATAACCCGGTCGTTCCAGCAATCCTGTATTACCTAATACTGTTGCCTCGTCCAATCTTACATAAGATTTGTCGTCAACAGGAACGTCTCCGTCCGTGTGATTATTTCCATCGTAAGTTACCTGCATCTTTAACTGTTCAAAAAGAAAACCATTGTTTAAAGCGAATTTTTGCGCCGGCGAACCGCTGTGCCCATAAACCGTTAATTGAGATTTATTTTCTGCAATAGAATCTCGGGCTAACTGGGTTGCAGCTGAAAGAATCTTGATGTTCGTTAACGAATTCGCTGAAAATGCATGAGACCCTATTTCGGTTACGTTTTTCGGAATCGTGGCCGAAGTGATTTTATTCTCAACAAAAGTATGATTAGGGATTTTAGTCATACTTTCCGGAAAAGACACCGAAGTAATTTCGTTATGCCAGAAGGCAAACTGATCCATGGTCTTAAGTCCGCTTGGCAATGACACACTTTTTAGTTTATTGTAGCTGAATGCCGAGAAGCCAATATGTTCCAGGCTGTCAGGCAGAGTAATCTGTTCGATCTGGTTGTAATTAAAAGCATAGTCGCCTATTGAAACTAATCCGCTTGGCAATTTTACATTTTTAAGAACGCGAGTCAGTTCAAATGCTTCCTTTCCAATACTCTTGATCGTGTCCGGAAGCGTTAATCCAAAAATAAAAGCGTAACGAAAAGCTTGATCTCCAATAGCGGTTACAGTTTTACCGTCCAGCTGCGCTGGAACTACCAAATGATTATCATATTTAACCGGGTCAAAATAATAGGTAATTGTGACCGTGCCGTCCGCATTATCCATATATTCAAAATCGCCGCTGACAGCCGCATGGGCATGAAGTCCGGCCAAAAAAAAGGCACAAAAAGCCACCGCACTTAACAAACCGAATTGCACAAGCCTTGCCATAAAAATTCAGTCCACCTTTCATAAACCTTTTAACTTGAAATGAGATACTTACTCCTTAATCATTCCCCTTAACATCAAATCGACTACTTGAGTCGCCAAGCGATCTACGTTGCTTAGACCCGGTAATAATCGCGTTTCCGTAAGCTGTTCAATCATGCTTACCAAACATTCAGCTACAAATTCCATGTCCAGGTCATCTCGAAAATAACCTGCCCGCTGTTCTTTAACTAAATTTCTTTGAATCATTAGGATCATCTCCGCTTTAATTTGGGTCCTGTTTGGGTCAATGAATAACCCAATTCTCGTTAAATCGGGCTCAGTAGCTAAAAATCCAAAAAAAATTTTAAGTTTTGTTTTGATATTTTCAAAAATCTCCTCCATCTCTCTTTCGGAATCAAGCAGGCTATTATCTATTAATTCCTTCACCCGGCTATGAAAGATTTCGGTTATTTCCAGAAAAATTGCTTCTTTGCTAGAGAAATAAAGATAGAATGCAGGTTGAGTAAGACCGGCTATGGAAACAATATCGCTGATTCTTACATCATGGTAACCCCTTCGAGCAAACTCTGAGGTAGCTGCTGCAAGCAAGCGAGCTCTACTTGCTTTACCTTTTTCTTTAATATGATCTGACATTTCCAATCTCCCTTCAGATAACTTACTTAAAAGTAATATTACTACAAAGTATGATTCTTTGAAAGTAGCTAACTCCTTCAATATAAAAACACTACCGGCAATTATGCGTCGGTAGTGTTTTGAGTTGGTGGGATTTTTTTCGAAGCTTCATTTTGTTGGTTTTAGCAAATTGAATAATTTCTTCAGCTAATCAAGATTCGGGATCAATGCTTTTGTTCTCCTAACTTTTCATTCTCAAAGGAATGCAAAGTCGTATATTGATGTGCTGGCCGCCAGCAAAAAAGTTCGTACGGGTCGGACTTATTCAGGAGAAAATCAGAATGCTCGAGATACTAAATTGGAGAATCACTCCCACTCAGGTTGCGTTTCTTCGAGTTTGCACTGTCTCACATCCTGGAGCAATCATATACCTTGAGGAAACTGTCTGATCTTGTCTCGCTTCGTTGGCGCCTAAAGTGCCGATATTTCATCTGAATAAATATTTTATCTGAGCGATTTCACCACCGAAATTTGATTTAGTAACTATCTAATCGGCAATGGGACCATGTTCCTGTCCCCCAACATTTTGATTTAGTTGGAACAGGCTTTCCAGAGGAAACATGATGAAATCTTGTAGAGGTTCCGCGCTCAAACGCTTTTCTCTTCCCTCCCGTAGATACTAGGTGTCTACGGGATTGGCGAGTGTATGCTGCTTTAACACCTCATGCATGCTATTGCACCAGAGTATACCTGCCTCCTCGAAATTAATCCCCATTTCTATAACCGAAATTGTAGAGAATAAAGGATGATTAACGCCAGGATTCTGTTCTTTAAAAGACGAGATTCTCTCCTTATAATCCTTTAGCATGTGTTCATGTTGTTCCTTTTTCTTCCGTATCAGCTCAATCCATGCATCCGGACTTACTAACCAAGAACTGTATTGCTTCAACAGAAAAGTGTCTGTATCACCAACTTCAGGAAGCTCTAACACCCAAGACTTTAAGATGTCAATGCCACTAGACGTAATTCTGTAAATTTTTCGGGGGGGACGATAGGACTCCTGTTCAATGGCTTGCAGTTCAATAAATCCAGCTTCCTCCAGTTTCGAAAGAGATGGATACAGCTGGTTATTGTTAATTTTGTAGAAATGGGTAATTCTGTTGTTGATCTGCTGCTTCATTTCATATCCGCTTAACGGTTCTCGTGCCAACAATCCTAATATGGTGTACTGAATATTATTCATGAAGTTCTCCTTCCCCTCTCAATCTCTGTGTTCGAGTCCAGTCTTTCATATATAGGTTAATTATAACATAAAATAATATTGACACAATGAATGAGATGAGCTAGTATTTTTTAATAGGTTAAACATAACATATGTAAGGAGTGTACTAATCATGAAACTTATTTTCGATGATCAGACTTTTTCGTTCGAATTACTTCGGACAATGGGGTACGCAGCTTTTGGTGGAGCGGACGTAGGCGAATGCCTATCTACTGCTTATCGAATCGAGGAAGGCAATTTTGAAAGCTGGTATGAGGAATGGCTTAAGACAGCAATCCGAGCTCATCGGGAAGCTGAGGAGAGCAGCAAGCAAGGCAACAAGATCAGCGCGAGAGAATTCTACTTGCGTGCATCTAATTATTACCGTACTGCTGAATTTTTTATCCATGGCAATCCGGAGGATAAGCGTATTCTTGAAACATGGAGCCTTAGCCGTAGCACATTCAGACGGGCGCTTTCTTTGCTTGATCATCATTGGGAGATTGTTTCGATTCCTTATGAAGATACAGAGCTACCGGGGTACTTATATTTAGCCGGGAATCAGCCCGGGCCTGTCCTGATTGTTCACGGGGGATATGATTCCACTGCAGAAGAGCTCTATTTTCAAGTCGTTACCTCTGCTTTAGAAAGAGGCTATCATTGCTTGGTATTCGAGGGCCCTGGACAAGGAGCTGTTATCCGCGAGCAGCGAATTCCATTCAGGCATGACTGGGAGGCTGCTGTATCTCCAGTGGTCGATTACCTGACCAAGCGCCCAGAAGTCATCTCCGACAAAATGGCGTTAATGGGTATTAGTTTAGGTGGGTATTTGGCTCCGCGCGCGGCTGCTTATGAACACAGGCTCGCTGCATGCATAGCAAATGACGGTTTATTCTCCTTTCAAGTGGGTGCAATGGCTGAGGCGTTGGGTATAAATACAAGTGACAAATCCGATTTAAGTTCACCAGAGACTGAGAACTTAATCGCGTCCATTATGGCTAAAGATACAGGTACTCGATGGGGAATAGAAAATGGACAGTTCACGTTCCTAGCAACGAATGTAGAAGAACTCGTGCGCAAAACGGTACCCTTCACCTTAGAGGGTGTTGCTGAGCAAATCATGTGCCCGGTACTCGTGTGCGAAGCTGAGCATGATCATGCCTTTGCAGGACAACCTGAACGATTATTCCAATCTTTAAAGAGTTCCAAAACATATATGAAATTTACTGCAGAAGATTCTGCTGAAGAACATTGCCATTTTGGAGCATTGAAATTGACTAACCACCGCATATTTACCTGGTTAGATCAAGTTTTGAATAAAAATTAAGTTTCTTTTAAACAATACCGAAGCTAGGTGAAGTTTACACCACCTCTTAAGTTCCTTTCCCCAATACAGGAAAAAGGCGTTTGTGTTTTCTGAAGTTCTTTGAGTTGCATGTTCCATATGTTCTATCTTTAAAGTAAAAGGAATCCTCATATGGGAACAATAGCCTGATTCCTTAAATCCTGACCACCCGTCCAACGGGTGGTTGCTTTTGGGTAAAACCCATTGTTGTCAAACTGCGCCTAAAGACCATCGTATACATTCATCTAATCGGTAATCGGACTATGTTCTTGTCTTTTACGGCAATCGGTACAAGTTCTTGTCCTTGTCTCAGGACACGAACTTGTACCGATAAAATAAAAAGCCACTAAAATAGCGGTTTTCAATGGGACCATGTTGTTGTCCCTCGGCATAAATTGTCATGGCCCTTCTGTTCAAGAACCTGGTCCCTTTTGATTCTCCGTAATTATCAAGCACAAAAAAACCCAAAAATTTGGGCTAATCTAATGAATCGTGCTTTTTTATATATGCAACCACGTATTTTATTAGTTTTTTGTTTGACCCATTCAAAGCCTCAACATTGTTAGGAACATTGATTTTCTGAGATATTTGCGCGTTTTTTATTTTTCCTTATCATTTCTAATTTTAACATGTTTTTTTAAGCAACTATCCTGTATTTCTAAAAACAACCTTAAACTCCTCTTGATTTTTATGAATATTATACCCATATAGTACTGAGCCAACGTTATGCCTGAGATAACATCCCTTTTACAAACAATGAGACACTGTGCTTGTAGAACTCTTCCTCGGTGACGAGATGGGACTGATAATCCCGGTGAATCAGCTCGCTCATCTGAAATCCATAGCACATCGAGAGAAAAGACATAGCGGAAAGACGCTCATCTTGTATGGCTATGACTTTTTTCTTCTGCAGTCGTTCAAAATATTCAACCAGCAAGGAGTGCAGCTTTACCGGCGGATCAGCCAGCACTCTGTCCAATTCGGGAAGCATTCCTTTGTCGCGGATCCCAATTAAAATGATGTCCGCATTTTTATGGAAAAACAAACGGTACTGCTGGCTTATATTGAGAAGATCGATTTCCGGATTATCGGTCGCATCCTCTCTTAACAGCTTCTCAAATTGCGGGATATCCGAATGTCTTTCAATGATAGCTTCCAATATGCCTTGCTTGCTTCCAAATTGCCGGAAAATCGTAGATTCATTGACTTTGGCTTCCGTTGCAATGGTTTTGGTACTAACGCCCCGATAGCCCTTCGTTTTGATGAGCCGTGTCGCGGCTTCAATGATTCTGTCTGAAGTTTGCATTGTACTTCTCCTTTTGCAAATGTTAAACCTATTCTACTACAAGTTTTGCATACGCACATCAAGGCCAGGGTTCATCATTTACATAAACCTTTATTTAGAGTAAATCGCTTCTTAGTTCCCTGCGGCTTGGTTCCGTAATCTTGACATGATCAGACACCAATTGTGTGAGTGTGCCTAATTTATCAAATGTAATCAGAAATGGTCCAGTTCCCCAATTTCTCGTTAATTACGAGCCAAACAAGGATTCCAGGGATGTATTGGTTTTAAAAGTTACTAGCTTCATATCAGCGCCTCTATGCATGTAGTGTGATGTTGTTCTGCTACTATCATATAGCATTGAATGAATGCATGCAAGTGCTTGCTTGCATTTTTGTTTTCCATTCTCTATAATAAGCCTTAGTCAGCATGCCTTATCCCTAAAACATATACTCAAAGGAGAATTTTCATGAAGTATGGACGTATTATTCAAAAACCTCGCGTTAAATTTTTTGAAGTCGCAGATGGCGTCTTTGCCGGTATTTCGCCGTATCGAGGCATCAGTTGGGCCAATGCCGGGTTCATCAACAAGGGTGAAGGGCTGGTGTATGACACGTTCTTCGATTTGTTCCATGCGCGGGAAATGCGGGAAGCTTTTAAGGAAGTAAGCAACGGCGGCTCTCCCGCATATGTGGTGAACTCGCACTATAATAGCGACCATGCCTGGGGAAATAAAGTGTTTGAAGATGCTTGCATTATTATGCATAAAGAAGCGTCCAGAGAACGTCTCACCGAAAATATCGCCTGGATGGACAGCGTCATCAGAAGAGGAAAGTATTCTCCGGAATCGACCTCGGGCGAGCGGTTTTTTGCAGCGGAATTTGAAGGATTCGACCTGGAAGGTGTAGAATGGGTACTCCCGAATATTGAGATACAGGACGATATCAACATCCGTCTTGGCGATACGGAAGTAATGGTATACAACGTAGCTCCGGCCCACTCCGACAGTGACTTACTACTTTGGATGCCAAAAGAAAAGGTGCTGTTCGCCGGTGACGTCGTGTTTAACGGTTGTACAGCATACAGCGAAGAAGGAACCCTGAATTGGGTTAAAGTGCTTGATCGCATTATTGATGAAATTAAACCTGAAATCGTTGTTCCAGGACATGGCGCCATCTGCGGCCTGGACTTTGTGAAAGAGCAAAGAGACTACCTCCTGAACCTGATTAGCGAGTTCAACAAGTGTTACAATGACGAAATTGATGCTTTGTCCCTGACCAAGAAAATTGATATTTCCCGCTTCCTTCATTGGATTCAGCCAGAACGCTTGTATGTTACAGTGGACATCCTATTGAAAAGCAAACGAGGGTTACCCCCCCTTCCACTTTGGAACGAGGTGCCTGCTAAGCTGGAAGACATGAAAGCTTTTTTAGCCGGAAAATATGGAAATCAGATTAAGCCATGGGACCCTATGAGTGTATGGCAAGAATAGTTATTTAAGGCTAGCCTACGAAAAACAAAAGAACGGCCCTGTCGCAAACGATGCGAACAGTGGCCGTTCTTTTGAATGATCCACGGAAATAAAATCGGCGCTTAGAACCATGTTCGCGCATATGTCCAAATGTAGCATCGAGTCCGTGAAGTTATCTAACACCAGTTACAGCCTCGTAAACGTGATGTAATCGACTTGAACTGGCTCTGCGGATTCGATTCGAAGTGCCCGGTTGATCTGTCCCCGGTGATATTGCCCATGTAAGAGAACCTGCAACAGGATATCCCGAACAGAGGTTCGGAACGGAACCCCGCTCTGGTTCGCATAGTCGACCATCTCATCCAAGTCGGATTCCTCTAACCCTTCGATATAAACGCGATATTGCTCGGCGTTTTCTACGAACATCGTTCGAATCGCTGTCAGGTCTTCCGCTTCCTCCCACAACGAATATTGGGAGCTCCCTTTGCCCTGCAATCGGGACAGCCAGACTCGTTCCGCGACCGCAATGTGACGAACCAGTTTCAAAAGCTGCTTGCTCTTCATCTCACTCTCCTCGAGAGCATCCAGGATGCGTCCGTCCGCCCAATACAGGTGGTCCATCATACACTTGATCGTTTTCATTCCGTTTCCCCTCTTCATCTCATTGATAACATCCGGTTGATGGTTTTTACTAAATTCAGCTATGTAGTTTGCCGTACAATTATTTGATATGGAATCTCTATCTTGTCCTTGGATTTGTTAATGGTTAGATCAAAAGCTTGTTCCCCCACTTTTACTAGTTGATGATCAACCGTAGATAAGCTTAGCCCAATGCCGACGGGTTGGTTTTCCTGACCGATAATCGCCAGATCCTCCGGAATTCTCAGCTGCAGGTTTTTCGCATACCGATAGATGCCTGAAGCAACCTCGTCCCCGTTCGCGTAAATTGCCGTGGGTCTGGGGTCCAGATGAAGCAGTTGTTGAGCAGCTCTTTCCCCATCCTCCATACTATGGCAGTCCCTGATATGGTATTCCGGCGGCAGATGGCCAAAGATTTTCCGATATGCTTTTAACGTCAGCTTCGTACTATTGCTCTCTTCTCCTCTTGCCGTTGTAAAAGCAACGAGGGAATGCCCTTTATCCTTTAATAATTGAAACGTATTTATGTAAGATTCATATCGATCCATGTAGGCACAGCCAATCTCAGGATGATCGGAAAGCTCGCAAGCCACGATCGTCCCGTATTTTGTATAGGGCAGGATCACATCCCAGGTATTCGAACGAGAGGTAATGATAATTCCATCAAGCTGTTTATTTTTCAGCATATTTAAGTAGCTTAGCTCTTTTTCCGGATCGTACTTGGTAGGCAAAATCACCACGGTATAATCAAGCTCAACCGATCGATTAAGCACGCCATGAAGCAATTGATCAAATGCCTGATTGTTATTGTACGGCATGATTACACCGATGCTTCTCGTTTCATTACGAATTAAATCAACAGCTAATCGGTTTGGAGTATAGTCCAATTCATCAATCACACGTTGTACAGCTGCCCGCTTCAAATCCGACACATAGGGATGCTGATTCAACACCCTGGAAACCGTTGACACGGATACGCCGGCACGCTTTGCGATTTCCTTAATGTTTGCCATCGTCACCTTCTCCTCTTTCTTACTTCTACCATACTCTAGCCAATGGACCCGTGCCAGGCAAATTAATATGCCGAAAGCGAAAAAAACACTGTACCAACTCACGCGAATAACCGTAAAAATCATATATCAAATTGCAGTTAGTCCCCCGACCATCAGTCACATTCCACTTGCTCCTTCTCCCTGCTTAGACGAAAAGCCATTCTGATTTGGGATTCCGTATTCCTCTCAATAGACAGCTCCTCAGGCAAATCATTTTCACTAAAGAATTTAACTTCACTGGTTTCAGCCCCTATCGTAGCTTGCCCCCCAATAATTTCACACTGTATAAAGAGCTTATATACATGATAAGGTGAAGGAGGATGCGGATGAAACTTTTTATCATGTACTGCTAACAATCTGATAGCCCTCACCTCAAACCCTGACTCCTCTTTCGCTTCCTTAACCGCTACTTCTGTAGGAGATAGACCAATATCAGCCCAACCGCCAGGCAAAGCCCATCTCCCGTCCATTTTTTCCCTAACCATAAGGATATGATCATCTTTAATGATTACCGCTCTAATATCAACCTTAGGTGTAGCATAGCCCGTTTCATTGGCAAAAAGTTCTTCGATTAATTTCATTTCTGTACCTGTATGCCCTGACATAATTTCTACACTCATGTCTCGTATCTGCTGAAATCTTTCCAGGTCATATGGGTCCTTAGAGTAGGTTAACCCCGCCTGTGCTATAGACTGCAGTTGTTTTGCCCATGCAAGCCACTTATCTTCCAAGCTTATCCCCCCTTGATATAACCTTCGAAATCATTAACAGGCGAATCGCCGCCCTCTCCTCGTTTTTAGCGTCGCTTTAGCCGGGCATCCGATATATTCACTCTCTTGCTATCGTTTAATACCATTATCGGGATTTTAGAAGGGAAAGAAGATCTTTGGGATGCTCCAGCTTATACTTGGCAGGTATAAGATCAGGTTGTTTACAGCCCCACAATGCTAATCCAAAATCGACCCCCGCATCTCTGGCACATTCATAGTCATAGATCGTGTCTCCGATGTATAAGGATGTTTTGCCCTGGGCACCGGTAATTTCAAGGAATTTCAATAAAGGCTCGGGATGAGGCTTATGTTGCCTCGTATCATCAGCACATACAGTGTAAGGCAGGTCGCCAACAAGACCAAAAGGAACAAAGTCATCCATAAATTCTTGGTTCGTCTTTGAGGTGACTATCCCTGTAAGTATCGACTGCTTCTTTAGCTCAAACAGCAGTTCCTGAATTCCCTCATATACATGAACAGTATGCCGGTAATCCCTCATAAGATCGTTCCAGCATTTATTCGCATCATCAATGTCTTCGATACCGAGCTGGCGCAGGGATACAGCCCCCGGGATTCCAAGCACAAAAGCTAGATCTTGTTGGCTCATTTTCCGACTATAATTATTCAACAGCAGCTTCTGCAAGGATTTCAACACCGCTTCTTCTGTGTTAATCAATGTTCCATCAATGTCAAAAATAACGGTAGTATACATGAATCTCAACCTCCATCCGCATGATCAAGAGAACCTTCCCTTTGATGATAAAGTATGAAATCCATTTCAGGTCAATCTCAGTGATACTTTATACACAATAGCTATATCAAATACTAATAAGGACAAAAAAAGGGGCTGTCTTATAGCCCCTTCTGAACAATGAATATGTTAGGTTAAATCGTGGGTCTTTTCCAGCGATGGTCTGAAAATCGGATCGGCCTGATCACTTTACATGGAACCCCGGCAGCAATTGAATTTGGAGGAATATCCTTAGTGACTACGCTTCCTGCCCCGATAATACTATTTCTGCCTACGGTCACGCCTTGCGTAATCTTAACATCACCACCAAGCCATACATTGTCCTCCAGTATTATGGGGGCGGAATACACCCCTTTGTCAGCACGTTCGTAAGGATCTTCAGCATGATTTGCTGCATATAGTCCGGCTCTGGGACCGATATAGACGTTATTGCCGATCTTTACTTCGTTGCAGTCAAGAATGATCATATCATGATTGATATAAACATCATTTCCGATGGAAATATTAAAACCAAATTCACACCGAAAGTTGGATTCGATATACACATTTTCCCCAACTTCAGAAAATAACGCTGTCAAAATAGACATATCGTAATCATCATTGGTATTTACTTTGTGATTGTACTTCCGGCATCTGGATATCGCATGCGTTCTCAACGCTGATACCTCCATTCCTGCATCATCATACATTTTCCCGGAATTAATCATCTGCTTTATTTCTTCGATATTCATAAGCCCTCCTGATCATCGTCCAATTTCACTTATCGTGTGATAATTCAATATTCATAATTGAACTTCTTCAATATAGCTTTTTCTGTTTTACATAAGATTATATCATTGAACGAATGATCAAAAGGCACTTTATTTATTAGCAATAATACATTCCACTCCAAGTCACATCGAACTAAGCTTGTACTCCGTACGCCACATAGCTGCATATCTTCCTTCTTTTTCCAGAAGCTGCTGATGGGTTCCCTCCTCGGCTACACGCCCCCCATCCATAACTACAATCTTGTCCGCATGTTTAATAACGGATAACGTATGGGCGATCATCACAACCGTTTTTTGTTTATTCAGCAAATGTTGAGTAGCTTCCTTGACAGCCCATTCATTTTCTATATCCAAAGACGATGTTGCTTCATCCAACAGCAAAATCGAACTATCCTTCAAAATCGCCCTCGCTATAGAAATACGCTGCCGCTCTCCACCGGAAAATTTGTTGCCGTTATCTCCAGCCATCGTATCATAACCTTGTTCCAACTGTTCTATAAACGTATGACAATTAGCTTCCTTAGCCGCCGCCATTACCTCTTGCTCCGATGCCTCTGGCTTCGCGTAGCGGATATTGTTCAGAACCGTATCATTAAACAGAAAAACCTCCTGATCGACCATGGAAACGGCCTGCAGCACCTTTTCGGAATCAAGCTTTCCAATATCCTGTTTGCCTATGCAAATCTGGCCATGATCAGGCTCATAATACTTGCTTATAAGATTCAATACCGTAGATTTGCCTGAGCCGGAAGGCCCGACAATAGCCGTGAATGCTCCTGACTCTATCGAAATGTTGATGCCATACAAAACCTGCTCACCCTTTTGATATGAAAAATCAACATTTTTAAAGGTAATGCTGTAATCCTCGGGCACAAATTCCCTCTCGCTTGCAGGTTCTTCCGGCGCCGCAAATATGTGCTCAATTTGCTTTTTGGAAATCATCAGATTTTTATAGGAAGTCAGATCGATAAACAACGTTCCGAACAACTTGTTAGTAAATAGCGGTGCAATGGCCACCAGAACAAAAGAAGGACCAGCCAGGTTTCCTTCCATCCATTGAGCCCCGGCCAAGTATAAGACGACCGGCAGACTCAACCAGCTCAACATGCTGAATACCGCACCAATCGGGATTATCTTCACTTCGTAGGTATAACTAATGTCGCTATATGCTTTCATTGAGGCTGTCGTTGCTCTGTGTTTACCGCCTCCCAGCCCATAAGCCCGCAAGGTTTGTATGCCGTTTATATACTCGACCACCGCACTGGTACTGGCAGACATGATTTCCTGTTTGCGGTTGCCGTACTTGTTCACCATAAGAAAAGAATAATAAAGCGACGGAATCAGCAGCAGACCTGCGCAAAATATAACTGCCCCAGCAGGTATATATACGGTAGCTATAAAACCTGTGAGCAATAAAGTAAATGAGATATTTTTAATGATATCGCCGATTTTATGCGTTAATACATTTTCATAGCTGTTCACACTGGCGGTTGCCGTATTAATATACTCGCCTGCTTGCGTTTTGGAGAAGAAGGACAGCGGAATTCGCCGCATTTTATCCCCTAAGGCAAGCCGCAAACTTCTACTGACGGCCGCTCCGCCAATCTGTCCTCTTGTATAGCCATACGCATAGACAACCAGACGGACTAAAAATATAACGATTAACAGAAATACAGTCCGGTACAGCAAATGAGACGTTAGCCTCTCCGTCATCAGCACCTCAATAGAATGATACAGCACGATAAAGTTAAAGCCTGCGAGCATCCCTTCCAGTACATTGCATACAACAGAAATGTAAAAAGAGACATTCTTCTGAAAAGCCTGCTGCTGTTCATGCATTGGGCTGCCCCCCTTCACCCAGTTCGTATACAATCTCCCTGGCATTGCTATAGCTTTGCCAGGCTTCCCTATAATAAAGGCTCTTCTCCAGCAGTTCCTGATGCGTACCGCAAGCTTGAATCGTCTGATTTTCCACAACCGCAATCCGGTCGCAATGCTTAATGATCCCCAGTCTATGCGCAATAATGATTACTGTTTTACCCTGACAAAGCTCCGTGATCGCTTTATCGATTTCAGCCTGATTTTCCGGGTCTGCCGCTGAAGTGGCTTCATCGAGTACAAGAATTGGAGAATTCTTCAATATAGCACGCGCAATGGCAATCCGCTGCTTCTCTCCTCCGGAAAAGCGGTTGCCCCAGCTATCTATCCTGGTATCGTATCCGTGCGGCAAGGATTGAATAAAATCGTCGATTTGCGCTTTTCTTGCAGCTTCTCTTACTTCCTGCAGAGGGGCGTCTGTGCCCATAGCAATATTTTCAAATACGGTCCCGCTTGTTAAGAAAGATTTCTGAAATACAAGGGTGATATGCTTCAGCAATTCCTCATAGTCGATATCCTTCACATTGACATTGCCGATTAGCACCTCCCCCTCATCCGCATCATAGAAACGGGATATAAGCTGTACAATTGTGCTTTTCCCCGCGCCGGAAGCGCCGACAATCGCGATTTTCTCATGCTCGGCAACAGACAAATTGACATGCTGTAATTGGGGTTGCTGGCCCTCATACGAGAAGCTGACATTTCTCAACTGTATTCCGCAATGATCCGGAAAAGCCTCGCCCCGCTCAAAAATCGGCGTTTCCAAAAACGCTTGGCATTTCCTGACCGCATTTAACACTTGGGCAAAGTTGGAGCCAAGCTCCTGCAGCGGACGCAGCTCGGTTAAATATAAAGAGCCTACAAATGCAAACAGAATAAAAATACTGCCGCTCAACTTGCCGCTAAGCAGCCACATGCCTCCAATCGGAATCATTAGCAGCAAGCCGCATTCGATCATAATGACATAACTGGCATAGGGAGGGCCCATTTTTAAGGACATTTCCTTCCATACGCCAAACTCGTCGTCTACCGCCCGGGCATATTTTTTAAATGACTTGCCGCTCATACGATAAGCTTTAATCAGGCGCATTCCTTGAATATACTCAATGACGGCCGCATTCAATGCCGCGATCGAGCGCGTTGCCCGCTCCATCAGCTGGTTCGTGCCGCGAAACATCACGGCCATAATCATAACCGCAAGCAATAGTGGAACAAAAGAAATCGCGGCCAGTGGCAAATGGATGCTGCACAGATAAATAAACACGGCGATTGGACCGCTCATATAGAAAATAAGCTCCGGCAAATGGTGGGCCAAGAAGAGCTCCAGCTTTTCGATTTCTTCATTCAGCAAGGTTTTCATTTCCCCGGTATGCCGTTCGTTTAAGGAACCCAACGATACCTTCGACATATGCTCAGTGACCCTGGACCGCACATCAAACAGGGTCCGATAAGCTCCTTTGTGAGACAAAGCGCCAGACACGGCAAACATGGCGAAGCGCAGAATTAGTGCCGCTGTTAGAAACAGTACATGCTGCAGGAAATATGACTCTGTTAAAACATGATGATACACACGCTCTATCAATCGATAAATGACGAGGTAGGGTACGATCGTACATAATCCGCTAGTCAGCGAGCACAGTACCGACAAATACAAATATATTTTGTTTTTTCCCGCCCACGCGAGCAGGATGGCTACAGGGTTTCGGGGTTTGTTACATGTTCCTTCCATTTCTGTACCGCCTTTTCTTTATTGTAAAATAGAATGATAAATAGCGTGCGGCCAGTTGGTTTCATCCAATCGGCAATCTTCCAGCAAACCTCCCTTTCCCAGCTGAATTATATGGCTACAGCAGGAGGCGATCAATTCGGGATCGTGTGTAACAACGAAAATCAGTTTATTGGCCGCAGCCAAATTGCGTAAAATAGAAGCTACCCTGCACATACTGTCTCCATCGAGGCCGCTTGTCGGTTCGTCAAACACCAAAATCTCCTTCTTGCTGACGAGGCTGGCAGCCACGGCTAACCGTTGCTTTTGTCCGCCCGATAGAGTGTTCGGGTGGCGTTCGGCGAATTCCGCAAGCCCCATCTGCTCCAATGCTTCCCGCACAGCATGCGGATCAGCTCGCTTGACGCCAAAGGCGCATTCTTTCTCCACCGTCTCGGCAAACAGCTGGTAGTTCACATCCTGCATGACCATATAAGCCAGTTTGGATAGCTTATGGGGAGTCAACCTCCGCCCATTCAAGGAAATGCTGCCGTTATCCAGCTTCTGCAGCCCGCACAAAGCTCTGGCCAGGGTTGTTTTGCCAGCTCCGTTATGCCCCGTTATCGCAATAATTTCACCACTAACGGCCGTAAACCGAACGTTCTTCCAGACCGCTTTTTTACGATGTGATGCTGCCGCATTCTCTATCGCCAGTTCATACGGTGGACGATGCTTCCCGCAATCGAAAATGCCAGCCGTTTGGCCGACAGTGTTATAGCCTCGATTGTCGCAGGTGGCGCCAAATCGCACTTGCTCCAAATCGAACGCGCGCAGTCCCAGTTGCTCCCTCTCCGCATCCGTTAGCTGCAAAAATTCCTCGCGTGAATAAACAGCCTTGATTTCCCCCTGTTCCAGCACGAACGCTCTATCCAGCAAATCCCGCAAATAATACAGCCTGTGCTCGGAGATAAGGATGGTTTTACCCTGCTTCTTCAACAAAGAAATCATGTCCTTCAATTCTTCAATAACAGCGGCATCCAGGTTGGCTGACGGTTCATCCAGTAAAATTACATCCGGCGAAATGGCATATACACTGGCAAAAGCGATTTTTTGCTTCTCTCCTCCGGACAGGTGAAAAATATTGCGGCGGCGCAATGGATGCAAATGCAATTCTTCCGTAACCTGCTGCATTCGCTGCTCCATTTTCGCTCTGGAATAAGCCAGATTTTCCATGCCAAACACAATTTCACTATCCGTATCCACATTAAAAAATTGCGATCTCGGATTTTGAAAAACCGTGCCCGCCAGTCCACTGATTTCATGCATGGGCATGTCCTCCACGCACTGTCCGTCCAACAACGCCCGCCCCTGCTTGATTCCATCGTAAAAATGGGGAATCAGGCCATTTACAGCTCTGATAGCTGTTGTCTTGCCGCAGCCGCTTTTTCCGCACAACAGCACGCATTCTCCTTGGCCGACACAAAGCTCAATCTGTTTCAAGCCTTCATCACGGCCGCCGGCATAAGCAAATGAAAAATGAGATAGCTCTATCATATCCACACTCCTGCCGCAACATATGATGTAAATACTATAGCTGCCAGCACATCCGAGAATTGAAAGGACACTCGCTCATAGCAGGTGCGTTGTTTCGGATTCTCTATTCCTCTCGTTATACTGGCAACAGCCAACTCATCGGCAATTTTGGAGGCAACCATCATTAAAGGAACATAAATGCACTCTACCGTCATCAACGGCCGTCTTATAAAACCAAGCATTGAAGGCGTGATACCTCTTAACTTCATCGCATCCTTAATATATCGCCAATCCTCGCCGATCACCGGAAAGTAGCGCAGCATCACGGCAAAGGGAATAATGATCTTCTTGGACAGCCCTATTCGTGTTAATGCGGTCATGAATTCATTAATTTTGGTCGTTCCAATCAGCAGGCTTCCCAGCGCAATACACGGATAAATCTTCCTGATAAACATGGCAAAGGATACGAACATCAACTGCCAGACCCCCGGTAAAAATCGCTCGCTCAGCAACTGCACAGCCATAACGAAGCTATAACTCAGCAGTATTTTAAACAGAAGAGAATACATCCCCATCCATAAATAAAGCAGGAAAATAAGAGCCATAAAGAGGAGCTCATACTCCAAAGAAGGCGATAAAAAGACGGCGGCATTGGCTAACAACAAAAGATACATTTTCGTTCTGGGATCAAGCTTGACCGTCAACATTGCAGCTGTTGCCACACTTTGCCCAACCGTTCCTGTCTTCTCCCTCATCTGACCAGCACGCCCGATTTCTCAAACTGCTTTCTAAGCAGCTTCTTGCCGAGCAGCGCGCTAATCAACGCACACAGCAGCGTTCCGGCGATCATAGCTGGAAGCATCCAGTCCTGAGCGGTGGACAACATCGTGTCCATATATGCCGCCTCTGTTCCTTGATTCGTCAGATATTCCTTATAGGACTGCTGATTAAGCCATAGCATAATATACGAACCCATAGGATGAAGCGAAAAAATGAGAAAACTGGCTATATTGGCGCTCATTCGTTTGTATTTACCAAGCGAGGCGATCCACTCCCCGATAAAAGCTGCTGCTATACAAGCTAGCGACCAGAGCCAGTACATCCCTGTCACGAACGTGAACACCGCCAGCACAATACCTAAAATCAAAATAGGACCAAAGCGCGGAACCTTCGCTATCATTAATAGATATACTGGCCCGGTCAGCAGCGCCGCTCCCGCCGGCATTAAAAAGGTCAACACCGGATTAGGCGCAAAGAAAGCCGACCCAATCATCATAAATACAAAGTATAGCGCTGAAAAAACGCCGATCGTGATCAGTTCCTTGACAGAAAGCGATTTTTTGTCATTCATTTTCCCTTGATTCATACTCAATCCCCGTCCTTTTTCTGCAAACGATCTTTTGTCATGACAAATTTGCTATAATGATAATGATTATCACTCTTAATTATAAGAAAGCGTCCGCTTTTTAAAATAGTTCTACAGCAAACTGGGCTAATCAAGGAGAAGAATCGTCTGATCAAGGAAAGGGGCTTCAACAATGTGTTCACACCCTCTTGAGTACTTACTATTGGAGAACGGTTTCATAAATTGCGAGCATGCCGAAAGTTTTAATCCGGCCGGCAATACATATCAGCTGGATTCCAAGCGGGGACAAGGCTATTACTGGATTTACAATTACAATCAACTATTTTCTATTCTCATTCATGACTTTTATTTCTATGAGGATTTCTGTATCGATTTGACCCTGCCTGAGCTGCTGACGGTCACTTATTACGAATCAATCTCAGGTACAGAGCTGGACTCCAAAGAGAATAAACTGCAGCAAGGGAGGATCAGGTGCTACTGGGGAACAGAGGGGAAATACCGCGCATTCATCAATAAGCATGTACCAGTTAGAACTATTGGCATTGAGTATACTCCCGAATTTTGCAATCAATTTCTAAAGCAAAAATACGGGAGTCAGTCCGATGGCTTATACTCTATCTTAACGGGAATGGAAGATACCTTTTCGTTTCCCGAGTTGATTGTTTTGCTTCGTCAAATTGCTGCTTATCGCGGTTCTTCCCTGGCTTCGGCATTATTTTATGAAGGGAAAATATACGAAGCTATAGCGCTTATTATTGAGAGGGAACTGTCCGGAGCAAGCAGACGGCAACCGTCGATAACGATCAAAGACCGGGAGCAAATTCAAAAGGTTTCATCCTATATAGAAAGCCATTATTCCCTTCCTTTATCCCTGGAACAGTTATCCAAAATTTCGTATATGAGCACGACCAAGTTAAAACAACTGTTTCGGCTAGTCCATCACTGCACGATAACGGAATATATCCAGAAAAGCCGCATTCGCCAAGCGGAGCAATTGCTCGCCCAAACTGAGCTGTCTATTCACGAAATCGCACGCTCCGTAGGCTATCAAAGTGCAGGAAGACTCTCTGAATTATTCAAAAGATACGCCTGTCTGACACCGACAGAATACCGCCAGCGTTTATCGGGCTATTCACTGTCTGATGCGAAGCACTGGACTGATGTGACACAATGATTATAGTTTTCTGTTCGGGGAATGCTAATTCAACAACTATCCCTTAAATGAGGTGTCCTGCAGATGAGCATTTTGACCTCCTTTATTGAATCGGATTCCTCCTCTTACCTGGCGACCCTGCTGGCAGGAATTGGCCTCTTTTTGCGCTTTCGTTATTCCGTCAGCTATGCGGACCGGAAGCTATCATACGATGCAGCTTTTGCAAAATACGGAGGTTACGTCTGCTTGCTGCTCTGCTGCGTCGTTATTATCGGCAAATGGATTGTTATTTGACATGACCGATCCGGCGTATCGAGGTCTCTACCTCAACATTTACATCTACGGTTCGAAAGAGGTTCTCCCAATCCTGTTCGTGCTGCTTCCAATAGGCATACTTGTGCCTGCGTAACTGCTCTCCAAACCCGAAAATGTCAAGCCCAATCTCTTTTTGAAGCTTTTGGATAACGGTATCTGCATCGTGACGAATATTTTGATTTAGCATTTGTTCGATTTTTCTTAAGTCTCCCGGGGTCGAATTCGGTAAGATGCTGTCCTCGCCGATATTTCCTTCCACAATAATCCGTATTGTGAAGTAGGGGTCCCCATTACGGATATGAGGCTTAATAATGGACCGCATATTTTTCACCTCAAACGTGGTAAAGACTTGATTCTCTTTATCATTAACTGTCAAGTAATTCCCTGCCCGTACGGTTCCAATCACCCATTGGTACGACCTCACTTCATTGCTGTTCAGCCAGCCTGCAAACTTATCTTTGTTCAAAATCGCCCCGCCTTGCATAATGACATGGTCTTCGCGAGGTTCTACCTTTGTCAACAAAGTATTGCGATTCGCCCTGAAATTGACTGAAAAAGTATCAACGGTTGAATTTTGAGGCATTTTTGAGGTTTTATTGACCGATTCCTGCGTGAGCATACTCAAATAAACCCCAGGTACGGGGATTAATTTATGATTAATGTCCAGAACATCCTTCGCTTGGCCTGGCGCCACCACTAGATTTGTCTTTCTGCGCAGCTCATGATCCCGCAGGAACAGATCCATCGGTGCTGCGATGCCTTCTTTAGCGAGTTCTTCACTGATCACGATTACCTGCAAATGCTCATAAAATGGAATCCTGGCCACCTCGGTGGCCATCGAGCGCATACAATCAAATATGGAGTAGCCTGTGACACTGACATTCCAGACCGGCTTGATGTCTGTCGGAGGGCTCTTCCCGGATAAAGCCTTTGGCTCTGCCACCTGAATCGTCAATTCATACAGTATCTTTCCTTCCTTTTTAGCAACTTTATCGATCGCGACGGCAAGGACGAAAATACGATTCTCAATTTCCAGCCGATCCCAGCACCCGGTCAATGAAAGAATAAGCAGCAGAATAGCGATCTTTTTTAGGCAGCGAAATGTCAAATCCGTCCCCTCCTTTTGTTCACCCCGTACCCCAACCACAAGACAGCGATAGTTACCAGATTAAGTGAAGCGCCAAACGCTCCAACCCCCTGGCTCCACTGTTCAACCTCCAGTACATTTTGGGGCAGCACCGCCAGCATATAGACGACCGGGATCAACAAAATAGAAATCACGCGATGTTCCTTAAGGCCAAGCAACTTGGCCAGAATCAGGCTGGAACAATAATGAAGCAGCAGCATGGTCGTCAGTGCAAATGGGACCCAGCTAATCATCATAATCGACTCTACCCGCTCTATAAAGCTTCCTGGAAACTGAATATTCTTGGCGATCGTCAGCGTCGGGTAATTCACATAACCTACTTCCTTGGCACCCAGTACACTTACACAGGCAATGACAATAAACACATAAAGGAAGATGACAATACTGAACGCAACAAGAATAACACGGGTAGATTTCTGCGGTGTCTTCATAAACGGCAGCAGAAATAGGATCGCTTCAAATCCCAAAAATGAAAACGATGTCGAGGGCAAACTGCTAATGATCGGTTGAATTCCGTCTCCAAGAATCGGCAGATTATTTCCCAGATCCGCCCCGCTAAATGTAAGCAGCAAGACAAGGATCAGCAAAAAGAGAATGATCGGCTGAATGAACTGATTGAAGCGAGCAATCGCGTTGATGCCATGCAGAACGATTAAGGTGCTGGTCAGAAAAGTACTGAGAATAACCACCTCAATCGGCGTATCATCCAGCAAATACAACTTGGTCACATCGGCTGAAATCCGGGTGACCGTGCTGGCAAATACGATAAAGTAGATTAAGAATAAAAGGCATAGCATGATACCCATAGGTTTGCCTATGAGTACCGGTCCATACTCAATCAGGCTTTTCTCAGGAAAACGTTCACCGATTTTCGCCATCAATAAGGCGGAGACTGCAGCCAGAATGCCGCTCAGGATAATTACGATCCACCCATCCACACCAGCCTGGTTAGCGACCTGCTGAGGTAGCGACAATATTCCGACACCTACCATCACCGAGAACAGCAAAAATCCCATTTGTATATTTGTGATTTTGTCTTTAATCATCAGGCACTACCACCCCTTTTTGCGTTGATCCAGCTTCAATCGCTGTTCTTTCAAAGGCTTGAGTACGGATGGTCGCTTTTTTAGCAAAGGAAGCGGAGCCCGGATGACGGAATCTTTCCAATCCGCCGCTTGGTAAGGAGCAAACGGGGACAAGTAGTTTACTCCAAAGGATTTTAACGAGACGAGATGGGCAATGATGATCATAACCCCCAGGATTAATCCCAACATCCCCAGGAAGCTCACGAAAACCATAAGCGGAAATCGCAGAAGTCGTATTGCTATCGCACCGTTATAGGCTGGAATCATAAAGGAACAAATTGCGGTCAGCGCCACAACAATAACCATAATAGGACTGACGATGCCCGCCTCCACAGCCGCCTGACCAATTACCAGCCCACCGACGATTCCAATCGTTTGCCCGATAAAACCGGGCAGACGCAGACCGGCCTCCCGCAACAGTTCCAATGTGGCTTCCATCAGAAGCGCTTCAACAAAGGCGGGAAAAGGAGCATCGGCCCGTGAAGCGGCAATCGATAACGTCAGTTGAGTTGGAATCATCCCCGGATGATAGGACAATAATGCAATATAAAGCGCAGGTAGAATTAAAGCGAGAATTGAACCGATAATGCGGATGAAGCGGATAGCCGATCCAACGAGCCAGCGTTCCGAATAATCATCCATAGCCTGAAACAGCATGGAGAAGGTAAGCGGCACCATCAGTACTATAGGAGTTCCATCCACGACAATGGCAATCCGCCCTTCTGCAATGGCCGATACCACTCTTACTGGCTGTTCTGTATATTGCACCTGAGGAAAGGGAGAATACCAGCTATCCTCAATCCATTGCTCAACCGTTCCGCTATCCAGCAGCTCATCGATCTGGATTGAATTCATGCGCTGCTCCACTTCCTTAAGAATATCGGGATTTACGATGCCATCGACATAGACCAAGGCAACCTTGGTCTTGCTGTGTGCGCCAATCCGGGATATTCTCACCTGCAGACGGGTGTCGGGATACCTTCTTCGGATGAGCGACAGATTGGTAGAAATGGATTCAACGAACCCGTCTCTGGGGCCGCGAAGGGTATGCTCACTCGTCGGTTCTACGATAGAACGGCTTTGGATGCCTTCCCCCGAGAAAACATAGGAGAATTCACTCTGATTCGTCAGCACAAGAACACTGCCGTTAAACAATGCCTGCAGCGCTTGATCCACTTCATCCAGGGTATACTTTGGAACGGTGTCAAACCTGCTCCCATGAAATAAGGAAGGTATGATCTGTTCCTGTACGTAAACATCATTTACTAGGCCTTCTATATAAACCAGTATCATTATTTCACTCTGAATCTCCATTTTGCGAAATACGATATCCGAGTTCTGTTCAAGTAAATCGCGCAATTTCGTTTCCCACATGATGCTCCCCCCATGAAATGAGATAACAGTTAGTATGCAGCATGAAATGGAATGATATGTATATAAAAAAGCAAACTCGTTGTTTCATCCGAGTTTGCTTTTGCTTCCAGTGATATTTAGCAAGTTAACATAATATATATTCTGTTAACTTTATAAACGTTAGCTAAAATGAAACTATTGTATCGGATAACATCGCCTTGCCGTTGGTTGAAGAGCAAAGTGATTTTGATTTTACTATCGCAGCAAATCACAGAGCTCTGCCCTCAAGCCGACTGATCAGTTTTTGCAGTAATACAGGCTCTTCCTCCCGCAGCTCATTAATCCGCAGCCGCAGCCGTTTATACACGTCCTTATCCGCGCGAATCTCATGGCGAATGTACTGATCCCTAAGCTTCAAGATCTTTTTGCTAATCTCCTTGTAGCCCTCCACAAGCTCCCGGTCATCAGGAATGATCCCCTCCTCCACCAGATATTCAATACGCTCGCTCATCATTCTTTTGTGCTCCCAGAGGACATGAAGATGCCTCACATCATTGCGTTCTACCAACCGGGCATCGTTGTTCTCCACAGCATCATAGTACATTTGCAAATAGTCATAGACCTTGATTCCGAAAGCTTCCTCCTCGTCAGGATTGTAATTGATCCGATTTAAATGAGTCTCTCCGTTAAGATAGTCGCGCAACTGGTCGATCGCAGCCATTTTGTCGAAAGGATAAGGCGAATGCGGTTCGTATTTATAGAAATACGTATGATGGTCCGCCGTCAGGTTGTTGTTCAGAAGCTGTCTCATCGACTGGATGGCCTCCACCAACTCCCGGAACGGGATCAGCAAATTGCGATATACTCCCGTCTTATCAAACATTGAGGCATGGAAGCTGCTCTCCTCCCAATCAAAGCCATATAGAAGCAGATGATGCGGGAACGGTTCCCTCTGATAAGCTGCCGCCGGAGATAGCTTGGATTCATCCAAAAACACGATGCAGTAATAACCGTTGCGGATCTGATCCGCGAAAAGTTTCGGCCATGACTCCAATGGCAAACTTTCCAGAATCGTATAATTGACGGAGCAAGTGAGAAGAAATGGATTATTGAAGTTCAATTCGTTGGGCTTGCCTCGAAAAAAATCGATATAGTACTGTCTGCCCTTTTCCAGAAATTTTTTGTTGCAGGACAGTTGGATAAAGTTGCTATAATACCAGGGAACGGTCTCTTCGTGGGCGCTAGTGATCGAAAGCGTATAGGCCCAGCGCAAAAATCCTTTGAGCGGCGGATCCAACACAGGAAGCTGAACGGCGTTCATCTGATTCTCCCCCTTCTAGCGAATGGTTAAGTAGCGGCTAAGTCTAACTGCTTGCACTGCTGTATACCCTCAAGGCCCGCTTCCAGAAGAGCCTTACGGCTGCAAAGAGCAGAAGCGAAGCGGCCAGCGACAGTCCTGCGTGAAGCCAAGTAAGCTGTCCCAGCAGGAACATCGGTCCAAAATTCGTAATAAGAAACAGAGGAATAACAAAGGTGCCGATCCGACGGACCCAGGCTGGGTAAATGGACATGGGGAAATTGTTGGCGTCCCAGACAGAATGAGCGATCTCTGACACGGAACCCGTCTGGATGAACCAGAAGGAAAGCAGCGCCGGGATGATCATCAAGCAATAGGTAATAACAATCGAGACCAGCAGCAGCAGTGCAAACCCTGCAAGCTGCGGGAACATAAGCGGGATATCCATCGCATGCCAGCCGATTCCGATCATGGCGAACCCGACCAGAATATCGGGAATTGGCAGCGCCAAATCGACATAACGCAAGGAAGCCATAAATTGCAGGGAAACCGGCTTTGTCAGCATTAAATCAAGCGATCCGTCCTTAATATACTCGGGAATTTTCATAAAGTTTGTAAAAAACAAACCTACATAGAGGCCGGTCACCACCGTATGCATGCCTATAAACAGGAGCAGCCCTTCAGGCGGTATCCCCTCTACGTGAAGATCCGTACGAAACACGACCAGCACATACAACAGCTTGGCGATCAAGTAGACGGATTCAACAATCAGGCTCATCATAAAGTTGCCGCGAAACTCCATCTGGGCGATAAGACAATTTTTGATGAACATGCCGTAGAGGCGCGTGTATTTTTTTATGGTTTTCAACATTTGGAATATCCGCTACCCCCCGACCGCCGAATATTTCTTCATGGAAACATGCCACGTCAGACGGGAGAGTCCAAAGAACAGCAAAATCCACCCGCATTGAACGAGCAGCCCCTGGTACATCGCCGCCGCTTCCATCTTGCCGCTAAGAACATTGACAGGGAAATAAATAGTATAAGGAAATGGCGTGTAACCCAGCAGCTTCACCACCGAGTCCCCGAATATCTCCAACGGAAACATGCCTCCGCTCAAAATATTGACAAGCAGACTTGTAATGACGAAAAAATAGGAGATTTCATGCAGATAAAAAGCGCTGGCGCAGAGGCAATAGGCGATAAGAAAGTTAAGCAGAAGCGCTCCCCAGAGTGTGAAGGCAAAAACCAGCAACCGTGTGACCTGGACTTCAAGCGCCCCCCTGGAAGAGGCTATCCAGATTAATCCGACCAGCAGCAACCCCGTAATCCCATAATAAATCACCTTTTGACCGAAAAAGGAAACCAACCGATACCCGAAGTAGCTGACCGGTTTAATTAAATACTTGTTCAGCCCGCCATTTTTGATATCATCGGCAATCTGCTGCTCGAACTGGGTAGAGATCAGCTTGGATACCAATCCCGCCAAAATGGTATACAAAATAATTTGACCGTATGAATAGGAAAACAGCGCCGACTGACCGGAATGGCGATAGACCGCGGTCCAGATAAAATATTGAACAAGGATCGGAAAAGCAGCCCCTATCAGACTGAGGAAGAAGTGAAATCGGTATTCCATCGAATGCTGAACGCCCATTGAAAATATAGTCAAGTATAATTTGCGTCTGTTCATCCGACGGATTCCTTCTGATAGAGCCTTGAAATGCTTTCCTCCAGCGGTACATCCTCAATCGTCCAGTCAACCGCTGGAAACGAATCGAACACGGCGCGCGATACTTCCTTTAACAAGTATTTGGGAAGCTCCAGAACAGCGTTGTAGCCGTCTTCCATAACTACTTTCCCGTATTTGGCCAACTGCAGCGTGGCAACAGGCTCGGAGAAGCGAAGCCTAATTATTTTTCGCTCGTCAAAGAGCTCGTTGATTTTGTGCAGATCCCCGTCATACAGCAAACTTCCCTCGTTAATAATAATCGTCCGTTTGCAAAGATCCTCCACATCTTTCATGTAATGACTCGTCAGCAGGATGGTGGCACCAAATTGCTCATTATAGTATTTCAGAAACTCCCTGACCTTCTTTTGCGAGGGAAAATCAAGGCCGATCGTCGGCTCGTCCAGATAAAGCAGTCGGGGCCGATGGATCAGCGCGGCGATTAATTCCATTTTCATCCGTTCGCCCAGGGAAAGCCGGCGCACTTGTACGTTCAGAAGCTCCCGGACATCAAGCATCTCTGATAGCTCGGCAAGGCTTCGGCGATAAAGCTCATCCGGCACATCATAAATACATTTGTTCAAATAAATGGATTCAACGGCGGGAAGATCCCACCAAAGCTGGTTTTTCTGGCCCATCACAATGGAGAAAAGCCGCTTGAATTCATTTTTGCGCTCCCATGGCACATAACCAAGGACATTAGCTTCCCCGCTAGTGGGATACAGAATGCCTGATAACATCTTGAGCGTCGTGGTTTTCCCTGCCCCATTGGGTCCGAGAAATCCAACATATTCGCCAGGTCCGATCGTGAAGGAAACGGATTTAACCGCTTCCTTCAGCAGAGACTTGCGAGCAAATAAATTTTTGAATGAATTTTTGAGTCCAGCTTCTTTTCGATAGTATACAAAAGACTTGTGCAGCTCCCTCACACGGATATAGTCCGGCTTATAGTCCATCTCCGCTCCTCCTGAATGATCGCTTGTTTTGCCTGGACGGGTTAAAGTTTAACCGCTTAAACTCCATTATTGTAGAGAAGAACGCACTTTGAACAAATCGGCATCAGACCGCAAGCCAAAGTCTCTCTTTGCTTCCGCAGGTCTTCGCCGTGGAATATATCCGCCACGCTCTCCTCGTACAAATTGCCGACACTGAATTCTGGAAAAAATTTACAAGGGTTCACTTTGCCATCGGGCATCACATCCATCCGATTCGAGATCGCGAAGCATTTTGTCCGGTTCATGGCTGGCTTCTCATTGCCGCGGATAAACCCTTCCACTTCTTCAGGCTCCAGCGCCGGCTGATAGCGGATGCGAACATTCCATACGCGGGAATTAACCCGCTTAAGTTCTTCAATAAGCGTGTCGAAATTGTTCGGTGAGATATGGAACGTAAACGAGTGCCAGCTGTTCTTATGATCGTTTGCAAAGCGTGCGGCGAGGTGCGGGAAATGGGCATCAAAGTAGCTGTCCATTTTCTCCGCTGTATCGGGAGGAATGTACCAAGGGAAACAGAAATATACGGAGTCTACCCCCATCTCTTCAAAGAATTCCATAAAGTCATAGAGCTGGCCGACCATTTGGTCATTTACGGTCAGAGCAACAGATACTTTGCCTTTGTACACGCCCTCCTTCTGTAAATCCAGCAACAGTTGTATCGCGTGGATCACTTTCCGGAACGTGCCTTTGCCCCGGATCGCGTCATTCTCTTTCTCGAAGCCTTCCAGGCTAACCAGCATGACCAGATTCTCCGACATCTTCAGAATAGAGTCGAGCTTCTGTTCAATGAGAATGGCGTTCGTGCAAATGGTCGTATACCGTTCTTCTTTGGCCAGCAGCTCCGCCAGTTCGTCGAACTTGGAGTAGAACAGCGGCTCCCCGCCCCATAGAAATACGCGCGACTTGCGTTCCCTTGTCTCCTCTAGCAGCTTCTCCACGACGGGAATCTCGATTTCATCGTTCTTCACTTCTCTTGTGAAGTCGTGATGAAAGCCGTCCGGATTCCATTCAAAACAGTGCTTGCAGCGCAAATTGCAGCCGTTATTAAGCTTGATCCCGATCTCGTAAGGCACGGGAGCCGCGTAAGTCGGGTCCTCCCGGCGCTTCCTTCCCGTTTCCGCCAGTGGAATCAAAGTTCTTTTCATATTGCTGAATGTCACTTGGTCAAACGCAACTGTTGTTTTCGGCTGCATAAGTATTCCTCCCCAAAATGGTTGATTATTGCTCGCTGCCCCAGCAAACATCTGTAGATGCCCTCTAAATGAAGCTTCGAAAAATCCTGCGCTTTCCATTTATCGAACCGGACACCCAATCCGCACGATTCCCAATAGGCGGAATTATGAAGCTCATGGTCCCCAAACGGCTCCAGCATGACAAACGGGATTCCGTATGACAGCGAGTCGTTGAGAGTCGCTCCGCCCGGCTTGCTGATAATTGCTGCGCAATTCCGCAGCAGGTCTGTATATGCAGAGTAAGCCCCGAGCGGGAAAGCGCTAAGAACACCGCGTCTGCGGACATACCGGATCATGGGCGGAAACGTATGCCGCCCCAGTGCATCCCGGCTCCACGGATCCCATGAAGGCTCCGCCCCATAGTAGCGTGTTATGCCATCGTCCTCTCCGACTTCGGAAGGATCATAGACGATCACATCAAGATGATAACCGAGCCTGCGAAGCTCTGTGATCGTACTGGCATAAGTCCCGATCCCCCAGCCGCCGCCATGGATCAGAAGGCGTCCGGCACGCTCCGCGTATGGCAGAGGCCCCACATTATCCGACGTGATATAGCTGCTGGGAGACAGCTTCGAAGAATCATAGAACCAGACATTGTCGTAACCAGGGTATAGCTGCTTGTGTACTTTAAACGATGGCGTGTCCCAGGCATCCAACCGGATTAGCTGAATATCCAGGGGCTTATCGACCGCTTGCTTATAGCGCTCCAATATCGGTATCCAAAAGCCGGTAAACACAGCAAATCGAAAGACACCGGCCTGTTTCCAGCTACGCAGCAGCCTTTGGACCGCTTCCTCGTCCAGAGAAGAATCCACCGGCTTGGCCAGCTTATGCCCCATACGAGCCACGGAAAAATCAGCATGAAACGCTTTTTTAGTTGCGTGAATCTTGAGCCGAACCTCTTCATGATACAAGTTTTCCAGAACAAGAATGTCTGCACCTGCCCCCCTGCTTTGCAGGTAAGTGTACAGATGCATAGCCGGAATGTATGCGCCGAGCGAATTTCCCGACGCCAGCAAGGTTATCGGGGTTGAATGCATAGCCGCCCTCCGAGCTCAGATTTAGTTGTACAGTTTAATGGATAGATCGGCGAGCACCTGCCGCAGGTCTTGGAGCAGTTCGCTGCGGTGTTCGTCATCACGCCCCACTATTGATACATACAGTCTTCCCTTTGGCATGATCGGCTTAATTTGTATGCCATCCGCGATACGGCGGCGGATTAGAAATTCATTGACCATTACAGTATTGGAGGAGAGAGGAACGATCCCATAGCTGCCCGGGGCTGTCAAGAGAAGATTGGATTCACGCAGAATGTGCAGCAGTCTCCCGAATGCAAAGCCATCCGGCAGACCAAGAGACAGGAAGGTAAGCCAGCTTGTACACCCATATGGGCCCCAATGTTTATCAAGATAAGCATTAATCAGGCCCATAGACTTGCGGGCGTTAATCTCCACAATAGGCACGACTTCACCGCCCTTAAGGATCATGGAGTCGATGCAGACAAAGCCGAAATAGCCGTCCTCCGCCAGAAGCCGAAGTGCGTTTTCTATCACAGCAAAATAATCTGCCTTCTCCAACAAGTGGATAAAGGCTTGATCGGCTTGGATAGACCCGCTATAATTTTGCTGGTGGTTAATCATCCGCTGAATCGAGAGAAGCTCCTTCTCACCACTTACCCGGATGAACCAGTGCGAACTGAAATCCGTCTCCTTATGCAGCAGAGGCTCGAGCAAGAATTGAGAATACATTCCGCTATTCTCTTGTTGATTCAAGTGCGACATTATCCTTCGCTGCATAACCTCGCTGTCGATAAGCAGATTCCCTTTCCCTGAAACACCGAAGGGATCTTTTAGCAAATACGGTCCGCGCTTCAGAAGTAAGTTTCCAGTCTCCTCTATTTCTGCTGCACTATTCACCTCAGTCCCCCAGCACTTGGCCCCGATTCGCCAAAGGAGCCGATTGTGATATAGCTTTGAATTAACGCGTATCACCGTCTCAAGGGCCGGTAAAGGGTTGAGCGGCCTTGCTGCTTGCTGATACGCTTCCGTATCCGCCGTGATGGCGTATGGGGATAACCACCCGAAATCGGCAACTGGCCGCCCCTTGTTCATCGGTTGAAGATGCCGGGCGGGATCGACCGCATGTCTGAATATACAACGCTTGAAGATATCCGGTTCAGGTAGCGGTTCATTCGGATCATTCAGATCGTAGTGATAATGGCTGCGGAAGGAAAATCCTAATCCGTTCAGGTACTCCTGCAGTACCGGATCGAGTTTACAGCGGCTGTAGAGGATATCGTCCGGCCCACAGAACGGAAAGAGCAGCTCGTCCATACACAGGACAATTGCCTCGCGGTTTTTGTCCGGCATCGCAGGCAGCCGGGTCAGATTTGGATCTCTCCAGCGGGTTTCGGGATCAAAGGTACCCATAACGGTGGTGGAAATTACACGGGCTTTATGGGTTGACATCTTCGTATAACGGCTGCTCTTGTGGCTGGCAGCTCTTCAGAAAAGAAATGAAAGTATCCATCGAGTGGAGATGCTCATAATCGAATTGGTCATAGTCGATGACCACGTTCAACTGATCTTCAACCTTGAGCATAAACTGGATCATTTGCAGGGAATCGAGGCCAACTTCATTGTTTAAATCCGTATTGAGGGAAAGAGAATGGCGGAGTTCCGGCTGGTCTTTAATAGCGCATAAAATGTCTACGATTTTATCGTACATTTGTACACTCCTTTTATAGGGATATAGTGTGTCAAGGTACAATCGAATCTTACATCTACGAGATTTTTACATTTAAAAGCCTAGTCTCATACCTCCTTTTTCTATGAATACAATTATTATCCTTATTGTGTTAAAAACTGTCAATCATTAATCCAATAAAAATCTGCTTGACGAAGATACTGCAGAACTGCTGAGTATAATCATTTATGTGATTAATTATCAAGTGGCGTCGCAGCAAGCTTGCTGCTTTCCCGATTGGTAGGGCTTAGTTTCAGCGGTCTTATCGTCTTTCAAGGTCCTATAAGAAAATGAGGCCAATAAAAAAGTCGAACGCGATTCGGATAGAATCATGTTCGACTTTCCTCTCTTTACCTCTCATTTTCACCTATAAGAAAGAAAATATCTTTTATATCCAATAATACCAAAATCATATATTTTGGAAGCGCTTTACCCTATTGGCAGTATTAAAAATTTCCCCAAATCATTTTACACTGCTTAATCTGTCTTCTTGTTGGACTGAGGATTGTTTTGCATTCGACTGAACATCAGTTCATAGCTGTTATTGCCATGGTACAGAGATCGCTTCACCCGCGAAATGGTGGCTGTACTCGCTCCTGCATCGGATTCAATTTTACTGTACGTATGATTGTTATACAGCATTTTCGCAACCTGAAAACGTTGTACTAAAGTCTTTATTTCATTAACCGTACATAAATCATCAAAGAAAGCATAGCACTCCTCTTTTGTCTCTAAAGTTAGGATGCCTTCTATAAATTCATCCAATGCTTTGCCTTTTAATTCATCAATAAGCATTAATAGTCCCTCCTCGAGTCATGAAAGCCCCTGATTTATGTATAACACAATTTAGCAATTATTTTCACTTGCAATTATTACCATCCTCACCTCGCTTAGACCTTGACGTAAAAAAAGTTGGCTCTACTACCAACTTTTTTTACGTCAAAATGGAACTTAATGCGCTGGTTTTGCCGTTTTTCTGCCCAGAAATCCGTACAGAATGTTTAGGATCGGCGCTACAATACAGAAGATAGCGAACGGCAGATACTCCAGCGTGGATACGCCTAATGTACCCGTGATAAATACCCCACTGACTCCCCAAGGAATCAGAGCGTTAACCGCTGCTCCGCCATTGGCTAAGATCCTTGACATCTCTTTACGGTTCAATTGGATCGCATCGTATTGAGTTTTAAATGCTTCACCCGGTAAAATAATCGACAAATATTGCTCGCCAAGCAGCAGATTGACGCCCATCGAGCTTAAGCCCGTCATAAGAATCAGCTTGCCTTTGGTGCTTACGAAGGAGGTAATACGCGAGATGATCGTCTTGATGATATTCATTTCGACGAGCAGTCCCCCCAGAGCAAGCGCCAAGAGGATTAGGGATACGGACCACATCATACTTTGAATCCCGCCGCGTGTAAGCAGCTTGTCCACGCTCTCAACCCCTGTATTGGCTACATATCCATTTTGCATCAGCGCGGAAATATCCGATAAACTGGTATGCGGATGATAAATGTAGATCACACCGATCGTAAACAGAATGCTTAACAGCAGTGTCGGAATAGCGGGAACCTTCCGCCAAGCACATAAGAAGAGCACAAGAACAGGAATTAAGGTTACAACAGAAATAGGGAATGAGGTGCTTAGTGTGTTTACAAGTTCATTGACTTCCTGTCCGGTTGTCAATACCTTGGCATGTCCCGTGACTGCGAAGAAGACTAAGGAGATGAGGAATGCCGGGATGACAACACGCATCATATAACGGATATGATCGAATAAATCGACCTCAGCAATGGCCGATGCCAGGTTGGTGGTATCGGATAATGGAGAGATATTGTTGCCCAAGAAGGCACCTGAAATGATAGCACCAGTCGTAATGGCAGGATGGTAGCCCATAATTTGCCCCATGCCGAAGAAAGCGATGCCGACGGTTGAGATCGTTGTAAATGAGCTGCCTACCGTAATTCCTACGACCGCGCAAATGACAAATACGGAAGGCAAAAAATATTTAGCGGATAAAATTTTAAAGCCATAAATCATGATCGTCTGAATGGTACCTGCTGAAATCCAGACACTAATTAATGCACCAATTAACATAAAGATAAGTATAGGTATCAGTCCTGGAGAAATGCCGTTCTGAATTCCTTTATGAATCCGATCCCAGGAAGCCCCTTTAATTTTAGCAAATACGATAATAACGCCCAGAGAGACTAAGATTGGAATTTGCGGATCCATGCCCAAGCCGATAATACAAGCTCCAATAATGGCTAACAATACAACTAAAAGAAATAGGCTTTCTTTTAGAGTGACCTCTTTGTTCATAAGCTGAACTCCTTATCATGTATTAAACACCAGTTGAATGGGTGGTCATTTTTATAGATTGATCTTAGAGTGGACAAAAGGAGTCTTTGCTATTCAATGCGTCCCTCTGCCTTGTTATATGCGCCGTGCCAGACAGGACCAACAAAGCGGTTAAAAGCAAATCCGCCTTGAATAGCTGCTGTAGTGAATTGTTTTGCTTTGGAGACAGCATCCTTGACGTTCATTCCTTTGGCTAATCCGGCAGCGATAGCAGCCGCGAAGGTACAGCCTGCCCCATGGTTATGATTCGTCTCAAGCTTGTCCGCTTCATATAGCGTAAATTCACATCCATCATACAGCAGATCAACTGCTTTCTCCGCCTCAAGGGTCTTGCCGCCTTTAATAACGACATTTTTGACGCCACGCTCATAAATGCGACGTGCGGCTTCCTTCATATCGTCGATCGTTCTTACCTTCGCGATTCCGGCAAGTTGACCCGCTTCGAACAGATTTGGTGTTGTAATTGTAGCCCTCGGCAGCAGAAGCTCGCGGATCGCTTGACCATTCTCGGGTTGAACAACTTCATCTTCACCTTTGCAGACCATGACCGGATCGATTACGATATTGCTGATCTCATGCTCCTCAATCACTTTGCTCAGCATTTCAATAATTTCAACTGAGCCGAGCATGCCGGTCTTCATCGCATCCAGCTTGCCGCCAGCCATTACCGTCTTAATTTGCTTAAGAACCAGCCCGGTATCAATGGGCTGAACCTCGTGATGCCAGTGATTATCGGGATCCATGGTGACTATGGAAGTAATGCTGCAGAACCCGAAGGTCCCATATTCCTGAAATGTTTTTAGATCGGCTTCCAGACCGGCGCCACCGCTGGAATCTGAGCCTGCGACCGTCAGCACTTTTCTAATGTTGGACATTTAAAGCACCCCTTAAATTGGAGAAATGAGGAATGCGCAACAACCACAATTGGGTGTTACGCATTTCCTTATTTATAGCAGATTAGTTCATTTCGTACATGTAGATTCTTTCCAGCTTTTGTTGCATGGCCTTTTCAATCTTGGCTGCATAATCTTCAAAAGTCTCAGCATCGTGAGCATATGGAGACAATGCACAAGCACGAAGAATAGTCACTTTACCGGCGCGATCCCATTCTTGTTCGGTAAAACCAAGGCTCTTCACGAATTCCAGTGGGCTGTTGCCATAGTCAGGAATTGCAAAGTCAGTATGAGAAGTAATAAACTCATTGCTGTACAGGCCGCCTTTAACATAGGAAGCATAATCGAAGAAGTCATGGTTCAATTTGTTCATTCGAGCCAAATCGGTATTTCCTTCTTCGTTAAATACGTAGTCGACCATGTTGAAGTCCGGCTTGGTCAATGGATGAAGAACGATTGTCTTATCGCCAACGGTAAATTTCTTGTTCTTCAAGAAGTTGTAGAAGCGGTATGCCCCTTCGATACTTGCACCCATCAGTTTACCATAGCCAGTTACGTTCAGCGGCAATACTTTGTGAGCTGTCCATACAGCAGCTGCAGTCGCACCGGCTTTGGAACCTTCAAGGATATAAGCACCAAGCAATGCCGGAATATCTGCCCCTTTTTCAAATACATAAGTGGCGAAGTAAGAGATCGATTCGCGCATACGGATGTCACGGATCGCAATCGCACCAGCAGAGTAAGGAATATAACCCATTTTATGAGGGTCAATCGTTACGGATTCCGCTTTGCTCATCGCCTTGAAGGCATTGTAGATATCTTCAGTTAACCATTCATCCTTAAGCTTCATATCTGTAAAGATGTTGTATTTCTTGTACACTTCGTTAATTTTGTTGTATTCAATGAACTCGTCGTTCTCATCAAGGAAGATGGCCCGTGCATAACCGCCATAAGCAGCATCAACGTGAACATAATAATAAATGCCTTCTTTAGCGAGTTTTTCACGAAGTTCAATGATTTTATCGATGTGGTCAATTTGACCTTCTTCTGTACTACCGACAACACCCACAACCCCGAGAACCGGAATTTGCTCAGCGGCCAATTCGCGAATACGTTTTTCCAGCTTGTCGATATCCATGCGATATTCACTGTCAACATCAACAGCTTCAACTTGATCCAAGCCGATACCAATAATGTCGCCAGCTTTCAGCCAGGAATAGTGTTTCGTTTGTGGAATAAGCCATTTGCCAAGCTTTTGCAAATGTTTACCGGCCCGAGCTGATTTAGCTTTCACCTCATCCATTTTATCAGGAATCTTCTCAATAAGGTCCATAATTTCTTCCGTGGACATATTCAGCAGTTCCCATTCGGATTTTCCTGCCACCAATTCAGGTGCAACTTCTTGGATAGCCAGTGGAAGAGATTTGATATTACGCGCATACCAGAGACCTTCCAGGTTGGCAATCGAACCGTCGGCACAAATGTGGCCCCAGCTTTCGCCTGCTTTGTAGCTCATCAGTTTGGCAATTTCATGCCCCACTTCTTCTTCCATTTGCGATGTGCCTGGAGAGGATTCATAAGCCACGTTATTCCCATTCCAGAGCATCGCTGCTGAATAAGCGATAATCGATGGCATCAAGGTTTCGGAGTTCATATGGCCCCAGAAGCGGCCCGCAGTGTGCCAAGGCAGCGATTCGGAGCGAAGCTTCGAAGACAATACGTTAAATACGCTGCGCATATGGTCGGCGGTATCCTGGAAGCTCTTAGAACTTTTATCGAAAGGAGTGATGGCCGGCAAGTCCTGAGGCATATAATTCTGGCGCCAGCCGACATGCTCATCAACCATTTTTAGTAAGATTTCCTTAAACAAGTCGACGTTCTCGCCTTTATCTCCAAGGAATAATGCTTTGAGGTTAATATCAGGGATTGAATAGTTCATGTTGAGTACCTCCGTATAATAAAGTTATAAAAAGGATTAGTACGAAATAGCTGTAATTAATTGCTCTTTTTCCAGCTAGGTTTCTTGAATTTGTATATAATCAGGGCAACGCCCACCATTACTACCGTCGCAACGACTTGGTAAATGATGTATCCCGTGGAGAAGCTCTTAGGCAAAATAGATGGTGGAATCAAGCTCACCACGATGGTAATCACAACACTAAGCATCGACAGCAGAGAGACAAACCACATCATGCCATTGCCTTTGCCAAGACGGAACGGTCTGTTCATATTCGGCTCTTTATAACGCAGACGAACTGCGGAAATAGCGATCAAGGCATAGACGATACAGTACAAAATCGTGGTTGTAATTGTGATAACCAGGAAGGCACTGTTTACGTCAGGCACGACGATGTACATCACCGATACCAAGGAAATAACTATGGCTTGAAGCATTACGAAGGTAATTGGAATACCTTTGCTGTTTCTCTTCTGGAAGAATGGCGGCAAGTTGCCGTCTTCTGCAACTTTAATCATCGATTTACTTGGTCCAAGTACCCATGCGCTGAGCTGAACAAGCACACCGATCAGGATCATCGCGGAGATGATGTTAACAAAAATAGATGGAATACCCAGGTCCGCACAGAAAATCATATAAGGCTGAGTAATATTGGAGAGCTCCATTTTGCCCATTGGAACACCGTTCGCAACCGTCAAACCGGCGATCAGGTTGAAGATAACCAACAAGATTACGGAAGCGATAACTGCAATTGGATAGTTGCGCTTCGGATTCTCGATATTATTCGCATGCACTGAGGAGATTTCGACCCCAGCAAAGATGAAGATAATACCGGATAGATAAGCCAGGCTGCCCAGGTCGCTAAGATTAGGCAACAAATCGCCGGCCTTGAAGTTAGCCAAGTAACCGGACGGATTAATTCCGTTCTTGAACATGTAAGCAAGACCAAGTACGACAAGTACTAAGAATGGAATATATACACCGATGATCGAACCCCAGTTACCGGCGATCTTAACCATGTCGAACTTCAAGTTCAAGAGTGTAACGCCCCAGTAAGAAATCAAAATAACTGCAAAGATGAAGAAGTTGTTTGAAGATAAATGAGGTACATTAATTACATATCCGAACAGTACCCCTACTGTTGAAGCAACCATAACCATACCGAAAAACATTTGAACCCATAAGAGCCATGAGGTAACAAATCCCCATTTTTCTCCTATTGCTTTTTTTACCCAGACTTGTGGTCCGCCCTCTTCTTGAAATCCTGTGGACAGTTCAGCCGACATCAAAGCGATTGGAAGTGCAAATAATACTGCTGCAACGAGCATGTAGAAAATTTGTGTCCAACCGGTGATAGCGAGCGTCGGCACACTACGTACAGTACCGAAGAAGGCCATCGTGATACCAATCAACCCGAATAGGGTTAATTTTTTTGAATTGGCCATAAAGTCTCCCTTCTTTCTCTCTAGTCTAGCTTCTTAACCCATCCAAATATGAATAATTGATGTATTACAAATAAATGGATGAATCTTGAAGTTGTGGTGCAAGGAAAATTTATGAATTCGTTAATCGATTAACTTTCATCGTCAATATACGCCTAATTTTTTGTTGTGTCAATTTGGTTCAAAGCCTTGTCACATAAGGTGTTTTTGATAATTTCCAGAATCTTATTAACATTTACTTTAAAGGTTTTATTATTTCATCGTAAAGTGCTTTAAACCATTTTCGCTTTCATGGGTTAAAGCACTTTCAGGCAAAAGTGATGCATAACAATTCTGTTATTTGAATAATTATCAATCCCTATATTGGAGAATTATCCATGCACAAGTCCACTGAATTATAGGCGGCACTCTCCTCCTCACTTGAAGAAATCGGCAACGAATGATGGCTGGCTGTTGACTTTGCTTATCGTTATGATGGCTTGAGCTAAAGAAACTTATGACTGCACATTACCCCAAGTTGAGGAATATAGTGGTCATATGCTGTGGGGAGATTAATAAAAAGGAATACTTATGCGCTATGGGGAATAGCTAATCACGTTATCGAGTTACAAAACCCGTTTTACAGAAAAAGTAATATCCATCATTGTTTCTAATATTTTGAATTTCGCTAATTTTTTAAGCGTTCATTTTACTGGTAAAATAAAACAAAATAAACCGATTTTCAGCTGTTAAAACAGTGAAAAATCGGTTTATTTTTTTGCAGAATACACCTTATATTTGTGATGAAAATCATAGATTTGATAGCGTTTTAAGGGATGGCTTTGCATCTTCTCTTAATCCTGGATGCCAATCAAGAATTAACTCGAAGGCATTATTGGCAAATGCATCATATAAATTGTAATCCTGTAATTTATAGACGAATTTTGGTTGTAAGAAATCCATTTGTTCTTTTAACAATCTACTATAACCGATCATTCTTCTTGAGGTAATTGAATCAGCATTTCTTTTTGGCGCTTTATCCAAGTCATTATGTAAGAGGACTAGCCCCTTCTCCATCTTGTCCGTAATGGATGGCTGATCACTCTTATTATTTAATACATTAACATTCAACGATAGATTATAGTCGGGATTCATATCCAGCGCTCTACGCCAATAGGAAGACCATTCACTTAATTTAATATAATATCGCCCTTGAAAATAACCTCGGATCGTTGGCATCAAGATATGAATAACCGGAGATAGTTGTTCTTCTTCCTTTATAATGTCCAGCATCCGGAAGTAACCAAGACTGGCTTGCTTCACTTTCTTGTACTTGAATAACCGATTTAATCCGAGCAGCATCTGATCTAATACTTCATTAATATGCTCCGCAGCTACATGACCGATGCCTAGATCGATGATTAGCCAATTGACTTGTCTGGTTCGATTTACTTCCGATATCAAACGATGATTAATAAATGCTAGCTCCAGTGTTTTTTTCCACGATCCAAGCACTCTTAATCCTCGCCTCCATTCTTAAGGGAAGAGAATAGCTGATGTCAGCTATTCTCCGAGTTTAACGAGGTTGTAGTTCTTCTTGCCCTTACGGATAATAATGAAGCGTCCTTCGAAGGAGTTGTCCACTGTTACATTCATTTCGGTATCCGAAATCTTCTCACCATTCAGAGAAATAGCTCCGCTCGTAATATCTTCGCGTGCTTGACGCTTGGATGGTTCAATTCCCAGATCCACGAGCCAGTCTACGATATTCTTTGCTTCCTTGGAAGCGTGGAATGTTGGCATTTCTTTAAATCCTTGTTCAATTTCATCTGCGGTCAGCGACTTGATATCGCCACTGAACAATGCTTCTGTGATCTTCTTCGCTTGGGCCAGCGCTTCTTCGCCGTGTACAAATTTCGTCATCTCTTCAGCCAACACACGTTGTGCTTCACGTTTATGAGGTTCAGTTTGTACTTTCACTTCAAGAGCATCGATCTCTTCCTTCGTTAAGAAGGTGAAGAATTTCAGGTATCTAATGACATCCCGGTCATCTTGGTTCGCCCAGAACTGGAAGAATTCAAATGGAGTCGTCTTGTTCGGATCGAGCCAGATGGCCCCGCCGGCTGTCTTGCCAAATTTCGTTCCGTCTGCCTTCAGCATCAGTGGAATCGTTAAGCCGAAGGCTTTCGCTTCAGGTCCTTCCTTCTTACGGATCAAATCAAGTCCGCTTGTGATGTTGCCCCATTGGTCAGCACCGCCGATCTGTAATTGCACATCCTCATTCTTAAATAAATGAAGGAAGTCGATCGACTGCAGGATCTGGTACGAGAACTCTGTGAAGGAAATTCCCGAATCGAGACGGCTAGCTACAATATCTTTGGCCAGCATCGTGTTGACGCTAAAGTTCTTCCCGAAGTCACGAAGGAAGTCCAGGATAGTAATATCCTTCGTCCAATCGTAGTTGTTCACCATGCGAAGACCCGTGTCGCCCTCGTTCAGGAAAAGCTTCTTCATTTGTGCAGTCAGAGCATCCACGTTGTTCTGTACCTGATCCATCGTCTGCAATGTACGCTCTGTAGTGCGTCCGCTCGGATCACCGATTGTACCTGTCGCACCGCCGATCAGAATAACGGGACGATGTCCTGCGAGCTGAAATCTTTTCAACATCATAAATGGAATCAAGTGGCCTATATGCATACTGTCACCGGTAGGATCAACACCACAGTACAATGAAATCGATTTTTCGCTTGTTAGTTTACGCAATCCTTCTGCATCTGTCTGTTGATTAATGGCACCGCGCCATTCCAATTCATCGATAATGTTCATCATTGTAGTTCATCTCCCTGGTGAATTTTAAGTTTAGAAAATAAAAAAATCGTCTCCTAGTCTATTGTAGACATAGGGACGATTTATTAACCGTGTTACCACCCACATTGCATCAATGGCGCTGCAGTTCACCATTAATACCACTCGTAGCAATGATATCGATTGCCAGTCCGCTTAGCATTACCTAAGGTACTCCGGAGTGTAATTCGCAAAGTTTTGTATGACCAGGTCGCATCAACCCCTGGCTTTCTGAACAGTGACAAACTTGCTACTTCGCTCTTTCATCGTGCATCCAATATTAGATTACAGCAATCATAGTGCTAATAAATTTCTTTGTCAACACTTTAATTTCATTTTTTTTCAGGGGAATATTCCTGTATCCAAATTATACTGGCCATGATCTGTATTATTTGCATCACTAGAAATAGGTGGCTGGAGAGGAGAAATCGAAGCTTTTGGATACAGTCGCTATACATATTAAATTTCTTATATTTAATGATATTAATGATATTTTCTCTCGCTTATTGTTACATTGCTTAGCTGGGCCATCTTTGTCGACGAAACCTTGATATTACAGCTACTTCCTGTAACGTAGGTTTCTGAAATGACCCTTGAATTAACACCGGTGATCATGGCCACAAAGACAGCTGCCCAAAATCATCCCCGCTAACTGCATAATTAATAAAAATTCGTACTTCAGAAAAAATATTGATCGGATTTACAGACTAAATACGGCCGGAAAGCGGCTATTATTTCTTTATAGACTCGTTAATTTGATCATTCTCTCGTACAGCAATTTGATGCATATTTTGGTGAATAATGCTCAAGCTATATTAAACCAAAGTCGGCTAAATATTGAATTCGATTGCTATGGAGTGAGTTCTTGTGGACAAAACGGGCGGTAAAGTTGGGATTACCCAGGTCATTATGGTCATCATGCTCTTCAACGGATTGCTAAGCCACGTTATCGTTAATCCTATCCTGCTCGATGCTTCCCGCAGGGATTCCTGGATATCGCTACTGTTCACAGGTATTCTCTATGTCCCCTGGTCTGTCCTGATTGTCTATATTATGAGGAAATCCGGGAGACAGCATCTTCAGGAATGGCTTGCAAAGAAGACCCGCCCCTTCTTATCTTGGGTCATGCTGGTTCCTGTCGCTCTGCTGCTATTTATTATCGGAAATATGACAGTGACACAGACTACGGTGTGGACGGTATCTAATTATTTGCCGGCCACTCCACAAACCTTAATTATTATCGGCTTGATTATAGTCTGCCACTATACAGCCAAGCATGGGATTACCGCTATCGCTATCGGTTCAGGTATTCTACTGCCTGCGGTGCTTGTTCTTGGTTACTTTGTGGCGATTGCAAACATGCCGGAGAAGGATTGGTTATTGCTGCTGCCTGTTTTTGAAAATGGCTGGAAGCCTATTGCCAACGGAATGATTTATGCCGGAGGGGCATTAAGCGAGATTTTTCTAATTCTGTTGCTCCAGCATCGTCTAAAGTCAACGATGAAGCCCTGGCAAATCATGCTTCTGGCTTCGCTGCTTGTCTATATCTCGCTGGGTCCATTGGTTGGCGGGATCACCGAATTCGGCCCGACGGAATCCGCGAAGCAGATGGTATCTCCTTATGAGCAGTGGCGACTAGTGAAGCTAGGAAACTATGTTGAGCATGTTGACTTTCTATCTGTGTTCCAGTGGTTATCCGGAGCGACGATTCGCATCAGCCTGGCTCAGTTCCTAATTGCGGATTTATTTGCACATCGGAATCCCCAATTACGCAATCGGATCATTACGTTAATCACAACGATTTACCTCGTATTGGCGGTTGCTCTCCAAAGATACAATACGTTCTATTTGGGGCTGTTCAAATTGGTTCTTATCACCACACTTATCCTTGCTGTTGTCTTAACCGTCAGTTGGGCGGTCATCGCCCGGTTCGCCAAACCTGCCAAGGAGGAGACATCATGAGCGAACAGCACAACCAAACCTCGGTCTGGACCAAGCAGAAGCTGGCCGATTTGTTCGAGAAGGCCTCCGATGTCCTTCTCCAGTCCTTTCATTTTCAGGACCAGGGGACAACTTGTGAGATTATGCTTATTTATTCCGGGGGACTTTGTGACGGTGCGCAAATTGTGCATACGGTGATTCCGGAGCTGAACCAAATGTTCAAGGGCGATCACTTTCAGAACTTGCTAGAGGACAAGGCTGTTGGCGCTCTGCCATTGATTCCTTTCAGCAAGGAGGTGTCCGAGGAAGAGATCGTTGACTCTATCTTTGAGGGCGATCTGCTGATCTCCTTTACGGATAGTAATGATCTGTTCAAGCTGAATATCAGCAACCTGCCGGAACGTTCTCCGGAAGAATCCAGTACCGAGATTTCCATTAAAGGGCCGAAGGATGGATTTGTTGAGGCATACGCCACAAACATCGCTCTGGTTCGCAAGCGGATCCGCAGCACCTCGTTGTGCTGCGAGACGCTTATGGTGGGAAGACGAACAAGAACAAAGATCGCTTTGATGTATATAGACGATATTATTTCACCGAAAATTCTGAAAGAAGTTAAGCACCGAATCGTTAAGATTGGTGTCGATGGACTCTTCAGCGTCAATCAGCTTGAGGAAGCTCTATCCGATGTGAAATACCCGATTTTCCCGTTACTGGACACCACGGGCAGACCCGATTATGCCGTAAATGCTCTTCTTGCCGGAAGATTTGTCATCATTGTAGACGGGAACCCGCTCGCTCTCATTGGTCCCGCCACCTTCGGACTTATCTTGAAATCACCTGAGGATGTTCATTTTGGTTTTCAATATGTCTCCTTTGTCAGATTAATCCGACTGTTCAGCTTTTGGATGTCGATTCTCTTGCCTGGCCTGTGGGTCGCCCTGACCGCATTCCATCAGGACCAGATTCCGTTCCAGCTGATGGCAACCATCGCCTCTTCGCGCCAGGGGCTCCCTTTCTCTGCACAGTTGGAGATGTTCATTCTGCTGCTCCTATTAGAGATTTTCCGCGAAGCAGGTGTACGGCTCCCTACCTCAATTGGACAGACATTGACGGTGATTGGGGCGCTCGTTATCGGAGATGCGGCGATCCGGGCGGGATTGGTCTCTCCTTCTGTCGTTGTGGTTGGATCGATTACAGCGGTGATGGGAGTCACACTGGTCAATCAATCGTTGAGTTCCATCGTCAGCGTGCTGCGTTTTGTAATCTTCCTGATCTGCTCTTTTGTCGGGATGTACGGGCTTATTCTATCGATGCTGCTGCTCTTGTTCTATATGTCCAGGCTCAAGTCATTTGGCATCCCTTATCTCATGCCGATATCCCCGCTTAATTTCAAGGACCTGTTAAAGAGCTATTTGCGGCTTCCCTGGAGCAAGATGCGCAGTCGTCCAGCCGGGCTGGAACCGATCGACCCAGATCATCAGCAGGAAGATGCGCAATGAGCATGGTTAGATGCAAGCTCCTGCTGCTGGCGAGTGTGATTCCTATTTTTTTGCTAACGTCCTGCTGGAACTCCAAGGATATTCAGAACATGGCCTATGTAACCGCGATAGGGTTTGATTATAAGGATGGAAAATATGTTACGTATGTTCAGGTGCTTAATTTCGCCAACGTAGCCAAGTCCGAGACCAATTTGTCGGGAAAAAACGTGCCTACCTGGATTGGCAAAGGAGAAGGTTCGACGGTAACCCAGTCCCTCAACTCGATCTATTCAACAGCTCAGCTCAGGGTGTTCTGGGGACATGTGAAGGCCATCGTCTTTAGTGATGAGTTTCTTAAGGATGGAGAACGAATTCGATCCTCATACGATTTCGTCAATCGTTATCGGGAAATTCGATATAACATTCCTGTATACGGAACCCGGGAGTCGATGCGGGATATTTTCGCAATGAAATCGAATTTGAACATTTCTCCGCTTCAGACATTAATGGAATCTCCCGAGATGACTTATTCGCAGCGGTCAAGCATCATGCCACTACACGGTTATAAGCTCGTAGCTCTTATTAATGAGCCTGCGGGGGCTCCGCTTCTTCCTTCACTAGCGATTGATCATCAAGCATGGACGGAAGACACAGATCAGAAGCCAATGTTCAAAATTGATGGCGCTTATTTCTTCAAGGGTACTGTGGCCAAAGACTGGTTCTCCGAAGATGATCTGCAAGGCTACCGCTGGATGCAAAAGAAATTGCAGCGCTCGATCATCGACATTCCGAATGATATCGAACCTGAAGCGGCGATTGTACTTGAGAATCCCAAAAGCGAGGTTCATCATGTTGTCCGGAATGGGCACGTCAATTTCACGATCAAATTGAAACTGAACGCTTACGTAGATGAACTCCGGCGTAATCTTAAAAAGCAGGAAATCGAGCAAATGGCCGCTCAGGCCATCGAAAAGCAGATTAGACATACCTTTATGAAGGGAGTAGCCCGCAAAGTTGATATCTTCAACCTTACCGAGTGCCTGTATCGTGAAAATCCGAAGAAATGGCGGGAGTTGGAATCGGAAGGCGGGTTTATGATCGACAAAGAATCGCTAGTGAACGTCAAGGTCCATGTAAAGCTGCAGCATAGCGGAAAATATAAGCTAAGAGTAGATTAAAAAGACCTATGAAAGAGCATTCGGTTTGTCTGCCAGGCTAGTATACACCTGCGGACCATACTTGAATGCTCTTTCTAATTTCGAACGATCACGTTTACCCCATAAGGTGTTCATTTGTTGAACCCGCCTTGTGATCTGTTCCGCCTCATCGGCCTCTACGAAACTAGGTACGTACTCTAACGAGCCGTATACCTTGCTCCCCACTCTAACGAAACTGGGTATCGTTATTTAGCTATATTTGCCTTGCTTCAGATTCTAACGAAACTGGGGATCGTTATTTGGCCCAAAAAGCCATGTTCACACCCTTTCTCGAACGAATAGCGATCTGTAGTTTCGTTAGATTTTTTTTCGTCTCAATTATGGCCAAATAACGTGTCCCAGTTTCGTTAGCGCATGAGACCGCCACCACACCAGTGAATATGGAGCACCAGCGAATAACGAGCTGTCCAAGCATCAGAGATCTGTTACTAGGGAGTAAACAGGCCTCTTTACAATCACAACAAGGATGATCTCCTCGCTGATAGCAGGCTTTCGGCAGCGGCAATCCCTCACCGCGATGCACCCGGCCTTTGATCTTACCTGTAAACGATGCCTAACCCTTCTTGGGAGAAAACATCGTCAAAGGCTGCCAATAAATCGGACGCGTCTTCCCCTTCCGTAATGAACGTAACAAGGTCACCCGGCTCAAGTCCCAGGGAAAGCACACCAAGGATGGATTTCATCGTAACCTTACGGTTGTTGGCTTCTGCGAACACCTCGGATTTGAACTTATTTGCCGTATTGACCAGCGCTGTGGCCGGGCGGGCATGGATCCCGTCTTCATCGGTAATCTTATAGGTTTTCTGCATTAAAGTTCACTCCTATCCTGATGGATCTATCTAAAATGACGGATCAATCTAAATTTCTGAGCCATTGGTCGCGATGACCTGCTTATACCAATGAAAACTATCCTTCCGGATGCGCTCTCCGCTTCCTTTGCCTTCATCGTCCAGATCGACGTATATGAATCCGTAACGCTTGGACATCTGCTGCGAAGAACAGCTGACAATATCAATCGGCCCCCAGGCACAATAGGCAATCACCTCAGCGCCATCATAGATTGCGCGGCCAACCTGCTCGATATGCCTGCTCAAATAGGAGATGCGATAATCATCATGAACGGTACCGTCTTCAAGCTGGTCATGCATCCCGAACCCGTTCTCGGCAATGATGATGGGTTTTTGATAACGGTCCCAGTATTGAGAGAGCGTATGGTACAATCCTTGCGGATCGATATTCCAGCCCCATGGACTGGCCTCCAAATGGGGATTATTCGTCGTCGAGTCCGGTTTATTCGTATTTTGGGTCGAATCTACCATTTGGGAGAAGTAGTAGGAGATGGCCATATAATCCATCGTGTTTTCTCTTAAAAGCTGCAGCTCCGCTTCAGTGACATCTAATGTATAATCGTTCTCCCGGAAGTAATTGAGCGCGTATTTTGGATACTCGCCGCGCAGCTGCACATCCGTAAAGAAATATTGCATACGGTTATGCTGTAGGGCCAGTACAATATCATCCGGTTTGCATGAATAAGGATAAACCGTGCCGTCAGCTATCATCGTGCCGATTTGCAGATCGAAATTTAAACCCTTCGCGTAGTTTCGAATTTTGGCAGAAGCAACCATCTGATTGTGAACTGCTTGGTATTCAGCTTCTTCAATCGGAACATATTGATCACTGCAGATCCCCAAAGACAAGAACGGTTCAACTTGTATCATGTTAATTTGGTTAATTACGATCCAATACTTAACCCGATCACCAAAACGATCCAATAACACTTTGCCGTAACGTTCAAACATATCGATGACCGCTTTATTCTTCCACCCGCCATATTCCAGCGTGATGTTAATTGGAGTTTCATAATGCAGCATCGTGATGATAGGTTCGATTCCGAGGGACTTCATTTTGTCGATCATCTTGCCATAATGCTTTAAAGCCGCTTCATTAGGCTCGGCTTCGTCCCCCTTCGGGAATACCCTGGACCAATCGATCGAAGTTCTGAAGGTTTTGAAGCCCATTTCAGCCAGCAGTTCTAAATCGCTTTCATAATGATGATAGAAATCAATACCGAAGCGTTTTGGAAAATAGCTCGTCTCATCCTGAAGATTCTTCCTCACTTCTTCCAAGGTCATGCCTTGCATTTCCAAACGTTGTATTTCCAGGTTCGACAAGCCTTTCAGATAGGGCTGTACATCGGATGAATTGGGCAGCTTCCCGTCCTCCATATATGCACCGTCCGCTTGGCTGGCAGCAATAGCACCGCCCCATAAGAAATTTTGCGGGAAATTCGGATAGTCATTCCTTCGCATATGTTTTTAGTCCTCCTCGTCCAATAATTCCAAATCCTGCTTCACGGCCTGCTTATCATAAATCTTGAAGAACGGATAGTAGATCACCCAGCTGATCGCAAACAATACCAGTAAGAAAATAAGTCCACGAATCGACTCCGTGACAATCCAGCTCAGAATCGGCACCGGCATATACCAGAGCTGGAACGGCTTATGCGGGATTGGCACTAGCCCCATTTTCATCACGATCCAGGTTAGCACGGGCCCAACGATCCCATTGATCCACATCGGTACCATCAATATGGGGTTAAATGCAATTGGCGCACCAAACACTACCGGTTCATTAATATTGAAAATAGCGGGGATCAAGGAAGCTTTGCCGATCATTTTCAGCCGCTGTGACTTCGCCATGAAGGCCAGCATAATCACCAGCGCTAATGTAGCCCCACCTCCGCCGATCAGAAATATCATGCCTGTCTCATTCGTGAAAATGTTGGTCACAGCACGGCCCGCCTCATAATTGGACTGATTCTCGGCGATTCCGGGCAGAGCGATAGCATTCATAATCGGATACATCACCCAACTCGATATTCCAAACGTGTAGAGAAAGGCGAATCCAAGAAAGCAGGTGATTACGAGTCCCCAGAACCCTTGTCCCAGATTGATGAGCGGATAAAAGATGGAATTCACGATGTCGTACAAGTTGATATTTAATTCAAAGGTGAATAACCAGCCAATCAGAATGATTAAAGTAATCGGTATTAATGTATTAAACCAGGTGGCTACAAAGTCCGGAATAGCGGAGTCCTCGCCAATGATTTTCCATTTGGCAAATAAATTCATAATCATGCCTACAAATAGTCCGGCAATCAGAGCGGCAATCATGCCCGGCGTACCAAAGGAGTTGAGATCAAAGCTAATCCTCCCCTCTTCGGTGATCATAGGGAACACCAGGATCATAAAGAATGCCAGACCGGCAAGCCCGGCTTGTTTGGAAATCCCTTTATGACCTTTATTGTTCATCACAGCTTCCGGAATTAAATACGCCAGAAACAGCGAGAACAAACCAAACGAGAAGGTACTAAGCAGTGAGAAATCGGGAAAGCCCTTCCAATAATCTTTGACAATAGACAAAATGGTGGCGAATGAACCGATGAATACCATTGGCATCGCGGCTAACATCGAGCTTTGGACAGATGCAACCCATGGGTTCTTTGCAAATGCATTCACCTTTGGCGCAAAAACATCTGTCATCCATGACATCAACTTATCCAGCATTTTGGCCCCTCCCTACAGTCTCTTATATAACTTGATTATTTCCCGCATGACATTCATTTCGGATTTAACAGTCATTAACGTATCCTGGGCATGACCAAATAACGGCGAGAACGGGAATTCGACTCCTTCTGCTTCTTTTTGTAACGTCTTGGTTTGTGCTTTATGGGCAATGGTGATTTCGTTATTGGCTTCTGCCATAAGTTTGTCTGCTTCGTCAAACTCTCCTTTTGAGGCTTTATCCACGGCTTGAAATACACAGTCGCGGGACTTGCCGGCATGCATGATCACTTCCATGGATATTAAGGCAAGTTCCTCCAAGGTCACTTTCTCCATGCTTACTTACCGCCTTCCAAATATGGTTTGGCCACATTGACTAACCCTTGGCCATCCAGCGAACCATATACTTTTTGTGGAATGATGCCGTATTTAACGCCTGCTGCTTCACATGCGTCCTTTACATCTTCAATCATGTACTTCAAATGAGGTGCAACGAGCAACAAATCAATCGTACTCAAATTCTCTGCAAGCTCCGCTTCGCTTTTAGCTTTAAACTCAATCTCTTCGCCTGTTTTTTTAACAGCCTTTCGCGCAGCCGCAGCCATAAAACCGGATGATGCCCCAGCGCCACAAACTAACAAGACTTTTTTTGTCATGATGTTTGACCTCCTTTTGATTTACAAGCTCAGTATGGCACATGCCGAAATCCTAAACTAATAATATAATTTCCTACCCCCAGGAAAGCCTGGAATCAATTCAACCCAAGCGGGTTACTACTATAAGAAAGGTTCTTGTGAAAACAAAAAAATTTCCTGAGGGTAGGAAACTTTTAGAAACTGAGTATTTTCAAATCTACTTTATACTAATAGTAGGGATAAGTTTCGTCCAAAAGGATCAGGAGGGTTAGAGGGTGAAGAGTTCCAAAATAACAGCATTTCTCAACTACCTGGAAGCCCGGAATGACTGGGTGACCGCCGCTTCCTTAGCGAATCATTTTAAGGTTTCTACCCGAACCATCCGTAACTATGTAAGAACAATTAACAGCGATACGACAAGGATTGCATCCAATTCCAACGGATATAAATTAATAACACAGAATAATCAGAAGACCGTGCCTGCTCTTCAATCTCAGGATACCCCTTCGAAACGAATGAACATGGTTCTGAAGGAGTTAATTGTAAACACCGAAGGACTCGATATTTTCGATTTGAGCGACAAGATTTTTGTCAGTACCTCCACCATTGAGAATGATATTCTAAGCGCTAATCATTTGCTTGTCCTGTTTCAATTAAAAGTGAAGCGCAAAGGCGATCGACTGATCCTGATCGGAGCGGAAACGGAAAAGCGAAAATTAATGAGCCACATTATCACCCAGGAGACTTCTCCGCAATTTTTGAGTACGGTTAAAGTTCAGGAAATGTTTGAGGGGTATGACATCGTTCGCTTAAAATATATCGTTACCAGTACCCTAGAAAAGTATAATTTGCTGATCAATGAATATAAGATCAACAGTATCCTTTTACACTTGGTTATCACGATGGACCGCATCAAAAGCAACAAATCCATTGAGCATAATCAGGCAAAGGACATGAAAAGCAGCCTGGAGATGAACGCTGCTATCGATATTGCCCGGATGATTGGAGAAGAATTTGGGATTGAGTTTAATGAAGCCGAAAGAAGCTATCTTATGATTCTCCTGTCCGGCAAAACGACACTGCTGAATTATCAAACCTTAACTTTAGATACGTTAACCAACTTTGTGGACAAGCATTATATCGAGCTTGTGCAAACGTTGCTGGAGAAGGTTTATGAATCTTATTTTATCGATCTCTCCGATGATGAATTCATCGTTAAATTTACGCTGCATATTCGCAACTTAATATTTAGAGCGAAGAACAAGCAGTGGTCCAAAAATCCGTTAACGTATACTTTTAAAGACACCTATCCCCTAATACACGAAATATCAGTCTTTATCTCAAACGAATTGCAGCAAATGGAGAATATTACGATGGTTGAGGATGAGATCGCTTATATTTCCTTTCATATCGGCTCCTTTTTCGAGCGAAAAAAAGAACTGGAAAGCAAGCTATTATGCGCTGTGGTCTGCCCCAATTACTACGGTATGCAATTAAATCTGGTTCAAAAAATAGAAGCTAAATTCAAGGATGTCATGGAGATTATGCAAGTCACCTCGGAAATTGACAACTTGCAGCATAACAACAAAATTGATTTTATTATTACGACGCTTCCCGTGAAGTCGCCGCAAATTCCCACGATTTTTGTTCACCCGTTTATTACGAAGGAAGATTACGAGCAGATTCAAACGCTGATGGTTAAATTAAGCGAGCGGAAAAATATTTTGAACGTGAAAAATTATCTTGAGATGTTTTTTGACGAAGAGCTGTTCCTGAGAAACATTTATTTGGATAGCGCGGAAGACTATATTAAATTTATGTCCCAGAAGCTGTACGAGAAGCATTATGTCAAAGAAGATTATTGCGATTCTGTATTGGAACGAGAGAAAATGTCATCAACAGCCTTTAACAACAATGTGGCGGTGCCTCACTCTTTAAAGATGGATGCCTATCGAACGGGAACATGCATCATTATTAATGAGAAGCCGGTAAAGTGGGGAGAAGAAAAGGTTCAAATCATCACGATGATTGCAATCAATAAAACACAAAGACAACTGTTTAGCCATGTATTTGAGAGTTTTATCAATACGCTCTCAGAATGGGAAAACATTAAAAAATTAACCAAAGCCACAAATTATCAAGATTTTGTAGATGAATTCAGCTATCTAATGAACCAAATATAAAATCCAACATAGCGATTAGCAGCTTTATCTCTCACGGAAGAGGTCTATATCTTCCTCGGATATAGCCCTCTTCCCCTGCCGCAATGCTTATCCCTTTTCTGCTACGGCAAAGTAATTTTCTTCATTATCCGCAAAGTTGAAGACTCTGCCGGTCGGGAGCTCCACAATTTCTCCAACTTTCACATTTTTATTTCCCAGATCACAATATAACTCATCGAATTTCTCAGTGAAGTACATAAGAGAAGGCGTTCCCAGATTCATGTCCGGGTTCATCTTGGCAACGAGCGCTTTACTATGAAGGACTATGCTGGTTGCTGCACCTTTTGGCGCGATTTCGATCCAGCTCATTGGACCCTGAGTTACTTCCGCGATAACCTCGAAGCCTAATTTCTCTGTCCAGAAATCCCTGCATTCAACCTGGTTATTTACGTATAACATAACTTGACCAATCTTGTTAATCATCATATGCCTTCCTCTTGAGTAAGTCCTTCATAACGATTCCCCCATTACGTCTTACCGCCCGGATCGATAAATTCGATCATGGTCAAAGTAGGGCTCGTCCGAGCCTAATGCAGGATAACCCAATTTTTGATCGCTTATACTTCCATAGATTTTGCTAAGTCACGGAGCTTGTTCATTGTTTTCCAATTGCGCACGGTTGAAGGTACAATCATCTTGGCAAGTTGATTGGCCAGCTTGGAATTACGAACGCCTTCACGGAGCAATAAATAAACTTCCCGACCTTGAACATGATATTCATCAATCTCCGAAGCAAATGCTTTAAGCCGTTCGATTCTGTCTGGAGCAGGTGCATCGAGCAGCATAGCGACATAAAAAGTCTCCACCTGGGCTGATGCCTGCGCTTCGGTGAGTACTTCCGCAGAGAATGGACAGCTTTCAATCATTTGATCCAGCTCTTCAGAGGTTCGGATGATAACGGTGACTGAAATAGAAAAAACCTTCTCGATTTCATGTTCTATCCGCTCGCGTAATGAATCTGCATCCTGCTCCGCTTCAAACAGCACATTGCCGCTTTGAATGTACGTTTGTACTCGTTCGAAGCCCATCGATTGGAACATACTTTTCAATTCAGCCATCTTGATTTTATGATGTCCACCTACGTTGATTCCCCTCAATAACGCAGTGTAAATGGCCATTAAGTCACCTCTCTGTTTGTTATTTATGAACCTTATATAGGCATTTGTCATATGCGAAGACAAGATATCCAAATTTATGTATAAAGGAATATTGCAACAAAACGAGGATCTACAGCACGGAGAAACCCTGGTATCAGAAAAATAAAGCTAAGCAAACAAACGATGTAAGCCCCGTCCTTCCTTAGGCGGAGACTTACATCGTGAATAAAAAGCCGCGATTTCCATGACCTCTTATTTAATTGGCATCAGCTATTGCTTCCAGTTGTTGAATGGTATCTACATGGATCCATCCTCTTTCCCAACCACGCTCTTTTTGCAGGCGATCTTTGATGGTATCCTTCACTGCATTCTTATGCCAGGCCTGAACGACCATATCCCCTGTTCTGAGCTTCTTATCCCGTCCATGGTACTTATAATTTGCCTTAAACACTAACATATCGTCAGGACTTTCCTCAAAACTGCTTACTGTCTTGCCATCTTTGGATAGTCTTAGACCAAGAACCTTGTCGAATACCGATTGGGCAACTTCGATTTGATGATTGAGGAATTCGTTATCTGAAGCGTCTTTATGCTCACTCTGTAATTTAAGCAAATATTCCTGGACACCCTGTTTGATCAATGCTGCTTCTTCGCTTTTTAATTTTTCGTGCATACGTACACGCTCCTTATTCCTATTTATTTAACAGATGAACAGAAGAACCTTTGAACTTGGGTTCACTCTCGATCTATTATCGCAATTATCCACCTAATAAAAGTATTTTGCAATAAAAATTCTTTGACACTTTTAAACAATAAAGCGGCAAACGGTAAAATCAATAAAATCTTTACAAAAAAGGGAGCTGTCAAGCCCCTTATGTTTGTAAAATTTGCCTCAAAATGCATCGTCAAACGCACGCTCTATTTTGTCCGCCTCTTTGGAAACGGCGAACAAGACGAAAGGTCCCTTCGTTTTCAGGACATGATGTTCTACCCAATAATATTCGTCTGGCCGATAATCCTTGAATTTTATTTTCTGCGCATCGATTCGCTGTCGAATCTTAGCTTTGACGCTCTCGGCTTGACTGGCATCCTTAAGCTTGACGATAACCAATTCATCCGCTCTTACATTCGATGTTGAAATATAAAGAATAAAATCATCCACATTGTCCGCATTCAGCTTATACAATTTCTGCAGCTTGGTCCGATCTCCCGCTTTCAGGTCCTTCAAGCTCACAGCCTGTTCGATGCTTGCTCCGATTTGAGCGGCCGACAAATGGTCAGCCGTCCTGCCATCCTGGCCTGAACATCCGGTAAGCACGTAGATCGCAGCGATAATTACCAGTACCAGTACTACGGGGAAAAAACGGCTTCTATCCTTCCATGGTCTTCTCATACTATCACTCCGATAAATCATTTATTGATGGATCTTCAAAAAATGTGTTCACATTATAAAGCAGCAGCATGTCATCGATGTCGTGCTCATTTACGAACGTCGTTAACTCTCCGTCATAGTAACGCAGGTCTACCACATCAATTTCGCTAAAGTGCGGCAATAAGAACGGAATGAAACTGTTGGCATACGAATCTTTAACTACCAGCAGCTTTTTCCCGTCCGGATGAGCCGTTTGGATATGGACAAGCGCATGATTGCCATTCAGAAACACAGCATATTTATCCTTCTTTTGAAGCTGTTCCATTGCATATAACGTATCCGTGCTTCTCTGTTCATCGACATAGGTTACAGTATAGTTCTCCGGATCCTTCGGCAGATACAGATCTATGCTGTCGGGAGGCAAATGCCTGAACCCGCTCTTGGAATACAATGAACCATAAAAATTGGCGGATGCTTGGCGGATGCTATAATCTTCCTTACGCTGAGGTGTCAACCCCATTTGCCTGCAAAGCTCCACGTAGGCGATATAAGCACCTTCGGTCGTCCAATGATGATCTGTTTTATAAAATATAGGCAGCTCCCGTCCTGCATACAAAGCGGGAAACACATCAAGAAAATGAATATGGGACGGCAGCAAACGCCTGACTTTGCCCAGATAAGCTTCTTCATCGCCAACGATGGCATATCTCGGGAGCTTATCTTTATACAGAGCCGCTGCTGTTGGAACCAGCATCACAAACTTGTTCAAGCCGGGTGTGGCTTGATCAAACGCCTGAATAGCGTCCGCTTTCTCCTGCAGCTCCTCTTCGGTCGGGGGGATAAAATTCTGAATCAAATACCCGTCCTGGCCCAGATATATTCCGTTACTCTCCTTTTTCCCCGTAATGCGATCCGTATCGGTTTTCACACCGATCCAAATATCCCTATAAATAAATTGGTCAGACATGTATTTCTCAAAATCGGAAGTAAAGGTTCCCGACATTAGTGTTTTCAGTGAGAAAGCCGGCAGCTGCTCCAGCATCCGGTTCTCCGCTTCCGAGAATTCTCGGTCCGATGCCATAAGATTAAACGTGCTAACTACTCCTATAAAGAGCAGGAGCGATAACGCCAGCAATTTCCGATGGGTTTTGATAGGTTCGTCCATGGCCGCTCCCCCTTAAAATCGAAAATACAAAAATGGATTGTAGGTTTCATTTACTAAATAAGCGGTCGATAAAGTTATGAACAGAAGATAGATCAACGGAACAGTAATTCTGCCGGCGATCTGCCATTTCTCTTGCATAGACGATAAAATCTTTGCGGGAAACGGAGTGGCACAGAAGGCCAATACGACTAATAATATAGCATTTGTTGATAAAGCATAAAGCGCCTGCTGATCCGCCCAGCCATGCCCGCCGAAACCGAACATCACAGCGATGAAGCGTCCGGCGGATGTCAGAGTGTCCATTTCGAATAATACCCAGCCGATGATCACAACCAGCAGCGTATAGAGATGAGCGACAAAAGCAGGTCCGCGCTCCATCCACTTTAGCAGCAGCAATTTCTCAATCATCACGAAGAAACCGAAATACAGCCCCCACACGATAAAATTCCAGCTGGCTCCATGCCATAAACCGGTTAAAAACCATACAACCAACAAATTCCGCAGCTGCTTCCTCAGCCCTGACCTGTTACCGCCAAGCGGAATATACACGTACTCCCGAAACCATGTGCCCAGCGAAATATGCCATCTGCGCCAGAATTCCGTCACACTCCTGGAGATATAAGGGTAGCGAAAGTTTTCCATAAAATCGAAACCAAACATTTTGCCAAGTCCGCGGGCCATATCAGAATACCCGCTGAAATCAAAATAGATTTGCAGTGTGAACGCAATGATGCCAAGCCAAGCAGATAACACCGACAATTGTTCGATCGGAGTGGCTTTGACGCTTGTCCACAATAGCCCCATATTGTTGGCTAAGAGCACCTTTTTGGCGAGACCTCTGATGAACAGCTCCGCCCCTTCGCCAAATCGATCCAGAGTCACCCTGCGGGAATCGAGCTGCCTGGCGATATCTCCGTATTTCACGATGGGACCGGCAACCAGCTGTGGGAACATCGTCACGTAAGCGCCAAAAGAGATAAAATTCCGCTGCACCGGCACTTTATCCAGATAGACATCAATCACATAAGACATCGTCTGAAAGGTGTAGAAGGATATGCCTACCGGCAGAGGCAAATCAGCGGCTTGGAGATGCAGATGGAACAGCTGGTTGAGATTGTCGACCACAAAACCGGCATATTTGAAAAATCCAAGAATCCCTAAACTCCCCGTCATAGAACCTATAAATATTGCCCTTGCAAGGGGCTTACGATGCCTATACTTATCGATCAGCAGCCCATTGAAATAATCAAACACAGTTGAAAATAACATAATCAGAATATATAAAGGCTCGCCCCATGCATAGAAGATCAGGCTAACTATAAGCAGGACAGCATTTCGAAGCTTCCTGGGCGATAGATAATAGATCAGAATGGTGAACGGCAGAAAGAGGAATAGAAAGATCAGGCTGCTAAAGACCAATATTCACACCTCCAAACAGATGGACCCGTTCTCATGCTATTTCACTTGATCCTTCAGCAGATCCAGCAATTTTGTATAATACTCGGGTTTAAAATGAATGCCGTCCGAATCGTACAAAGCGTCAGAGCCGCTTGTGAATAATGGGGACAGATCAACAAATCCGATGTTCTCCTGCTCTGCCAGCTCTTTTAATGCCTGGTTATAATCGCTGATGTTGTTGTATCTCGGCTCTTGCTTGACTGCTTTGGCAGAAACCGGGGTTACCGTCAGAAGCGTAATTTGCGTTTGCGGCAGCTTTTCCTTGATCCTGGCGATCAGCTTTGCATAGTTCTGTATCGAATATGCTATGGGGTTGTCTACAGGCCACAGAATGTCGTCCGATCCCAATTGAATATACACTTGCTTCGGACTCCGCTTGGTCAATTCATCGATATCTTCTAATGCAAACTCCGCCGTCTTGCCTGCACCTGCCAGCACATTTTCCTGTTTGAGAACGTCATAGAAGGATAACCCCTCGGTAATGGAATCTCCCATAAATACGCTATTTTTATAGATGGTTTGGTACCGTGTCTCGGTTAATCCGCTTGAATTCATGGCCTGCCCCTGAGCCACAGTTGTCGACTGCTGCTGTTCTGCGAGACTATTTCCGCATGCTGCCAAGCTGAGTGCAAGCCCCCCCAGAAGCACTATCATCATCATTTTTCTCATAGCTTAAATTCCTCTCTTTCTTTAATTTCAGAGCTTTATGGGCTCTGCTCTGTACAGTAAGGAGCCCTGCCCTTTTCGGCAATTAGACTTGTTCTTCCGGAACCAAGTGTAATCTCTGGAGATAAAGATAAAGTGCAGATCATATCAAAATCATTTGGAGAATTGCTAAAGCCAAGGCTACTTCTACAAACGATGATCCTTTTGAAAGTTCATAGGGAAATGCTGGTGATCGCCGTAAACCCTAAAGCGGTATCCTTCTTCTTTGTAGAATTCAATGATCTCCGGAAGAACCTGCAGCGTCTGCAGCTTTTCATGCATCAATACAACTTCCAAATCAACCTTGGTCGCTTTTTTGATGTTCTCCACAATCTGTTCCGGATGATCCTTCAGTTTCCAGTCGTTTGATTCAATGGTCCAGTCCCAGATTTTCATTCCTTCCCGGGCAATTTGGTCGCGCAGCCCCGTATCGTCCAACCCAGGCACTGAACCATACGGCGCACGCACCAAAAGTGGATGGGTACCTGTAATCTCATGGATCAGCGCCAGGTTGTCTTTCATCTCGGATACGAATTGTCCCTCTTCATACAGCTTCTTGTATTGATGGGTCATGCTGTGTCCGCCGATGTAATGTCCCTCATCAACCGCGCGCTTCACCGTGCTTTGCAAATCCTTATGCCGCAGATTGCTTCCTTGCATAAAAAAGGTCGCCTGGACGCCATGCTCCTTTAAAACGTCAAGAAACTTACCTGTCCATTCGCTCGGACCATCATCAAACGTTAAATAGACGATTTTGCCCTCCGGCCTGGCCTCCCCGTCTATCGGATCAGCCTTGCTCACCTTGCTCGCAAGTTGTTGGTACACCGGCTGCTCCCCTTGCTGCTCCGCAATCGAGGCTGTATTGAGCGGCAGTATCCATCTCAACAGGGCCAAACCAAACAAGCCGATGGCTGCAAACATAACTATTTGCCGCCTGCGCTGCTTAGCTCTTTTTTTTCTTTCTCTCCAACCTCGATCCAGATTTGTTCTTGCTGTCATTTTCAATCCATCTCCTCTCCCCATGTAAAAAAGAATAAGATAGAGAGATGTAGAAGAAGTGCAGATCATGTCAAATTCATTTATAGAATTCGATTTCCAGCAGGTAACAAGTGCAAAAAAAGCGCAGAACCGAAGTTCTACGCTTTTTTATTTAATTGAAAATAAAATATCACCCCGTCGGAGGTGTTAATTGCGCCATAGGGCACGCCGTGCATCTCCAGGATTTTCTTGGAAATGGCAAGGCCTAAGCCGGTGCCGCCGGCCAACCGCTGGCGGGAAGGCTCCCCGCGATAAAACCGCTCCCAGATCTTCTCCAGTTGCTCGTCCGGAATGCGTGTCCCTTTATTTTCAATGCAAATTTTTACGGTGTCCCGATCCTCCAAGAGCCTGATGAGTATGGATTCCCGCTCCGGTGTATAACGAATCGCGTTGCTGAGGAAATTGACAACGACCTGCTCAATCCGGCGCTCATTGGCCATCACTTCGATTGGCTTCAGCCACGTATTCAAATGCAATTGCTTCACCTCGATGTCCGTAGCCAACTTCTCACATACCCGATCGATAACGGCGTCGATATAAAAGAAATCCATAGCCATGGTATAAGTCCCCGACTCATATTTGGCCAATTCCAGCATGTCCACGATCAGCAGATCCATTCTTTTCACTTCGTCCTCCATCGCCTGGAAATAATAATCCCGTTTATGGCTTGCTACCCCATCCTTCATAATTGCCAGGCAGCTCTGGATAACGCTTAGTGGAGTTTTCAACTCATGGGATACGCCGGAGATAAACTCTTTTCTCGTATTCTCCAGCTGCTTTTCCTTCTCGATGTCCTGCTCAAGTCGAAGAATATGGGAGTGCAGGCGTTCGGAGAGCACGTTAATATTACGCGACAAATCCCCGATTTCATCTTTCGTTGTGATCGGAATTTTCTCCGAAAAATCAAGATCGGCCATTTGCCGTGTGGTACGGTTGATGCGCAGCAGCGGTCTAGTGATCTGACGGGAGTAATAGAACGATGCCAGCACGACGAGAAGCAAAGTGGCAACAATGATGTACACATAATAATTTTTGATCATCCCGGCGGCTTCATTAACCGGCTGGAGTGACGTCATCGCGAACAGGTATGCGGGATTTCCGTCGCGATCTTGAATGCGATCCACGAAAATTTTGTAATTCACATGGTTTTCTTCATAATCGATGATCCGATTGGCATTTTTACTATCCTCCAAGTCGCCGTACAGTAGATCCGCCTGGAAAGCCAGGACACGATCCAGCATCAAGTGATTGGTGTAACGCGGAACACCTGCCCCTTCCGGTATCCGAACCTTTGTAATGGTCCCTTTGATCAGAAATGTGGGATATTTCTCATGATATTGGATCGGGTTCTCATACCGGGTGACGATCTCGTATTCCTTTTTCACCATGTGTCGGTTTTCCAGGTGGCTCTCGTCTCTTAGGTTGGGATTGCCCATCCTCTGGATCACCGGTTGACCGTTCATGATCAAACCTTCCATAGCGATTTCCTGCCCTTCCTGAATCCAAGGAGTGAGGAACGGGTTATCGCTGCCGAAGTCCTCCACGTTGATTACACTGTATAGAGGGAGGGTCATGGTTTGATTGGAGAACATAATCTCATCCGAAGGGGCCAGCTTAATCTCCATGCTGAAGTCGTCGGTATATTTTAAATTTCCCCGGGTGTCCACGGTCGTAATCCAGGTGTTATACTTTTGATAAAAATCTTGCTCCAGCTTTGCCATCCCCTGTGTGTCCGCTGCATTATTCAGGTAGTTCTGTTCATAGGTTTGAAGCGCCGCGTTCACGTCCTTCACTTTCTGATGAACATAAAACTGCTTGAAAAATACGGTTTGCAAGGTAAAAATAACGGCAAGAATGAACAAGCATAACCCCGTCGTTAATAGAAACAGCTTAAGAACAATGCCTTGTTTCATAGCTTCTCCTCAAATTTATAGCCGGACCGAACAATCGTGGCAACGTGCTTGGCACGCTCCCCCAACTTGGCACGCAAATTACGGATATGGCTGTTAACGGTGCGATCGTCACCGACGAAATCATACCCCCAGATCTTTGTAATCAGCTGTTCTCGGGTAATAATAACGCCTTTGTTTTTCATCAGATAAGCTAGAATTTCAAATTCCGTATGCGTCAAACTGCAGTTTTCCCCATCTACGTTAACTGTCCGGGACGGAAAATGAATGGAAATACCGCTGGCGGATAATGTATCGTCTTCTTGCTCCCGATTCTGTTTGCTCTCCAAAAGCCGCTTCGCCCGTGCCAGCAAGATGGGAGGGCTGTAGGGCTTGGTTACATAGTCATCAGCTCCCAGTTCAAACCCCAGCAGGGTATCGTCCTCATCCGAACGGGCTGTTAACATAATAATTGGAACATTAGATATTTTTCGAATCCGTTTGCATACGGACCATCCGTCCAGTTCTGGGAGCATTATATCGAGTATGATTAAATCTACTGCATGCGATTGGAACAACTCCAGCGCCTGCTTGCCGTCGCCAGCCTCAAGCACCGCGTATCCTTCTTCCAGCAGATAATCTTTCATCACTTCCCGTAAAATAGGCTCGTCTTCCACAATCAATATCGTTCTTGTCATATAACTACCTCACCCTGTTTTTCTTGCCTCCCGAAAGCTTGAGACTTTTTTCCATTCTCCATATGAGTATAATTGGATGCTAGCATGTTTTCAAAAACCAAACAAATGCACTAGGGTGTTATTTCTTCTATACAACCGTCGCGAAAGCGCTTAATATTTTCTATAGTAAATGGCTTTACATACGCTACGCTGAAGTGAACTTATTCGTGAAGGGGTCATTGCAAACATGCTGGAACTGAAATTAGCCAACCAATTGAAAAAAACGCTAAAAGCAAGTATTGATCGTCAGGAAATCGCCGGTGCGAACTTTATGGTAATTAAGGATGGAAATATGGTTTTTTATCATGAAGACGGCTTGGCCGATATTGAATCGGGACGCCCGATGACCAGGGATTCTATCTTTCGCTTATATTCGATGACAAAGCCGATTACCGCCACTTCCGTCATGATGCTGCTGGAACGCGGGGAGATCGATTTATTCGATCCGGTAAGCCGCTATATTCCAGGATTTAATAACCCGCAGGTCGAGAACAACGGTGAATGGGTACCTGCCAGTCGCGAGGTTAATATTCATGATTTGCTGAACATGACATCGGGATTAGTATATGGTGGAACCGATCAGGCTGGGCAATATACCGAAGCACTGTTTCAAGAAATGAACGAGCGATCGTATGGTGAGAATCCCATGAGCACCCTGGAGTTCGCAAACCGCCTGGGGCAGGGCCCCCTTTCGTTCGAGCCAGGATCGAGCTGGCAATACGGAGCGTCAGCGGATATCCTTGGCGCAATTGTAGAGTCGGTCAGCGGCATGCGATACGGCGAGTTTTTGCAAAAGGAAATTTTCGACCCATTAGAGATGAAAGATACCGGATTTTGGCTGCCTGAGGAAAAAAGATCCCGCCTGGTGAAAACCTATCAGGATGATGGTGCAGGCGGCTTGAAGCTGTTTGCGGAAACCCATCTGGGAATACAACATCAGATGGATCAGCAGCCCGCATTCGAATCTGGCGGAGCGGGTCTGGCGTCTACAATTGACGATGCCGCCCGGTTTACAACGATGCTGATGAATCAGGGAAGCTGCAACGGTATTCAGCTATTAAGGCCAAGAACTGTTCAATATTTAACTTCAGCGGCTCTCACGGACTGGCAGCAAAAAGGCTTTGATACATGGCATACTTTCCGCGGCTATAGCTATGGCAACCAAATGCGCATCATGACCAACCCGGAAAAAGCCGGATTGATCGGCAGTTCCGGCGAATATGGCTGGGACGGCTGGCTTGGAGCATACTTCTGCAACAGCCCTCAAGACGGTCTGACCATCCTGTTTATGATCCAGAAAAAAGATGCCGGTACGATGGCGATTACACGCAAGCTGCGGAATATCGTGTTCAGTGGTTTGTAAATTGTGTTGATTTAATAAAAGATAGACTTGGTCGGTGAACTGGCCAAGTCTATCTGCATAAGGAAACTTTCTCAATATTCTCCACCTGATTCCCAGACTCATTGAATGGATAATCCTCTAAGTCGGCCCATTTCATCTGAGTTGCGGTTTTCTGCGATCTTTCAGCCTGTAACGGACAATTTGGTCCATTACAAGGGCTGCATACCCAAAATGGAGCGCTAACGGACACTTTTGACCATTAAGCGTATAAATTGCGGTTTATGTTCTCCACAAAGGGCGTCCAATCGCCAGTCGAGTAGAGCAGCAGTTCATGCATGGCCCGCGTACAGGCGGTGTATAGAAGCTTGCGATCATTGCCGCGGCTATAGGCTTGAGACGAGGCTTCATAGATTAAGACGGCGTCGAACTCAATCCCCTTGGCCAGATATACGGGAATGACCATCACACCTTTATCAAACTGTATCGTCTGCTTCGTAATCAGCTGCAATTTTAGGCTTCCTTGTGCCTGCAATGATTCAAAGGCTGCACGGCTTTCCGCCGCTGTCTTCGTGATAACGGCAATCGAGTCATAGCCTTCGGCTTGAAGTACCGCAATATCTTGCAGTATCTGCGCATCACGTATCTCCCCGCCTTCTAATCTGGCAAGAATCGGCTTCGGTCCCCTTCTGTCAAACGGCACGATCTCCGACTCTTCCGGGAGCAGTTCCTTTGTGAACTCTACAACCTCCCGTGTTGAACGATAACTTCTCATCAGGCGGATCAAGCTGGTCTTATCTTCCCCATAAAGCCTGACCAGCGGCGAATCATCCCCATGCAATCTTGTAGACTGCGTGAAGATCGCCTGCGCAAAATCGCCGAGCACCGTCATGCGGGCACGAGGAAACAGCTTCTTGAGATATTCGTATTGAAATGCCGAATAATCCTGTCCTTCATCAATGAAGACATGGCGGATCTCCGTGTTCGTCCGAACACCCTCAATCAGTTCTTTTAAATACAAGTATGGAGTCGCATCCTCATAAAACAATTCATTCTGACCCAGCTTCTCTCTGGTTTGCCGGCAAATTTCAGACCATAGAGCAGGAATCTCCCCCTCTTGCGTCTTCTCTTGATAATGCGCCTCCGCTTCAAACAATTGGTCGTATAACCCCCGGACATCTATAAAAGATAATTTCTTCACGTTTTGTCTTACCGGTTTGAAGTTCTGCTTCACAATCCTCTGGCTAAGCGATTTTTTCTCCTGCTCGGCAAAGTCGAAGTCGCCTTCATCTTTCCGGCGCTTTTTGCTTATGATCTCGTACACTTCCGCATAACGCTCTGCAATATCAAACACTTCCCGATCCCTATGCAGCTCGCCTAAAACTTCCTCATATTGATCAATGTCAAGATATTGGAGTTCCTCCTCTACCCAGCAGGCTTCGCGTTCTTTGCGTTCCAGAATCGATAGCTCCTTCATAAGCCATTTCTGCAGCAGATCGATCCGATTGGCCAGGCTCAGGGTAAAGTCATAACTGTAAAATTGCGTGCTTATCTGCTCCGCAGTGATCAGATCACGGTCGCGAAACCGAATACTTTTAAAGAGCATTCCCTCCTGCCCTAGCCACAGGGCATAATTCTGCAAAGCTGTCAAGAAAGCCTCCGAAGCCTTGTATTTCATTCCCTGAAGCCGAGCCTCGTACTCCGGCATTGATTGTGCGGTCAGCACATATTCGATCTGATCGAACGGGTCCTCCAGGCGCAAGGATGAACCCAGCCAATATTCGAGGTACTCCTGGAAAGTCGTCTGCTGCATATTCTCCTCCCCCAGCTCCGGAAGTACAGAGGATACATAGCTGTTAAAGATCGGATTCGGCGAGAAAAGAACGATCTGATCGGCCTTGAGTGTATCGCGGTTCTTATACAATAGGTAGGCTGCACGCTGCAAAGCCGCAGAGGTCTTGCCGCTGCCGGCAGCTCCCTGCACAATAAGCAGCCGGCTGTGATCGTCACGAATGATCGCGTTCTGCTCCTTCTGAATCGTCGCTACGATGCTTTTCATTTGCGAGTCCGCGCCTTTAGACAAGACTTGCTGGAGCAGCTCATCACCGATCGTGACATTCGCATCAAACATGTTGCGGATTTGTCCATTTTGAATCTGATATTGCCGCTTCAACTCCATCGATCCCGTAATCCTGCCAACAGGCGTGTCATAAAAGGCCGTACCGAGGGAATGATCGTAGTAGAGACTGGCAATGGGAGTGCGCCAATCATACACCAGGAAGTTTAGTCCATCTTCTTCAACGAAAGAAGCTACACCGATATAGATATGCTCCGTCAAATTCAAGCCGTCCTCTTGAAAATCGATGCGTCCAAAATAAGGTGAGGGCAGCAGCCGATGCAAGCTCTTCCATTGCTGGCTGAGCATGCGATGACGGCGCTCCCGTTCGGATAAAACTGCGGCTTGCTGATTAATGTTATGGAAGGTCTCCTCAAAGTCCTCATCCGAGCTTGTGTTGACCGTTACTTCTTCCCAGAAGTGCCTGCGCATCTCCGAAGCCTGCTCACGCGTCCCGGTAACCTCCGGCTCCAGTTCGTAGATCCTTACTTGCAGCTTCTCTCTAACCTGATCCAGTCGCGCCTGCTCTATCTGCCATTCCTTCGCTTCCATATTCTTCTGAACACACTCCTTTTCATTCCGAAAAATGGGCATTGACAAATCAGAAGTCACTGGTGTACAATAAAATTAGGAATAGTAATTATAATAATCAGCTTCACTTTGATTTGAAATGCGCTATTGATTATATCATAGCGTTTTTAGTGTTTCAATTTATTTATTTTACTTGGTCATTTGACCAAGTTTTTTGTTTGACGAAACCCGACCGGCCTGAAATTTCTCGTCCCCTTCAAAGTTTGGGTTTACCCCTGATAAACCTGAAAAAGAGCATTGCCAAAGTTTCGCGATGACACAAAAACGGATGTCCAATTAAAGGCATCCGTTTCTTTTTTTTCAAATCTTTCTCTAAATCCTGAATGAATATAATTCTCTACTTTATAAAGTGAGCGTCCTACCTTGTTTTCAGTTCAACCTTACCTAAATAGGAATCGCCCTTCAAAACAGATCCTGACAGCGATCACGACTTCGCCTTTCAAAAAATGAAACGCAACACCATGATAGAAATAATACCGACTACTACAGTTCCTAGTAAACTCCGCGTGAATTTAGCCACAATGAAAGTTGGCAAGGCCGCCAATAACTCCAGGTTGCTGTGTAAGGGAGACAATTCTCCATTCTTCATAAGCAGCTCTTGTCCGACCAGCGCCGCCATGACGGCGATTGGAACATAATTCAACCAGCGCATTCCCCAATCCGGTATTTGTATGCGACTAAGCACAACAAGCGGAAGCACCCTTGGAATGAGGGTAACAATGGATGCCCCGATAATAATCAGAAGAATTGACCATCTTACTTCCATTTTTCCACCGCCATTCCAATTGTCGAGGCAATAATTGTAGCTATGATGACGCCTACACTTCCTGAGGTCAGCAGGGATACGCCTACAACAATGATCACTGCGCTTACAGCGACAACAATATCTACAGCCACTTTAGAACGGCTGACCATCAGCAGAACCAGCAATCCAATAAACATGGCTGGCAAGGCAAAGTCCAGACCAAATTTCTGGGGATCTGTAATCCACTGTCCCAAGAAGGCTCCGGCAATATTGGCGATGACCCAATTCAGATATGCGGTTATGTTTAGGCCGTGCATCCATTGATCACTGATGTATGTCTTGTTCGCGGTCTGAGCCATGGCAACACCAAATGTCTCATCGGTGAGCAAGGAGCCTATTAACATGTTCTTCAAGGGAGATAAATGGCGAAAATAAGGCGATAATGCCGCACTCAATAAAAGGTGCCGAAGATTCACAAAGAATATCGTAAAGATAATAGCCGAAGCGGAGCCATTTGCCGCCACCATCCCGGCAATAATAAATTGAGCGGAGCCAGCATAGACTAGCAAGCTCATCAGGGTGATCTCAGTGATGCTTAGTCCTGATGTTTTTCCCAGCACTCCGGCAGCAAATCCGATGCTCAAGTACCCCAATAAGGTAGGAATACAGTCTTTTACTCCCTGTAAGAAGCTCTCTCCGCTAACTTCAACCCCATGTTGCTTGATTTGCAAATTCTCTTGCATCTTATGATCCTCTCCACCTTTTCTCTATCTGTGTCTTCATTATAATAGAAAAACGGCCGATTTTCCGAGTTAATTACTAGTTATTGTTTTTCTGTACTCAGTTGGAGAGACTCCCCATATTTTTTTGAAGGTTTCAGCAAAATAACTTGAACTATTAAACCCGCAGGCAGCGGAGATTTCTGTCATATTAAGACTATCATTAGTCATGAAGTCTACACTTTTTTGGATACGGTAGCTGGCAAGGTACTCTATCGGCGATTTTTTCAAAGAATTTCTAAATAAAGTACAGCATTTACTACGGCCCACAGATCCAGCAGCAGCGATCTCTTGCAAACTGATATTTTCGGCAAAATGGGATTGAATGTACCCCAGCATATTTTTAAGAGCGTTCATATCCCTGGAGTACTCTTGGTGCAGTCCATGATAGCCAACCGTATTCTGATATAAAAGTAAAAATAATAACTCAAACTGACTGAGGGCCAGAAGCTCATAACCTTCCACTTGTGCATGACATAGCTCATACAGCTTTCTGATATAATCAAGCGCCTCCTTTTGCCAGACAATTTCCTCTCTGAACACAATGGCATTGCTCAGGTGATCCTGTAATAACGGCCGAATATATTTATTCTCTATATGAGAATTCCGCACCAGCAGCTGAGGGCTAAGCAATAACACGAGAAAATCGCAGTCCTCCTCCTTATGTCCATAGCCGTAGTGCAGCCGATTTGAGTTCACAAAAATACCTTCCCCTTTTTGAAGGGTATAGTTCTCCCCGTCCACAAAGTAGTTCATGGAGCCATCCAAAACATATATAAACTCCAAATCGATATGCCAGTGGCAGCTCGCGCTGCGATTATAAAAATAAGATAATTTGGATCGTCTCGTACGAATAGGAAGATAAGGTGTATCGTATTCAATGATTTCCGACAGATTTTCAGCAACATTTAGCTGTGCCATATTGCCCTCCCAAAATACGATTGTTATATAAATATGGTTAATTTCGATATAATCGAAAATTATTATGCACTATAATTATAAAATAATTCAATAAGATATCAATTCTGTGCAGAAAGAGGGTCGTAAGCATGTCTCAACGCGACAATATAAAAAATGGAAAGCTTTTTACGGATATGGGGGAAGGATTGCCGGAGGAACGCCTAAAAGGAAAAGAACGGGTATATGACTTTAACCAAACCAGACCCTCAGAGGCAGAAAAAAGAGCCGCCTTGGCTCATCAGCTCTTTGGGAGTTATGGGGCGAATTGCTGGATCGAGCCTCCCTTGCATATTTGTTATGGCTCCCATACGTTTATTGGAGACGGTTTCTATGCCAATACGAACTTGACTATTATAGATGACACGACGGTTACGATCGGCAAGGGCGTCTTAGTCGGGCCCAATGTAACGATATGTACGGTAGGGCATCCCGTTGATCCGGAATTGCGGGCGACCGGGCAAATGTATGCCTTCCCTGTCGTGATTGAAGATGGTGTATGGATCGGAAGCGGCGCCATTATTAATCCTGGCGTAACGATTGGCAAGAACAGTGTCATTGGCGCAGGAAGCATCGTCACAACAGATGTGCCTCCCGGTGTAATCGCCGTAGGGAACCCGTGCAGAGTGCTGCGTGAAATTAATGAAGAGGACAAAATTTACTATTATAAGAACCGGCGAGTAGAACCCTCATGAGCCTCTTGGTGAGAGACCGAAGCATCTACAAAAGCTTTTTCAGCTTAACGCTGATTATTGGTCTGCAAACACAATTACGATACAAAGCGGCAGAGATACAACCTTCGTGATATATAATGAGTTTATCTTGATGTGGCTGCTAATTTTGCCGGCCTCACTGCGGGGAGCATTTATGTTTAACTTCTCACCGGTGTTCATTTTTATAGTTCTTAAAAGCGATCAAATGCTTAAGTGCTTTTGTAGAGCTGGTCAAAGTAAATCGATCAAGTGATGGAGCACTCACCGAAGCGAAGTGGAATGGTAAGAGAAGAAAGAGGCAGCCGGTTTCCCGGCTGCCTCTGATTGCTTTAAATCCATATCCCGTTGCGTACATATCTCTTCATCACCCGCGGACAGAATCCTGCTCTTTACTGCACCAGTTGTGCGTGGCGGAACAAGGCAGGGTTCTTCGGCGTAGTGCCGACTCCCGAGCCCCACTGCAAGAAACCATCGCGAGAATCGCCACTGGAGCCCTGGTCATCGTCATTTACCAGGAATGATATGCCAAGGGGCTGCATCGGCGGTCCATTAAATCCAAGCGAAGCCCACGGGACGGAGATGACGTAATGCATAGTGCTGCCATCTTGAACGATGTCCGCTTGAGCGCCAGGGGTTGGGCCCGGCTGCTGGCCATCCGGTGCCGCGAAGGTGTAAACGGACGGTCCACTGTCGAGAAGCGCCGCCCCGATTTCAACGCGTTGCCCACCCTCCTGTCCTGGCACCCGGTCGTAAGTGCTGAACTGGATGGAATCGGTCTGCCATAAGGCGTCGGGCGCGCGCGCGCCGAAATGCTTGTCGTCCGTGATCACAGCGTCGATGATAAGCCCGTCGCTGTTATAAGTGATGCGCAGCTGCCCGCTGAGATCGCTGTTGCTGCTTCGCGTCCCGGAGAGCGACACCCATGCCGCTTGCGACGCCAGGTCGATGGCAGGCAATGTAGATTGGTCCGCAAGCTCAATAGGCGAGTAGGATATCGATCCGGCTGAAATGTCCGAACCGTTCCCGCTGGCAACGGTCACACTATAGCTCAAAGCATCAAATAACGGGACATCGGGGAGCGGAACACGCATCGAGACCATTCCGTTCGCAGCGATCTGAACCGCATCCGTCAGTTCCCCGGACACCGGACCGACTTGGTAGGTAACCTGGGTGGCCGTGAAGGCTTGGTTGCGATTATTTTTCAGATCAAGATCGAGAAAATAGCTTCGGGACGTTGCCTTCGATGTGATTGTTGGCTGAACGCTGATCTCGAACGGCTTTACGACATGGGTGGTTGCCCTCAAGCCGGCAACAAGGCTTGGCTCGTGTTTGTCCTTGCCTCCCTTCCCCGGCTTCACCTTCGTCACATCCACGGCTATGGTTCGCTGACCCAGGAGCAGGGACGCAGGGACATTGATAGTGGCGCTTGTTGCCTTGCCCGGGGAAGTGCGAAGCTTAACAGGTTGTGCCCCGCTGGCAATAAGCGTCAACTCATTAGGAAGGTCTGTCTTAGGGTTCGAACGATCTGCCGTCACCGTCACAGAGATCGCATCTCCTTTGATCGGCTGTCCGACAACTTTCATCGAGAGCGCTGATTGTGTTACGCCCAAGCTGTCAACTTCGCCGGTGACGTAAATCGGGCTGCCGTTGAGCGTGAGAATGATCTTGCCGTTAGTCGGATTTACCGTTTTTGTCGCCCCGTATTCATTCGTGACGATCAGAGGCTGGGTAGTGTTCAGAGCAGCGCTTTCACTGCCGGTGGACCACATGACTCGAGTTGTAGAACCTCCTCCCGTATACGGATATGAGTAGGCAGTATCGGAGCCGAGACTTTCGCGAGCTTCAATACCCTTTCCGGTTACCGCACGAATAAGCACGGCGTTTGTAACTGCCCCAGGCTTTGGGGCTACACCAACTACACCATCCACAGGTTGCCTGAACAGTCCAAAGTGATGCTCTCTGTTATTGGGGTCCGTCCCGTCATCCATAGCCGAGTACCAGCTGAAGACATCTACGCCTGCTGCCCTTGCCAGCACCTGCGCACGCACCAGATTGTCCGCCTGCTGCTGCTCCGTAGAGGCAGCGGCATAAGTTGGCCAGCCGTTCTCGGTTATCCATACAGGAACATGCCGATCCCCAGCCTCCTGCTTCACCTGCTGTACCAATGCAGGCAGCTTCGACACCAGCAATGTGCGCTCGGGCGGGGTATTCGCTCCCTCGAGAGCGTACCCGTAGACATTCGTTGCAAAAGTATCCATGTATTTGATACCGTTAGCCGCAAAAAAGGCATTATTCCAGTTATCGTCAATGGTGGATGGAATCGGGCCAATAACGTTCGCGTCGGGATTTCCTTCGTGAATCGGTCCATACATAGCCTGAAGCATCTGTACATAACAGGCTGCGGAAGTGCCGCAAGCCCCGTTGTTAAAGCCGGTGCCATTGAACTCGTTATAGACGTTGAAATCGCTGACCTTGCCTTTGTAATGCTCGGCAGCAGCCTTCCCGAACTGGCCGAATGCGGCCAGCCCCTCCTCGGAACTTGGTGTTTTTCCGTTGTCATAATTGGTGTTGCTGTAGGCCAGAACCCCCTGGGGAGTCATACCAAGTTCAAGAGCTTGCTGTGATCTGGCTTCAAAATCATATCCGGCCCAGTTGTACACGCCTGGCTGCTTTTCAATTAACGACCAGTTCACATCGCTTCGAATGTGACCGTAACCGATGGTCGCCAAAGCGTTCATCAGCCCGTCTTCCAGCGCTTTGTAGTGACCAAAATGAGTGTCGATCCCAAAAAAGGAATCGGGACTCAAGGCCCCGACTGGCGTCGGGGTCACAATGCCAAATGTGGTGGTCCGCGTTATCGGATGATCGTCAATGACGCTGGAGAAAGTGAGATTGTAGAATCCCGGACCCAGATCCTGTACGGATAGCGGAGCATGTCCGTTGGCACCCACAGGAATGGATCCCGTGCGAAGACTCGCACCCTGATCGTCTGCAATTTCATAGGAGACCGAGTCACCCACCGTCCCGAAGTCCAGGTTTGCGGATTGGGTGGTGAAGAGCAGGCTCGGATTCATTACGGATAGCGTTGGAGTCGTCGCAAAGGTCACCTGGATTCGCGCAAAACAGATTTCTGGCATAACGCCATTGATACTGTGAACGCGCAGACGGAAATCCGCACCGTTTGTACGATTGGCGAACTTGATTCCTTTCAGCTCAAAGATTTGGTTCTTCCAAGTCTGACTGCCGCTGGTGGGCATCCATGGAGTAGCTTGGTACGCGTTGTTTTGGCCGTCGTATTCAATGGCTACCGTCGTTGCCGCTGCGTCATAGTAGTCCACAGACACAATCGCATAGGTTGCGTCAGCAGGTTTTACTGTGCTTTCGACATCGACATACAAGTAAGGATTTAGCGGATCTTGCGATGTTGTCCAGCATGCCGTACCCTTCCTGGTCGTCGCAGCATGTGTCGGATCTTTGTCCGCATCCCCGGGCCAAGCCCTGTTAACCCCTTGGTATATCGGGGGCGAGCTGAGAATAACCTCGGCCTGAGGCTGGGCAGCGGCGGCCCGAGGCGCCGCCCCCGGAATAATACTGACGGATACCAGCAAAACAAGCACCAAACGGATCATCCATTTTTTCATGAACATGACTTTTCACTCCCTTATCTTGACTGGAATACAACCACCTCACTGTAAGCGTTTTCTAGGATGATGGGATTTTTACCATCTTATCGGGCCTCTTCTGCCCATGCAGGGCTGGCCGGCATAGCAATCCGCTTCACCTCCCCTTCGACAAATTGCCCCCGCAGCTGCAGGATGAACCGGATATGAGGGCTCTCCACCTGCCTGACATCCTGGAGCCCTTGCAAGACATAGAGCGCAGCGGCCGTTCCCGCCGCTTCCCCGATCGCACTGACCGAGGCCATAATCCGATAAGAACTGTGGGCTTCATGAGTACCGCTGATGCATCGGGAGCTTAGCAATAGATTGGTGCAGCCCTTGGGAATAAGCGAGCGGTATGGAATATGGTAGTAGCCTGGCTCCGGAATGCTTTCGAGCCGGCTAGCGCCTCCATCCGGACTATGAATATCCAGGGAATAGGCGCAAGCGGCCACCATATCCTCAAAGCGCCGGCTCTCAAGACAGTCCTCTGCCGTCAATTCATATTCCCCAACGATTCGCCGCCCCTCCCGGATTCCCAGCTTGGGGGCGATATATTCCAGCTTGGCATGATGGAAAGCCGGATGCTGCCGGATCGCTTCAAACAGCTCCTGCGCTTGGCGGATTCCTTCTTCCTTCCCCCGAATCAGCGTCTTCGGACGGGTCGGGTCTACATCCAGCACCGAGGTCGAATTAAACAGCAGGGACTCGCCGTCCGGATAAGGAAAACAGGTGATGCTCTGCCGCGGGTTGCTGGTGAGGCCTGCTGCTTTCCTATCAAGGTAATAAGGCAGCAGCTCCCTGCGCAGCGAATGAATGGCTGACCATTGCCGAATATCCGGCTCCTTCAGCCGGGAGCAGTCAACCCCGCTGACCTTGAAAGTCGCAGTGGCGGATTGCAGCCTGCCATCGCCTTCTCTGCCCAGCTTGTATTGCAAGCCCGCCAACGCGGAAAGATTGCCGTCGGCAGTGGCATCGAGATAGATTTTGGCGGTAACCGTTGTGGTCCGGCTGCCCTGAAGATGCAGACGGACAATTCGTCTGTCCTTCGTATCCACTTGGAACACCTGGCAGTGGGTCCATAACGTCAGGGTCGGTTCGGAGGCCAATAGCCTCTCATATGCAGCCTTCAAATCCCGCTCATCATAGGTTGGAACGAGCTTCTCATTGTAATGCGTGTACGAGGCGGGGAACAGTTCCCGGTGAATGCCGCTAGTAATCGGTCTTCCCCAGGAATCCCGGAAGTTGCATATTAAGGACACGCTTGAGAATACGCCGGTTCCCCCAACTTCATCGGCTTGCTCAAGCAGCAGCACCTTCATCTGCAATCTTGCGGCAGCAAGCGCCGCGCTGATCCCTCCGACGCCCGCACCCGCGATGATCATATCAAAATCATAAGACTCCTTGTTCATATGGTTATACCTCCTGAATGTGCAGCTTCTCTCCCCCTGCGGAAAACCGGCCTGCCAGCACCCGTTGCGGGGCACCGCTATAGACGATGCCGCCATCGCAGGAAATCTCGCAAAAGCCGGGGCTCATGCTGATGTCCAGGCTATGTCCCCGGAACAGGAAGCCAGAAACTCGCACCGAACCTTCTTCCGGCGGATTTGGATGTATCCACAAGCTGCCGTCCAATCCCGGTTCGATTCCCGCCATCCCGAACAGCAGAGCTTCCATCCCCGATAGACCTGCTACTACATTGGCCCGTTTATGCGCAGGTACAGCCGGTCGATCGCAATAATGCTCCTGCGGATAGTAAGGCAGATGCTGCCCCATCCACAATAAACGCTTAAGCACGTTCCACGCCGGCCCACTCTGGCCTTTTTCCCATAAAGTCAAAGCCAGCATCGGTCCGTCCCCGGTATATGATCCGCTGCCGGACCAGTCCGGATCGTTCTGCTCATAATGAAGTTCGTCCCTGGCAGATACACTGCTGACCCCGTAAGCGCCGAGGAACGCACCGTCTGCAACCTGTCTGAGCATTCCGTCCATCATCGTCCCGGTGCAGGCACCAAAGCGCATAGCGTCATAATATTGGATCGAGTAGATGATTTCCTCATGCCCTTCGGGATAGAGCGCTTTGAACCAGCCAGCCTCTTCATCCCACAGATGTTCCCGGATGGACCGCCGAATCCGCTCCGCTTTTTCCTGCCACTCCTTGATCGGCTCATGGTTCGCTTCCAAATGCGCTGCCAGCTCTGCCAGACGGTCGTAGCTCCAGGCCCGCTCGGCATTCGGGCTGGCTACGATATGCTCGTAGCCCGCTCCGCGCATTTCCAGCAAATTGTGCTGCAGGCCGTAATCCAGCAAATCATTCCACTCGGCCAGGTGCTGGTCATCATGCAGCGTCAGCAGCCTCACTGTCGGGAACAGCTCGCTCCCCTCCCCGTGAAGCAAAATAGCGGACCAGGCAAAATGGATAAAGGACCACATGCTATAGGAATAAGGAACGTCCGCTCCTCTGCCGCTTGGGGCAAACCGGGAGTGGCGGTCAATTCCGCTTGCCACCATCAGCCTGGCCAATTCCAGGCTTTTCTCCGGGCCAAGCAGCAGAACCATCGTCTTAGCTGCATAGCCGCCAACATCCCACGGATAGCAGCATATGCCTGCCCCCTCCACACCGGATACCGCAGGAAACGGCGTCATAGCAAACTCCGGGTTCTCCCATAAACAGACGAGACCGCTAATTAACGACCGTTTATAGTAATCTTCCAGACCGGGGATGTCGGATTGCAAGGAAGGCAGACGTTGGCCGGCTTCCTCCAATCTTTTCTTCCAACCCGCTGTTGTCCGCAGCTCCAGCTCTGCCAGCGTATCATCCGTGTTGTATGCCACTCCAGACTCGGTCATAAGGAGGGCCAGACGAACCTCCAGCTCCTCCCCATCGGCCAGCTCCGCTTCCCAAGCTCCTTCCTGCAATAGAGTTACTCGAGCCTGCTCATTCTCCCAAATTCCTGACACCGCAAAGGCCAGCTTTTCAGATTCGCTTTTGCTGCCATCGATCCCCAATTCCTGAGCGGGGGATGCTGCCGTCTCCGGCCAGCCATAGTCCCACCTGTCATAGGCCACATAAGCCGGTTTGTCTGGTGCTACTTGCGGACATAAGCTGATCGGTACCGAACTTCCGCTGCGGTTGCGGACGATTACCTTCAACACAAATCCATGAGCATTCAACAAGGGAACGAGCTCGCTGCGAACGCTTAAGGAAATCAACCTTTCCCTGACAAAATGGTGGTAGGTGCCTCGGCGGATAATCCGATCAGGGCGCCAGTGCTCTTCAGCGTAAAGCACTCCGCAGTCTCCCTTGCCCAGGTTTCCAGTATCCTCAATTTCGTGACCGTTCGCGAACATTCGAATCCCGATCTGCAGATTTTTAGCAGCAAAAGGGGGCGAGTAACACCCCTTGACCCCCATTACCGTATTTCGCTCTGGAGCTACGGTGCTATAACCGCTGCATACCCAAATATGCTCTTTAGGTGCAAGGCTAGCCCGCAAATCAAATGCAAAGTCCTCCAGCAAATAACTCATAACGCACCTCATTTTCTTGAAATAGCCATAGCCCGATTATTTCTCAGCCTGCTTTGCGTACAGCTCCGTGTAATCCTGGATCATTTGATCCCCACCCTGAGAGCGCCACTTCTCCACTTCTTTATTGAAGCCGTCTTCATCCAGAGTTCCCATAATGAATTTGACACGGGCGTCAGCGATGATCTTGTTCAGCTCCGTCCCCTTCTCCACCGCCGTTTGAGAGATCAAAGGCTCCACCGGGTTGGATATAGCTATGGCCTCGTTGTCTTTCATCATCGTGCGGAATTTATTGTCCGCTTCCCCTTTCCCTTTCCAGATCATCAGCGAGCCGTCATAGGTAGGCAGCTGCTTCAGCGGAGACACCTCATTGGCATACGCTGTCTGGTCAGAGATGGCCGGTTCGCCGTCTTCCCCCTTCGTGTAATGAACCCCTTCGATCCCCCATGTCCAGGTATACATCATTTCGTCATCGACGATCTTATCGAAGAAACCAAGCAGCTGCTTCAGCTCTGCCTCTGACTTGACTGTAGCCTTCGGAAATACAAACATTCCATTATACCCCGTGGTTGCAAATACCCGTTCCCCTTTTGGTCCTTCAATTCTGCTGAAAATATCGATCTTGGCGTCAGGATTCGCCTTCTTCAACTCGTTGCCTCCGGTGATCACAAAGTCAAGGGTTGTGAACAGCATCCCGGCCTTGCCCTGGAAAAATTGCTCTTGCTGTTTGCTGATTTTAGTGGCCGCAAAATCCTGATTTATCAGCTTTTCCTCATACAGCTTCCTATAGAACTTCATGGCTTCCATATTTTCCTCGGTCATAAACTCGGGTACCGCTTTGCCATCCTGAATATCCCATTGGTTGGGCGCACCGAAGAAGGAGGCGATGGTCTGGAATCCAAGCAGACCTGTGGAGCCTGCGCCACCGGAATCCTCGGCTTCTACCAGCCCGAATGTATCGTCTTTGCCATTTTTGTCCGGATCGTCTAGCGCGAATGCGCGAATAACATTGTAGAGCTCATCGATCGTCTTGGGCTGCTGCAGGCCAAGATTCTCCAGCCAATCCTGCCGAAAGGTGATGCCCTGGCGGGCCAGCGCTCTGGCGCGGTACAAACCATAAACCTTGCCATCTACTGAGATATTGTTCAGTACCTGTTCATTGGTGTTGTACTTGCTCAGGTTTGGATAGTCCTTAAGATAAGGTCCGATCTCCCAAAACATGCCCGACCGCTCCGCATTGATGATTGATGAGGATTTGGTGTCCGCGATCATCAATACTTGAGGCAGATCATTGGAGGCGATAGAAACGTTGATCTTGTCATTGTAGGCAGACGCGGGAACCCAAGTAATATTAAGCTTGGTATTCGTATACTCCTCGATCTTCTTGATAATCGGATTGTCAGCCTTGGGCGGCTCGGTCGAGGAATACTGATTCATCATGGTAAATGAAAGCTTTCCGCCTGCCTGTGAGCCCTTTCCTTCCTGATTGCTTCCGCACGCTGACAAGCTTGCTACTGCCAGAATGGTTAACAGACTCATTAGGAACACTTTGTAGCTTAGCTGCTTCATGTCTTACTCCCCCTCGTTATACTAAAAATATTATATTAAAAGATGAACAAGTCATCCCTTAACCGAACCCAGCAGCACTCCTTTGGCAAAGTGCTTTTGCAGGAATGGATATATGGACAGGATCGGAACGGTAGAGAACACGATAACCGCCATATTGATAATTTTAGATGGTGGAGGAGGCGCCTCATTCATATCAGACAACCCCTTCTCCGATAGAATCACAATCTGTCTTAACAAAACCTGGATGGGCCATTTTTTCGAGTCATTGATATACAAAATAGCGCTCAGAAAAGTGTTCCAATGCGTTACGGCGTAAAACAGGGAAAAGGTAGCCAGCGCAGGCAGAGACAGAGGGATAACAATGCGGAATAAAATCCCAAGGTCATTGCAACCGTCGATCTTGGCCGATTCCTCCAGGCCATCAGGCAGCTGCTGGAAGAAATTTTTGATAATGATCATATTAAAAGCACTGATCGCGCTAGGAATAATCAGCGCCCAGTAAGTATTGGTCAGGTGCAGCTCTTTGACAATCAAAAAAGTAGGCACAATCCCGGCGTTAAATAACATCGTGAAGATAACCATAAGCATGACGGGTCGGCGTCCATAGAGATCTTTACGGGCAAGCGGGTAGGCCATTAACACGGTCAGCAGCAGGTTGACCAATGTGCCGATCACCGTCACCCCGATGGTCACCGCCAGGCTGCGAAGCAATATCGGAGTGGAGAAAATATAACGGTAGCCCTCCAGCGAAAATTTTGTTGGAAATATAAGAAAACTCTTGGACAGCACCTCCTGCTCGGTCGCAAAGGAGATCAGGATGATGTAAATAAACGGAATGATCATCACCGCTGATACCACTAGCAGGATGGCGAGATTAAGTCCGTCAAACAGATGGGTGCTCCAGCTTCGATTCTTTTGATTCATCGCTTAATACACCCCTTCCTCGCCGAATCTTTTGGCCAACCAGTTGGAACTGATGACTAACACAAATCCAACCAGCGATTTGAAAAGCCCCACAGCGGTGCTGAAGCTGAACTGCCCTTGCGTAATCCCCGCCGTATATACATAAGTATCAAATACTTCTCCCACCTCGCGGTTAATCGGATTCAGCATCAGGAAGATCTGCTCGAAGCCCGTATCCAGGAAGCTGCCCAGCCGAAGGATAAAAAGAATGACAATCGTGGAGCGTATAGCTGGCAGCGTCACATTCCACAGTTGTCGCAGCCGGCCTGCACCGTCCATCTTTGCCGCTTCATATAGCTGAGGATCGACCCCTGCCAGCGCAGCGAGGAATATAATCGTTCCCCAGCCCGTCTCCTTCCAAATAACTTCCAAGGTAATCATCGGCCTGAACCAGCCCGCACTGGCGAGGAAATTGATCTTCTCCCCTCCCATCGCCATGATGGCTTCATTCACTAATCCGCCGTCAATGGTAAAGAAGGTATAAGCGATGCCGACGACCACGACCCATGAGACAAAATGCGGGATGTAGATCACGGTCTGTATAGCCCGTTTTAATTTGTCCCGGCGCACTTCATTAATCATAAGAGAGAGCAGAATCGGTGCCGGAAAGAAAAATAAAATATTGTATCCCGCCAACACCAGGGTATTCCGTAAAAGCATCCAGAACGCGGGGTCATGGAACAGCCGCTCGTAGTGCTTCATGCCCACCCAGTTACTGCCGAAAAAACCCAAGAAAGGCTGGTAATCCTTAAAAGCTAACAGAAGTCCCCACATCGGGAGGTATTTGAATAATAGAAAATAAAGCACCCCGGGAGCCAGCATCCCGTATAGCCATTTGTTTCTCCGTATCTGTCCCCAGAAGTAGGTTCGTTTTCTGATCGGGGCAGATATTTCAATCGCAAGATTTGCTTTGCTTTGATTCATCTTCGACTCCACCTTCGTGTTATTTGTGCGGTACCCTCAAGATAAGCGCCCCGGCAAGCCGGCGTCTATAATCAAGGGATAATCACCAGGAAAGGTGTTTGCCGCTGTGTGGAATATAATCAGAATCACGTATGGAATAATCATGGGAATGCCTCCGCCGAACCCCTCTTTTGCCTCTCTTTTGCCCCCCCTTCGTAACCTCACAATAAAAAAAACCCGACGACGGGCTGGCAGCCTATCGCGGGAGTCTTCGACTGGAGCGTTCATATTTTCGAATTGCCATGCAATTTCCGGTATTGTCCGGGCGTCATATTCTCCATCTTGCGAAAGAAGCGAATAAAGTTCTGAGGATTGGTATAGGTTAGCCGATCCGCAATATCCCCGATCTTCATATCCGTTTCGATCAGCCATTGCTTCGCCATGTGCAAGCGATAGTTCTGCAGGTACTCGCTGAAGCTGATCCCTTTTTCCCGGCTGAACAGCGGGCCTAAATGGTTGGGATGATAATTCAATTGCTTGGCGCAAGCTTCAAGCGTAAGCTCAGTATCGAAGTTCTGATGGATCATATTCGTGAGCTGGTCCGATAATTTCTTGGCATGAGACTTGCTCTGCTGCTCCAATCTGCATATGATCGGAGCGATAACGGTATCGTTAAACCAAAGGCGGATTTCCTCCCGGGATTTTAGATCAAGCAATCTGTCAAAAAGCTGCTTTTCCTGTTCGGGCGGAAACTCTGCGGCGGAATCCTGCTTCGTATCCGCTGCTGCTGTCTCGGATTGTCCCAGCTCCGTCAGCATCGTGTACAGCCTGACCAATGCCATCCGGTATTGGCGCCAGTCGGCTTGCTCTGCGAAGATTAAGCTAATGCAGTGTTCCAGCAGTTCTTCGGCTCTTGTTCGCTCCGCGAGCTTAACGGCGTCGTAAAGCTCTTTTGCTGCACGGTGCGGGAACACACTGGACACCAGGTCGTTAGGCTGGACGTCATCGATAAACAGCACCGATTCTGTGCCAAACCGAATCTTATAGCGAAGCGCCTCCAGTGCTTGCTCGGCAGACTCAGAAATTTCGGCGAACCGTTTTTGGGGGCGGCTGATGCCGATGCTAATATGCAGCTTCAAGTATTGCAGCACGGTTGTCTGAATCAGCTCCGCTACGGTAAATAACCGGCTCTTGTACTCCACATCTGTCGATCCGGTACCTCCGATCACGGTAATTTGGGATTGCTCCAGCAGCACAGGCTCCAGCCTTTCCTCGGGAGGGATCAGCTCGCCGACGATATTGGCGATGGCGAAGAGCAGCAGATCACGGTCGTTTTCGCTGTATTGGGACTTCTCCAGCGCATCGATCTGAATGGCAAGTGCGGCATGCCAGCTCCAATCGATGGGGTAGCCATATTCTTTCAGTCTGGCTGATAGCTGAGATTCTTTCTGTTCGCCGCGGATTAGCTTCATAACGAAAAACTGCTTCAGCTCCCGCACTTGCCCTGTCAGCTGTGCCAAGAGGCGGGATTCCGTCTGCAGCATGGATTGCAGACGATAGCCAATCATCGCAAACTCATCGGTGCGGGCTTCATCTGGCGGATCCCCAAACCTGTTGGCTATCGTTGCGACCAGCTTCCCAATCGGCCGATAGTACTTCCGGGAACCAAGCCATGCCAGACCGCCGGTGATCAGAACCATGAGCAGGCATACAAACAGAGTAACCCAGCCTATAGAGCGGGAATCTCGGGTAATATCCTTAATGGAAATAGCGGAGACATAAGTCCAGCCATTATAACTTGACTTGCGAATGATCACGCTGGTGTTGTCTCCATCCAGCTCAACGTTAAATTGCCCTTCTGTTTCACTTTGCCTTTGCATCTTGGCCACGAGCTGCTCCAAGCCGGATTGCTGTAGCTTCTGATCACTCCGGGACAATAGCTGGTAAGCTTGATCCATAACCATAATGCTGCCAAGCTGATTGTCGGCTGTCAGAAGGTTGGCCAACTGCGATTCAGCGATGGTCACGATAGCCAAGCCATCGGCTTTCAGCGAATTCAGCGGGATTTTTTTCACAAGGCTAATGCTTGGCGAACTCTCGTTCTTGTCCGTTACCCAAACGGAAAATGAAGGCAGCTTCTCGTACCCTAGAAGATCATCCAGATTCGACACATCGTCGAATGTAAAAATATTGTTGTTGTCGACGCCCCATTGCCCCCTCAAATTGAGCACCGTCATATTGTTTATGGTTAGCTCGAAGGTTTGGCTGCGCACCATGTTCTGGTACATTTCACTATAAACCTGATAATGCTCTGCTGAATATGGGAGCGACATGGCATTTACCACAAGAGGCGAGCTAATATACTGCGTAACCGAATGATCGATCGTCTTGAGAGTTTGCTCCACGCGAAGTTGAGTCTGCTGAAGCGCCGCCATGCTGCTCTGGTTCACCTTGTCCTGAACGATTGAGGAAGCTTTGTAATATGATATAATTCCAACTATAATCACTGGAATAGAGCCAATCAGCAGACTATACATTAAGAGACGGGTGTAATAATTGCCGGAACGAATTTTCATAGCATCTCCCTTGTAAGCGATTTCATTTATGTTTCTCCTATTATAGAGATGAGATGGAAAGAAGTCTATAATCAGGGCATAATCATTAGAACGGGTGTCGCCGCTTGAATCCTCGATTTCCTCCCTTGTGATCTACTTCCTAGTTCCAAACGGATATCCGGCAATATGAAGCAGAAAGGAGAAGAACCTTATGAATGATTTTCGCAACCCGCCTGGACAATACGATCCCCATGTACACAAGCAGCGGCATGAAGAGAAGCAAAAAATGGGAGCCGGCAGCCTAAAGGAAGTATTATGGGACTTAGTCAGTTTACTTATTGCCTTGGGAATAATGGTATTGATTTTTTGCATGTTTAGATTTTTCTTTTAAGTGGACACGCCAATCATGTAAAATGCGATGATATGCTCCGTATCATCCGTCAAGTTGTTCCTGCTCCCCGGAAGCTTCCTCTCCCTTCCTCTGCTGACGAAGCATCAGCCGATAAGCCCCAGGTGTCATGCCCAGCTTGGCTGTAAACAATCGTACCATATAGTTGGGATCGCGGATTCCTACCTTTTCCGCGATCTCGGAAATGCCAAGCACCGTTCCTCCCAACAGTTTTTTGGCCTCCTCCAGGCGCAGGTGCAGTACATACTGCAGCGGGGTTTTGCCGATATGTCTCTTCATGCATCTCGTGATGTAATTGGCCTGGAAATGCAAGCTTGCTTCCAATTCTGCAAGCTGGAACGGCTGCCTCCAATGTTCGTTCAAATACGCTACGGCAGCCCTGGCCAGCCGCAAGGATGGCTCCGGTTCGAACGTCCGCACACACTCCGCCTGCAATGCCGCGAACAGCTCGGCCAGCAAGAGATGGAGCCGAAGTGCAGTTTCTACATTTAACCCATTGTGGATATCGTCCAACTCGCGCAGCAGCGGCTCTATGCTTTGTACATCGACGGCAGCGAATTTCGGCAAGTACACCCGCTGCTGCGAGGATGGCTCGACATCCTCGTTCGTGCCTTTGGACAGCAGGGTCGACCAAGGAATATCCTCCTGTCGGATATGTGCCGCCGGATGTCCATGGACGAAATGCACCCAATAAATCTCCGTATCCTCCGAGCAGGAGCGATGCCCGAAATGCGGCAGCCCCGCTTCCAGCACAAGCATCTTTCCTGCGCCAATTTCATATTCCGTCTCTTCTTCCGTCATATAGAGCGTTCCCCGCGTTACCAGAAGCAGGTCGTATACGCCAAAGATGCGGGCGAAATGCTGATCTCCCGGCTTCCATACGGCATGTCCTGCCATTAAAAATTGCGGCAGTGGCGGAATGGCAAATTCCAGACAATACACGTTGATTCTCTCCAATCTACAAGTCCGTTTTGTGCTATTCAAAGTTTCTATTATCACTGGTTGCGCCCCGGTAAAAGAGGTACATTGAACACAAGAAATCGTTCTAATCTACCGCTAAAGGGGCTGTTCACACATGCGTTTTCGCCAAGTTCATCTCGACTTTCATACTTCTGAGGCCATCCCGGGCATCGGAAGCCAGTTTTCCAGATCACAGTTCCAGAATATGCTGCGTATTGGTCATGTTGATTCGATTACTGTCTTTTCGAAATGCCATCACGGCTGGGCTTACCATCCCAGTGAAGCTAATACGATGCATCCGCATCTCTCATTCGACCTGCTCGGCGAAATGATTGACTCCGCTCATGAAATCGGCGTTAAAACCCCCGTCTATCTCTCCGCAGGCCTCGACGAAAAGCTGGCCAGACGCCATCCCGAATGGCTAATCCGTGATGCAGAGGATCGAACACGCTGGGTGAGAGATTTTATGACGCCAGGCTACCACGAATTTTGCTTTAATACCCCTTATCTGGACCTCCTGCTGGCTCAAATCCATGAGATCGTGTCCAACTATGATGCGGACGGCATCTTCCTCGACATCGTCGGGATTCGCGAATGCCGATGCCAGTATTGCGTGGCCGCGCTTCGGGAGGCCGGACAGGATCCGCGCGACGAAGCAGCCGTAGCCGCCTTGGGCGAACGAACTTACCTGAACTATACTCGGCGAGTGCGGGAAACTATCGATGCTGTCAAGCCCGGCCTTCCGGCCTTTCATAACAGCAGTCATCAACTGCGGGGCCGCCGTGATCTTGCTCGTGTCAACAGCCATCTGGAGCTTGAATCGCTGCCGACCGGGGGCTGGGGTTATGATCACTTTCCGCTTTCGGCGCGTTACGTCCAGTCGCTGGGCATGGACTATCTGGGCATGACGGGCAAGTTCCACACCTCCTGGGGCGAATTCGGCGGGTACAAGCATCCGAACGCGCTTCGCTTCGAGACGGCGCTTAGCCTCGCCCATGGCGCCAAATGCTCGATCGGCGACCAGCTTCAGCCTTCGGGACAGATGGATGAGGCAACCTATGCCCTGATCGGCGCCGCCTATGCAGAAGTAGAAGCAAAAGAGCCGTGGTGTCGTAACACTTCATCCGTGGCAGACATCGCCGTCTTGTCACTGGAAGCGGCTCGGGAAGCCTGCCCGGACACCCTGCAGCAGGACCAGCAAGCCAGCCTGGCTGATGCAGGCGCAGTGCGAATTCTGACCGAAGGTCATTATTTGTACGACATCGTGGATGTCGATGCGGATTTCAGCCGTTACAAAGTGTTGGTCCTCCCCGATGAGGTGCCGGTATGGCCGGAATTAAGGGATCTCATCAACCAATTTACAGCGAACGGCGGAAAAGTTCTGGCTACAGGGCGTTCCGGCCTAAATGCGGCCGGCGATACCTTTATGCTTGAACTGGGATTGAACTGGAAAGGTGCTAACCCGTACCAGCCATCCTATTTTCATCCGCAGTTCTCCCCGGGCCCCCTTCTGCCTGCTTCTTATGTGATGTACAGTGAAGGACAACTGGTGGAGCTCAACGGAGGCCGTTCGCTTGGCCGACGGGAGAATCCGTATTTCAACCGCGACGTCTTTACCTTCAGCTCGCATTTGCATACCCCAAGCGCCGGGGAGGATAACGGGCCCGGTATGATTGAAAGCCAAAGCGGCATCTATATCGCCTGGAATGTATTCGGCGACTATGCCGACAACGGCCACCTCGTCCTGAAGGAGACAGTATTGCACGCTCTTTCCCGGCTGCTGCCGCAGCCGTCTCTGCGCTGCGATTTGCCAGCCCGGGGTATCGCGACACTGCAATATCAAGCGGAGGAAAACCGCTATATCCATCACTTATTGTTTGCCGCCCCTGTGCTGAAGGGGCGTGTTGAAGTCATCGAGGACATCGTGCCGCTGCAGAAGGTTGCCGTCAGTTTGCGTCTGCCCGCTTCCGCTGCAATGAAGCGGGTCTATCTGGCCCCCTCTATGGAGGAACTTCCCTATAAGACCGGCGAGTATGGCGAAATCAAGTATACGGTTCCTTACTTAGAGAATCATCAGATGGTCGTATTGGAGCTGGTGTAAGCTCAAAGTAAACCACCCTGCCGGCCCTTTTCACAAGGCGGCTCGCAGCATATTATAAAAGGGGCATCTTAAAGGTAGATTTCCGGCCTGTAGATGCCCTTTTGCGTGGGCAACAATCTTGATATGCCCATATTTTCGAGCTGATCTATCGGACAATGATTGACCGTTAACTAGGTGCGATAACGTTGCTTTCCATGTTTAATTGGAAAATTGCTGTGCGAAGCTCTCGCGCATAACATGCCATACTGCTGTCAGGTTAGATCTGATAAAATTCGGATATAGTTACAAAGACATAAATCGATCTATGCTTACGTTGAAGGAGGATATACATTGGCGGAATTATTAAAAGAGATCTATAATGAAAAGTTTTTATTGGATTTTAGTAAAAAGGTGCAATCCGCTTATAGCGTTTTTGATGCTATGGCGTTTGTAACAGCGGTGATGGATGATATATGGGATACGCTTCCGCTTAAAGCCCGGACACGGCGGATTTCCGAGAAGCTAGGGCTGTATCTGCCCCATGACTATGCCGCCGCGCTGGAGATTTTGCATGCCATTGCAGACAGCTGCATTGGTTTTCCCTATCTTTTCTTTCCGGACTTTGTAGAAGTATATGGTCGGGAGGAACAGCACTGGGAGCTCTCAATGAACGCATTAGAGAACTTTACGCAAAAATCGTCCGCCGAATTTGCCGTTCGAACCTTTATCCTGGCTGACCCTGAACGGGTTATGCGCCGGATGTCTTCATGGGCTGAGCACGCCAATGAGCATGTAAGACGGCTTGCCAGCGAAGGCTGCCGTCCGCGTCTTCCCTGGGGACAAGCCCTTCCGATATTTAAGAAGGACCCCGCTCCGGTATTGTCCATCCTTGAACTGCTTAAGGCGGACCCTTCCCTATATGTACGCAAGAGCGTGGCTAATAACCTCAACGACATCTCCAAGGACAATCCCTCCCTGGTGCTTGAGACCGGACGCCGCTGGATCGGCTCGCACCCTGATACAGATTGGATCATACGGCATGGCTGCCGCACCTTGGTTCGCGGAGCGAATCCTGAAGCCATGAAGTTATTTGGCTATGCAAGCACTACAGAGGAAGCTCCGCTTGCCACGTCAGCTTCAATCTCTGTACAGCCGTTGTCTCTTAGGATTGGCGATAGCAGCGAAATACAATATAGCCTCGATGTCCGTGAAGGCGAATCCCTGCATATTCGGATCGAATACGGGATTTACTTCATTAAGGCAAACGGGAAACCGTCGCGCAAATTATTTCTGCTCTCCGATAAGACCCTATCCGGCGGTGTACATCTCACCGGGACAAGAAGCCATAGCTGGGCTAATTTGACCACACGATGCCATTATCCGGGTCCTCACAAGCTTGTGCTTCTCGTAAATGGGGTCGAGGTCGCCGAGACTTCCCTGACGCTTCGTTCGTAAAGACAAAAGCATCCCCACCCTGATCGGTGGGGATGCTTTAATGAGTCTCTACACTAGTATTATTCTAGCAATATCTCTATAAAAAATTCTCCGTCTTACAAACACGCCTCTAATTCTAACACGAAGAATAAGAGAGAAAAGCCCTGCAAAGACAATAACGCCTTCTATGCGCCTGCCTGACCTGAGCACTACGATTACACGCCGGCCAAAATGCCGTCTAGCAAAACGACGAATCTCAAACAGAGTCAATATAATCACCTCCAAATATGAAGATGATGCTATTTTATGTGGAGCCATTGATTCTGATTGTGTGCTTAACTTGGATAAGACAAGTTTCATAAATTGACCTACTATTTATTGCTGTAAAGATGAGCTTATAAGCTCACCCCACAACCTTTAAGCTAACAATATATCCCCCACCCTCTCCGCATCCCAATCTAAACCTTCAAGTATGCTTGAAGGTTTAGATTCAATTTCAGAGCAAATCATTTTTCTATGATTTCAATAATAAAACGCTTGCATAATGAACTATCCAGAGTATAATACTTGTATACAAGTATACTTATAACGAAGAGATTGGTGAAGCCTTGACCGATTTATCCGTATTTATTTATCCTGAAAGGAGCTTGCAAATGCTTCTGCCCATCTGTTCCTAGCCTGCAAACTTTAAATATGCATGAGTTCCCGCAGTAAAGAAAGCGGTGCCATTTTGTGAAAAAAGAACTGCCGATTTTCATTTTCCGTCAGGTACTCCATTCTCTATCTGTGAAATCTAATGGTGCTGCCTATGAAAATATGATTCGGGATAATTTAAAATCTGTAATGGAAAACCTTATCTGATTGGTAGAGGCGCAAATGGTTAACTAAAGGAGTAAAACAACATCATGAGCAACTACATGTTAGGTATAGATATTGGCACCACAAGCACCAAATCGGTCTTGTTCACCGTTCAAGGCGAAGTCGTTCAAACCGAAAATATAGGTTACCCCCTGTACCACCTGGGCGGATAATCGCAGTGAAGCATGGGCTCGGAAGATTAAAGAGGAACTGAACGGCCATGAAGTCTATAGACGTACAGGCACCCCGATCCACCCCATGTCCCCATTAAGCAAAATAACCTGGATCGTTCATGATCGGCCCGAAATCGCAACCAAAGTCAAAAAATATATAGGCATCAACCTGTCCAGAGTATTAACAGATGAATATACACGCATAACCGATTATTAGAGAAGTCTGATCCAGGACAACTCATCTAAACTAATCTAAAGCAGCAAGGGGATTTTACGATGCCATTAATTATTGTAGCCATTGGGATAGTCGCATTACTTATACTAATTATGTTCCTAAAATTAAACACCTTCGTATCGCTGATTATTGTATCTTTCGGGGTTTCATTAGCACTTGGCATTCCGCTGGATAACATAGTAACGACCATTGAGTCTGGATTAGGCGGAACCTTAGGCCACTTAGCACTTATCTTTGGTCTTGGCGCCATGTTGGGCAAGCTGCTCTCCGATTCCGGCGGCGCTCAGCGGATCGCTATGACCCTGGTGAACAAATTCGGTGAGAAGAACATCCAATGGGCCGTTGTAACAGCCTCATTCATTATTGGTATTGCCCTATTTTTTGAAGTAGGTCTGGTATTATTAATTCCGATTATCTTTGCCATATCCAGAGAATTGAAAGTTTCTATTCTCTATCTTGGCATTCCGATGGGCGCAGCGCTGTCTGTGACGCACGGATTTCTGCCGCCGCATCCAGGACCAACTGCAATTGCGGGTGAACTCGGAGCGAACCTTGGCCATGTATTGCTATACGGATTAATCGTAGCTGTTCCAACGGTGATCATTGCTGGCCCCTTATTTACGAAGCTGGCTAAACGTTTGGTGCCCGAAGCATTTACAAAAACAGGGGATATACGCTCCCTGGGCGAACAGAAAGTATTTAAACTCGAAGACACACCCGGGTTTGGAATTAGTGTTTTTACCGCTTTGCTGCCCGTTATTCTTATGTCTATCGGTACATTTATTACTCTGCTGCAAAAAACGATAGGGTTTCAGGAAAATGCTCTTGTCAAAGGCATCGGATTTATCGGGAACGCGGATGTATCCATGCTGATATCCTTATTAGTTGCGATCTATACGATGGGATTGGCAAGAAAGATTCCAATCAAGCAGGTCATGGAATCTTGCTCCACCGCAATCTCCAATATCGGGATGATGCTCTTGATCATCGGTGGAGGCGGAGTCTTCAAGCAAGTATTAATTGATGGAGGCGTTGGCGACTACGTAGCAGAGTTATTCCAGGGAACCTCATTGTCGCCAATCCTGCTGGCCTGGATCATCGCTTCCATCTTGCGTATTTCCTTGGGCTCTGCTACGGTCGCCGCTTTAACGACTACCGGTCTGGTCCTCCCCATGTTAGGACAAACCGACGTGAACCTGGCTCTAGTCGTGCTTGCAACCGGGGCCGGCAGTGTTATTGCCTCGCACGTAAATGATGCCGGCTTCTGGATGTTCAAGGAATACTTTGGCTTAAGCATGAAGGAGACCTTTGCCACCTGGACCCTGCTTGAGACGATTATATCCGTAGCTGGCTTAGGCGTTATCCTATTGTTAAGCCTGGTCATCTAATGGCGGCTATAATTTTCTTAACATCTGCAGATAACCCTGTAAGTCAGCCTCCAAGGCATGTATGCCGGGCTCTGATAGAGAATCTGCGTTCTCATGGAGGCTTCTTAGCTCGATTGTACTCCCCAGGCCCGTTGGAATCGGCATGCGAATTGCCCATTCCAGGGCCTCTTCTTCTGTTTGAACATCGATCACTACGAATTCGGCCACAAGTTCTTGATCTACTGGAAAAGGGCCCGCTTGGATCTTTGGCTGCCCTCCCTCCGGCGGATAACATATCCTGATGCCTCTGGAACTGGGGGTAAGCTCTTCGGCAGTCAGAAGCGCCCCGGCTTCAACCAAAGATCGCTTATATGCCTTCATGGCATCGACAAACTCCTGACTGTAATGAATCCCCGTCTCCGAGAATCCATTTGCTTTTACTATAAGCATAAATCGCATATGGGGGGTTCTCCCTTCGACCTCATGATCATCATGATCTATAGATTATTGATATGTCCCCGATTCACAATCAGCTGCCCGTTGAAGCAGCAGCTCGCGCTCACGGGCATTCCGCGTCATCGACGCCGCGCGTCCGAATTCTGACCGTGCTTCATCATACCTTCCCAGCTTTGCCAGCAAATCGGCACGAACGCTGGGGAGCAAGTGGTACCCTTTTAAGGCAGGCTCCTTGTTCAGCTCGTCAACGAGCTGCAGTCCGAAGGCCGGACCAAAGGCCATCGATATCGCGACCGCCCGGTTCAATTCGACGATCGGCGAGGGCGTTAACCGGGCAAGCGCTTCGTAAAGCGCCGCGATACGGATCCAATCCGTCTCAGCTGGGGAACGCGCCGCGGCATGGCAAGCAGATATGGCTGCTTGCAAAGCGTAAGGGCCGAGCGGCCTTCCTAGCCTACGGCTACGCTCTAACGCCGTTATGCCGCGGCGAATTAGCAGTTGATCCCACTTTGCGCGATTTTGATCCATAAGCAGGATCGGTTCTCCCTTCGCATTAATCCTGGTCTTTAGACGCGAAGCTTGAATCTCCATCAACGCTACCAGTCCGTGAACTTCCGGTTCATATGGCGCAATCTCAGCCAGTATCCTTCCCAGCCGGAGCGCTTCCTGACATAGCAAAGGCCGAATCCAATGCTCCCCGGAAGTCGCGGAATACCCCTCATTGAACATTAAATAAATAACTTCAAGTACCGCGGCCATACGCTGATCCAGTTCCTCCCCTTCAGGCACTTCAAAAGGGACCTTCTCGGCGCTAAGCGTTCTCTTCGCCCGAACTATCCGCTGAGCAACCGTAGACTCTGCTACCAGGAAAGAGCGGGCAATTTCATCGGTGGTCAGACCGCATAACAGACGAAGCGTCAGCGCTACCCGGGCATCCTGGGAGAGTACCGGATGGCATGTCATAAAGATCAGACGAAGGAGATCATCACTGATCTCGCCATCCAAAGCTTGATCCACCTCATCTTCTGTATATAAAGGAGCTGTGCGGCCAATCTCACCGTATTTCTGATCGCGCAGCTTGCTCCGGCGCATAAAATCAATGGCGCGACGCTTCGCGGTTGTCATCAGCCATCCGCCCGGATTGTCCGGAATGCCGGTCTCCGGCCAGCGTTCAAGGGCAATAAGCAGCGCGTCCTGGGCCAGATCTTCCGCGAGGGCCACATCCCTCACCATTCGTGTCAGCCCTGCAATAAGCTTCGCCGATTCCATCCGCCATATCGCATCAATGGTTCGATGTGTTTGGACTGAGCTCACGCGTTCTTCTGCTCCTCAACCTGCCTGCGAAGCGCGGCTTCTTTGGCCAGTGTATCGGGATTGTCCATCAATTCCTCGACTTCGAACACCTGCCTAAGCTCAATCTCCCCTTGTCCCAACCCATGTGGATCCGGCATGCGCAGCGCCCATTCGACCGCTTCTTCCCTCGATTTAACCTCGATCAGCGTATATCCGGCGATGAGCTCCTTGGACTCCGTAAACGGACCGTCCACCAATTTCGGTTTGCCCCCCGGCTCCGGGTAAGCAATCCGGATTGCGCTTGAGCTAGGCATTAGTCCGTCGGCGGCCAGCAGCACACCGGCCTTCACCAATTCTTCGTTATATTTCTGCATCGCATCAATAAGCTCTTGACTGGGCATAACCCCGGCCTCCGAATCGGTTGTTGCTTTTACAATCAACATAAATCTCATAAGTCGATCTCTCCTTAGTTAGATGGATTCACTTACAGTTGAAGAGCTTCCACAGGCAATTTTGCAGTGAAAGCTGAGACTCAGCCGCAAGCAAGCAGCGAATTGAGTACAGCTCATGGTCATGCGCCAATATACAAGCGCGCCTCGGCCAAACCTGAAATCATGAGCAGGGTGTGATTACGATTTAGTGCTAAAGAATGCTTCGAGCTCGGATGAAACCTGCTTGGTATTGAGCTTTTTCGTGTGACCGAGGCCTTTTTTGCTCAGCAATCTTGCATTCGGGAGTACATCCGCTAATGCTTGGGCCGCATGCCGCAGTGCCACCGGGCTCTCGGTACCTTCCATGACCAGCGTTGGCATCTTAACGGCATCCCACAATTTTGCAGGAAGAGCCTTGCCATCCATATATCCATCGAGCAGGGCCGCATCGTAAGGCAGAGTGTGAGCAAGCGATGTCAGATTAGACCATACGCCGGGCATGACCCGCATCATGCTAACAACCCATGAAGGCGCCCCCATTCCCCGGGTCATAAAATATTTGACCGTCTCGCCTCGCCGATTCGCAGACATCAGGGCGGATACTTGTCTGGCAAAGTCTTGCGGCGGCTTATGTCCGGCATTATCAACGACAAAGGGAGGTTCATGAAGGATTAGCTTCTGAATATTCGCCCCTCTCGCCGCAGCCTGCAGAGCTAAAATGGCTCCGGATGATAAGCCCCACACATAAGCGGAGCCCCCCGCTTCGTCAATCATCGCCTGCAGATCTTCAATCTCACGCTCAATCGAATAGGTTGATGCATCTCCGCTGTCGCCGCGCCCGCGGCGATCGTAATTGAAAACGGTAAAATTGGCTGATAACAGATTGGCCATTTGCACCTGTCCGGGAAATTTACGGTAGCTAAATGCTCCCCCTACAAATATTAGCGACGGTCCTTGACCAACACGATCATAAGCAATGGATGTGCCATCTTTTGAAATTACTGAATACATCGTACATTCTCCTTTTCATATCTATCTCTAATCTCTATTTCTCCGGCTCGTAGGTAGAAATTACAACCCCTGATTTCAATGTCTTAACCTCGATGAGACGCATTGACGCTCTCTCATTTCCTTCTCTGAACAATCGTTGCCCGTCGCCTAAGATCACCGGGTGAACCCAGAGTCGATATTCATCAATGAGCTGATGCTTCATCAGCGTCTGAGCAAGATCACCGCTGCCAACGACGAGCAAATCTCCGCTTAATTGCTGCTTGAGCTTGACGGCTTCTTCAGCCGCTTCACCAAGAAGGATTGAAGTATTCCACTCCGCCTGGCTTAAGCTTCTCGACATAACGAACTTCGCCATTTGGTTCATCCGCTCAGCCAGCCCTCGCATACCAGTCGCCAATGGCCAGGAGGCCGCGAAACCCTCGTATGTTTTGCGGCCGAGCAAAAGCGCTTCCACCGCATGGGCCTGTTCAACAATCCGTTCCAGGTGCTCCTCGCCTACATACGGCATCTGCCAGCCGCCATATTCGTATTCATTCGGATCGCCTGGCGCCTGCATAACGCCATCCAATGATACGAATTGCTGCATTATGATTTTTCCCATAACCTGATTCTCCGTCCTTCCTTGTCATAAGGTTGTTTTCCAAGCGTCGCGCGCATTCGGATGTTCTTCATCCGCGCCTCGCTGAACTCGCTGTTATATAGACAACGAACGACGATAGAGAGAATCGACATGGCATCAGAAAATTTTTCAATTATTTTTTTAGATTGCTTACACCTCTTCAGAAGCAGACAAACAGATCATCATTGCAACTAGTATAAAAACGAAAAGGTTAGCTTAGGACACGCGCAGAAATGAAAATTGAGGAGGTCCGTGCCGGCAAAAAGAACATGCCAAGAAGTCCGCATAAGCCTAACCAGCTCCTATACGGACTTTTGTTGTCGGAATGCCATTGATTTTACCCTCTTCCCTGTTCCAAGAGCCACTGGTGTACCGCTTCCCCCTCCAACCTCACGGGCTCCGCTGCTGTCCCGATGATAACATAATTGGCGGATACCTCATCAAGCCCTCTTGCCGCTTTGAAGTCAGTTCCGCAGAGCAGCGCTCCATCAAGAATAGCACCCGATAAATCAGCAGCAGCAAAATTAGCGTGACTTAAGTTAGCCTTTCGAAATGAGGCCCGGCGCAAATCGGCCGCAAACAAATCAGCTGAGCTAAGATCCGCCTCTTCAAAGGACGCCTTGATCGCGATGCTATTTTTCAAAACGGCTTCTTTCAAGGAGGCAAAATCAAATACGGCTTTGCTGATTAAGCTATCCGATAGATCCGCGCCATCGAAGGAGGTACTCAAAAAATAGCCATCGCTCATGTCGTTATTTGTTAATATGGCCCGGTTCAAATTGGATTCCACAATTAACGAACAGCTTAGATTTAATCCCCTCATCTCAATTCCGCTCATTTCGGCATGTTCAATTTCTAATTTTTCACCATTTTTACCATCTGAGATTGCCCATTCGTTATGTTTCAAAAAAAGGTTGTTCATATCCATGCTAACCCTCCTTCCGGGACTTTTTCCGTTATGGCCACCATAGCACTTTATCACTTAAACCTAATCGTTGAAGTTGAACACGTACCTCTTCGATATGCTCCGGGTACATTTTCGTTGTATCGATAATTACATTTTCGCCCGTGGATAGCGATTTTTCAATGTCAGAGATCGCCTTATCCAGCGAGTATCCCTTGGGAGCGTACTTAGAGTGCCATCCTTTCACATCCCATTTGACGCCATTTCCATCAATAAACTCTGCCCCGGCCGGATTGGGATCCCTGCGAATAGGACCCGGCAAATCTCCTCGGGCCTCCAGCTCCAGTCCGGCCTGTCTTTCGATTTTTGACTTCCCGTTTATTTTAAAATTTTTGGCGGGATCTTTAGCTAAATTCTCGTAATCATCAACGGTTCTATGAAAATAATGCCCTTGATCTCCGTATTTGTCCATCAGGTCTTTATAATAATCCGGAGCAGTCTCTCTGATGTGGTCCAATTCGGCTTTTGACAGCCTTGGGGGCTTGGGCTCAGGAGCACTGACCCCTGGCTTCCGGGAACCCAACTTATCCAGAAGCTTGCGCCCATAATGGCGCGCTTTCCGTCCCGCCCACTTCAGCCCTCTGCCGAACGGAATCCGGCTTAATACAATCCCTATCGCGACGGATAGCGCATTTTCGGGAGTGAGCAGCCTCTTCGGATGACGGATATAGCCGGCAATCTCATGACCGCTCCCGGCGATGCCCCAACCTGTCATAACAATACCAAACGCGGGCCAAAATCCGACGAACAGCAGCGATAAAGCAAGAGCGCCGAGCAGAATGGCCCCCTGTTGGTACCCGTCGAGGCGATCCCACCAGTTCTGCAGCGAATCAAACATACAGGCGAAGCAGGACGCTTCCCCTCCTCCGGTATAGGCCCCGATGCCGGCAAACCAACCAACCCCGAGCAGAATCAGCGCAAGTCCGGTCAGGACCCGGTAAAGCGCTTTGACCCTGGCATCTATAGGCTCCCGTCTGCTGGCCGCTTCGTTGTTTCCATAGAGCATAACGAATCCAAGCTCTCTGCGCTCACGATAAAAGCCCAGCCAATACATGAATTTCCCACGCTCAACCAAAAAAGAGCGACTCATATTCCACAGCTCGGTAAACGGATTAAGGAACCGTTCATTCGGCAATAAAGGCAGCCGTTTTCGTATTTGGTTCAACGTCCAGTAATCGGCAACTAGCGAAACAATCAGCATCAGCAGGAATACAGGCTGAGTCTTATATCCGCTGCCGGTCCAGTCATGAAGCTTGAGCACCCATCCGGGCAATTCATACTGACCGTTATACGCCGCGTGATCGAGGATGGACCATAGCAGAATGATGGCCGGGAACAAAAAAATCCATTTCGTCAGCCTTGATCGCAGCCTGTAAGCGATGCCACACGCCAATGCGATCATAGCGGTATGTACAGGATGACCCACGGTCATCACCGTTGGAAATATACTTTCCTCGAAACGACCGGGAAACAGCGAGAACAAATCCCAGTGAATCGTCTTGCCGCCCAGCAAGGTATAGCCGTAGCCGAATGTGCCAGGATTCAGCCACCTTCGGGTTAGCTCCTCGATCAGTTGGAAGCCTACGCCCGTCGCGGCACCCATCAGCGTGTAATCGCTGAAGCTCAAGGCTGAAGCCCGGCGCGAGAACAACAGGAAGGCGGCCAAAGGAAGCAGCTTCCACAGCTCTTCGAAGATAGGCGTTACGACGGCTACAGACCAAGTGTCGGAAGTTCTTCCGTTGAAGATCAGGTGGAAGGTATTAACCGTTAGCGTTGTAAAAGGCACGACCAGAAAAACGCCGGCCAGCACAAACGGGATGATTTGTTTCCAGGGCAGCGTCTTGCTCCGGCACAGAAGCCAAAATTGCAAGAGCACATAGAATGACCATAAATATTGCACCAGCATCGTGCGTGATTCTTTAAAGAAGAACAAGCTTAACACAAAGGCGATTAGCGATATCCAGGAAATTATCGTGTACACCGTTCTAATGAACGGAAACCTCTCGATCCATGAGCGGCAAATGCAAATGATATTTTCCAGAAAATCCCGGACTCCGGTTCGGATGGACCAGATCATATTCATGGGACACCTCCTATGAAATCCGTTAATGACTGTTCTTGTTCTGATTCAGAACCTCTATATTCATGTCACCTTATGCAGTAGAGAAAAATCTTATCCGAGCAGACTAGTATAATGTCGTTTCCTCCATGTTCCGTAGCATTTGGAATTCCTAATTTCTATTGTGGATAATCATACCTTACAAACCGATCATTTACACTCAAAAATGGATAAAAAAATAAATATTAGACTTTATTCCCATACCGATCGAACCAGGAATAGGCCTATGAAACTGACAGGGGATTTTACTTAAGGGCTGCAAAAAAAATCTCCCCAACGAGTTGGGAAGACAGGTGTTCTCAGCATTTACCTTATATGATTGAAAATCTCATCCACCGCCTGACGATACCCACCGGAAGATCGCAGAGAATCCTGCATTTTTGCAGCGGCTATCCGGAAAGAGGTTTCGTTCAGCACATGATCTGCCGCTTCGCGGAGTTGGTCTGCTGTCAAGGATGGCATTTGCAAGGTGATGCCCGCTCCAATATGGGCGACTTGCTCGGCAATCAAGGGCTGATCCGCACTAAGGGGGAGAACGATAAGCGGAACGCCATAATAGAGGCCCTCATGGGCACTATTCATCCCGCCATGGGTAATGAACAATTTCACATTTTGAAGTACATCCGTTTGTGGAACATAATTTTTCACGATAAGATTCTCGGGGATATTTCCCAGATCAGAGACCTGAACTCGATCCCCTACAGACAAAATGATCTTATGCTGCGTATCCTTGAAGGCCGCGAAACAGAGCTGATAGAACTCCACGGCTTGATTAAAGACAGTTCCCAAGGAGATGTAAATGGAGCTATTCCGCTTAAGCTCTGTATAGTCAAAGCTGTCTGGATTGAACCGTGCAGAGATGGAGGGTCCAACAAATTTATAGGATGAATCAAATGCTCCCGCCTCAGGCTGGAACTCTCTCGTTGTATATACAAGCGTGAGTGGAGCGGGATTACAATATACTTCGTAAGGCGAAGGACTCTCTACTCCATATTGATCCTTCACCATCTCCGCCAGGCTATAAAATTTATCTTTGATCGGTCCGGCAATCTCTGCGGGAGCTTCGGTCATAAACAATTGCAGCGTCTGATTGACGGAGGCTTCGGTCTCGGCAAAAGTAGTGCACGAGCTAATAGCCGGCAGCTTAAGAATTTGCGCGAGGAGCCGTCCACAGCCGAACATGGAATCATGAATGATATAATCAAAGTGCTCTCCCTTAATTTGTTCAAGGACGCTCGGGATAACAATATCGGCCGTAAGCAAAAGCCCGTTGATCCTTTCGAGCAAATAATTTCTGCCGCCGGAGATAAAAGCCTTAATAAACCTCTGATCGTCAAAGGTTCGCACTGTCGCCCCCGTCTTCTCCATCCGTTCCCGAAAAGCCTCGATACAGAAGTACACGACCTCTTCGCCGCGTGATATAAGCTCCTGCACTACTCCGATCGTGGGGTTAATATGTCCCTCTGACCCGGCATTAATAAATAACACACGCGCCATATGTATCACTCCCTTTAAACTCTTGTAGAAACATTATTGCATAAAAAGACCGCCGGAGAAATTTCCGACAGTCTTTGTCAGGCATGAAGTATACTCTCCTATTCGCTGGACAATTCCTTTAACGACTTGATCTTGCCATGAGGGTGCTGTTCTTGCTTTCGAGACTTCCAGGCAGCTTCTTTCCTTCTTTTCTGGTGAGCCATAGCACATATCCTCCTCTGGAAAATGAGATGTATACCACTACCTTAGGTTGCCATTCCTGGGGGATATCATTCAGACGACATGCCTGTATGACTAACTATTTAATCTCTGCTGGAGGATGGATATCAGCTCTTCCGCGGAGTTCCAGATCATTGGACGGATCTCTTGTATTTTTACGTTGAGGGTATCCTCATCGCGACTGTTCATACTCCAAATTACCGGGATGCTCAGCCCAAGGGCGTACCCCGCTGCAAAATATACTTCAGGGGATTGTCCCGTTGCATCCGCGATAATCAATTTACTGTCCGCTATAAGCTCCAGGGAGTACTTTTCGCCATGAGGCGTTGTTGCCGTTGCATGTGTAAGCAATCGCGGCAGATAACCATATTGCTCGACAATCGGTAATATTCTTCCCTGCCATTCCTGGCTCAAATCCCCATCATTCGCGATAAGGATCGTGCATGGCTTCAGCTTCTTGCCCCCGGCACTTGCCACCGCTTCGCGCCAGCCTTGCTCCGTAAGTTGAAAGCTCGTTCCTTCTCTAATGATAAGCTGCTCGTTCCTTAATTTATCAATAATATATACGAGCTCTTGCAGATTAGGGGAATAGGTCAGATTATAATTGCTGGAGAGCGGATGAATGACCACGGATTCCCCTGCACGATCCGAATGCCTATATAAATATTGCAGAAGGCGGATCCCTTTGTCTTCTATTGTCACAGGAATCGTCGGCGTATTCACAATCGTCTCCAGATCATTGGCCGATAATACGACTGCTTCATCGCGATCCGTTTGCTCGCGGAGATAGGCCGATATGATATGAAGCATGCTGCGCTTCTTGGGGTGTGGCAACGAATTAATCGATTCGTAGCTGTCTCTATGCAAGCTATAGGACCCGTCCGGTGAACAGGAACAGCCTAAATATTGATCATAATCGCCTTCCGGTTTAGTCGGTACAATCTCATCGCAGAACAAACAGCGTTTCTTTATCATAAGAATTCATCACCTCTTATCCATTTGCTATTCTCTACCATACCAAGATTTCAAATAAAAATGGACAAGAAAAATCTTCCTTATGATAGCAAGGTGTTATTTGAGCGTTCGCGATTTGCTGCTGGATAGATACAAGCCGATAAACACCAGCAGCCCCCCGGAAATCTGAATAAATGTAATCGGTTGACCCAAAATCAGGCCGATGATTGCCGTGAATACCGTTATCAAATACATAAAAATCCCGGCTCGCCCCGGTCCCATCTGGCGTATTCCAATATTCCAGAAGACAAAAGCGCCAACAGAAGGAAACAACCCCATATAGATAATGCCAACCATTGCCTGGGGACTATGAGGAATCTGCAGACCGGTATACAGCACAAAAGGGAGCAGGATAATAAGCGCAATCAATACCGACACGGCGGTAGCCGATATCGGAGGAATGGATAGGATTTTCTTGCCAAGAATCGAATAAAAGGTCCAGACCAGGATCGCCAGAATCATAAGCAAATCCCCAGTGTTATATTCAAGTCTAAATATTTGCAGCACTTGTCCTTTGGTCAGAACAAGCAGTACACCACACAAAGACACGAGCAGACCCAGTTTATTCTTAAAAGGGATCTTCTCTTTCAAAATAAGCGCCGAGAATAAAGCGATCAATACCGGATTTACAGCATTAACAAGCGAGGCGTTGAGCGACGAAGTATAGCGAAGCGCTTCATACAGCAAATAGTTGTAAGCAATAATGCCGGTAAGCGACATGACGAGGAGTATTTTCCAACGGGACCAGCCATCCCTCCAATTTGGCCGCTCAATCCACTGAGCAATCGGAAAGAATAAAATCACCGCGATCGACCATCTTGAAAAAGTCATTTGCAAGGGGGTCAGCTCCGCAACTACATATTTGCCAAATATATAATTCCCGGCCCAGAAAATATTCGCCAGCACCAGAAATAATATCACAGTATGTTTCTTCATTATCCGTCACCTCTTGAACCAATGCTCAGTCAAAAACATGATCACTTTATCATATGAAAGAAGGAAGTAATATCAAATATATCATTGACTCAAGATACCCTACACTCCGCCAGCCGCCTGGCTCACAAGCAATCTCCAAACAAAAAACAGATCACTTTATGGTGCAGCTTCCCCATCCAGTGATCTGTTTTATTTCATTGCCTCAAACCGGCTGCAAAACCTGTACGAAGCGTCCCAGCCTCTCCAACGCTTGTTCTAACTCAGCGAGCGAGGTAGCATAGGAGCAGCGGATAAAGCCCTCTCCTCCCGATCCGAATACATGACCTGGCACTACCGCAACCTTCGCTTCCTTCAATAGCCGTAAAGCAAATTGCTCCGATGACATTCCTGTAGAGCTGATAGAAGGGAAGGCATAAAATGCGCTTTCAGGTTCATGACAGGTTAACCCGATCGCATTTAATCCCGCCACAAACAGCTTGCGACGTTCATTGTAGCTCGCCATCATCTCATCTTTGTCAGCCAGGCCATAACGCAATGATTCGAGAGCTGCAATCTGTGCTATTGTTGGAGCACACATGGCGGTATACTGATGGATTTTCAGCATGCCGGCTATCAGCTCACGCGGGCCGCAAGCATAACCGACACGCCAGCCTGTCATCGCGAATGCCTTGGAGAAGCCGCTAATCACGATCGTACGCTCCTTCATCCCCGGCAAGGCTGCAAGGCTTGCATGCTTCCTCCCATAGGTCAGCTCGGCATACACTTCATCCGAAATAACAACCAGATTATGCTCGATCACAAGTTCCGCAATCGGCTGCCAATCCTCTTTGCTCATAACTGCTCCGGTCGGATTACTCGGATAATTAAGCATCAAAACTTTAGAATGGGGCGTAATCGCCGCCCGCAATGCTTGTGCCGTCAGCTTGAACTTCTCCTCTGGCTTCGTTATCACCTCAACAACTTTACCGCCATGCAGATGGGTGATGGGTTCATAGGCTACATAGCTTGGCGCCGGAATCAGCACTTCATCTCCCGGATCAAGCACGGCCCGCAGTGCCAGATCCACAGCCTCACTGCTCCCGACCGTCACGAAGATCTCATCACAGGGGTCATAGGAAAGCGCAAAGCTGTTAGCTAAATAAGAGGAGAGTTCCTCCCGCAGCTCCATCAAGCCGGCGTTGGAGGTATATTTGGTCTTCCCTTCACGCAAGGCCTGAATGCAGGCCTCGCGCACCTTTTCCGGTGTAACGAAATCCGGTTCCCCCACTCCAAGAGCGATTGTATCTCCACCCGCCGTATTCAGATCAAAGAAAGCGCGGATTCCTGATGGCCGAATCTCCCGTACGCTGGAGGACAAAAATGGCCCTGCATTCTTCTCGTTATACATGCTGCAGCTTCCCCCATTCCTCTTCCCGCTCCCGAAGCGAGCAGGAAATAATACGATCCAGCAGCTGTGTGAAGGTCATTCCTGCCGCTGCCGCGCTCTTGGGCAGCAGGCTGCCAGCAGTCATTCCCGGCAAAGTATTCACTTCCAGTACATAAGGGATATCCTGACACAAGATCATATCGACCCGGGCATAAACTTTGCATTGCAGCAGCTGATAGCTGGCAAGCGCCGCTTCGCGCACACGCTGATGGGTAGCTGGAGGAAGCTCGATCACCTTCTCCTCAGCAGCGCCAGTCTCATATTTTGCCGTGTAGTCGAACCACTCCGAATGGGCGGAGCGAATACCGATTATCGGCAGCAGCTCCCCATCGATAATCGAGCAGGTAATCTCCATGCCATGAATATAAGGTTCAATCAAGATCGTCTGATCCAAAGCGCAGGACTCCTGAACAGCCTTCAGCAGTTCGGTCTCATGATGCACGAGCTGGATGCCGATGCTTGATCCCCCCGTGTTTGGCTTCACAATCACCGGATAACCCAACCGTTCTACCGCCCGTGGATTATAGTCCTCCATTCCCTGCCAGCAAAGACCTGTCGGCGTATTTATGCCCGCTGCCGCAAGCAGCATCTTGGATAGCCGCTTATTCATGCAGAGACTGCTTGCCAGAATGCCGCTGCCTGTATACGGAATTCCCAGCGTTTCCAGCGCTCCTTGTACCGTGCCGTCCTCGCCATATTGACCATGCAGAGCCAGCAGCGCGAGATCTATTTCAGCCTGCTGTACCTGCCCAATCAAATCCGCTCGCTGATCAATCACCATAGGGACCGCCTCATAACGGCTAGGGTCCAAATGACGGATCATCTCCTGACCTGTCCGGAGCGAAACCTCACGCTCGGAGGAAACACCGCCCATAATCACACCAATCTTCATCATGACACCTCATTTGTCTGTAGTTATCGTTATGCCTTAAGAAGGTCTCGAACCTGCTCGCCGATAATCTGAATCCCCAGCGCGATATGCTCATCCGAGACTCGTGAGAATCCAAGCCGCAACGTATTTGTTCCTTCGTCCTCTGCGATAAAAAATCGGTCTCCCGGTGTAAAAATAACCCCCTGCGCCGTACAGGCTTCCAGCAATTCGTGCGTGTCTACGCTTGCCGGGAAGGTAAGGAACAAATGCAAGCCTCCGTCGCCAGACAGCTGCGCCTCAGGAAGATATGCTTCACAGCAGGCCTTCGTCAGCTCGTATTTGCGCTTATATTCCGTTCGGGCTTTTTTGACATATTTATCGAAATTCCCGTTCAGCAAATATTGATACAGGATCGATTGATCGATCGTTGATGTATGAATCGTACGCGCTCGCTTAATGCTCTCCAGATTGTCAATCAGCGCCCGGTCGGCAAGCACCCAACCAACCCGCAAGCCCGGGAACAGCACCTTGGAGAAGCTGCCGATATAGATCACGCCATTCCCTTGCCCTGCTGTCGCAATAATCGGTGCGATATGCGCTCCTGAGTATCGCAGCTCCTCATTAAATCCATCCTCAATCACCGGAATCTGATAACGCATCATTAACTTTACAACAGCACTGCGCTTGGCTGCCGACATCACGATCCCGGTTGGATTGTGATAGGAAGGCGTCAGATATGCCAGATCATAGCAGTTCGTCTGCTTTTGCAGCTCCTGCTCAAGCTGTTCCACATCAATACCGTCCCGTTCCATCGGAATGCCGGTAATCTCAAACCCCTGCAGCTTCAAATTTTTGATGGCGGTATGATGGGTCGGATTTTCGCAAATCGCTGCTCCGCGGCGTCCGGAAGGACGCAGTGCAGACAGGACAATGTCGAAGCCCTCGGTAAAACCGCTTGTAATCAACATATCCTTGCCGCTGATATCGACGCCTTTATTCTCCATATAACGCATCAGATAATCGATCAGTGGCTTATACCCTTTGGCGTAACCGTAGTTCAGCAGCACCTGCCCTTCGATAGCCATCCGATCCATAAAAGCTCGCTTCACATCTCCGAGATCGAATAAATGCTCATCCGGAGCGATGCTGGTGAACGAGATCGTCCCTTTCTGGGCCCGGATGCCTTGCTTCATCATATCCAGTTCGACCGCTGCCCCGGCATATTCGTTCATTCTCCCCTTCCAGTCAATCTGCCAGGCGGAAGAAGCAGCAGAATCACCGTGGTCTCCGGCCAGTCTCGTTACCATTGCTGCTACATAGCTGCCCTTCCCGGGAAGAGCATACGTATATCCGTCATCCTCCAGCCCTTCATAGGCGGCAATGACTGTATTGCGGCTCACTTTGAGCAATTCGCTCATTTCTCTTGTAGAAGGCAGCTTCTGATCCGCCTGAAGCGCCCCTTTTATAATTAAACGTTTGACGTATTCTTTCACTTGTATCGCGACCGGACGGTCGTCAACGAGCTTGAAATCCTGGAACACTCTTCATCGCCCCCTTCTGTAATTCTGGCATAGGATGCGCAAGAAAAAAAGAACCACCCTGCAGGATTTTTCATCCTTTGGTGGTTCCCCTGTATTTCAGGCCAGATTTGCCCTTTTCATTATAATAGGGTTGACTACATAGTTAACATGGTTAACAAACTTACAAACCGGACATGATTCGTTCAGAGCTCTTTTTTCAAACGTTCCAACTGCAAGAAGTGATGGCGATAATGCATTTCAACCAGTAAGAACCACTCTATAGCGGTTAACGCACCGAATCTGGGATGAGCGATTTTGTGCTCTTGCGATGCCTGACTCAAAGCGGGTTCCGTTCGTCTCATCCTTTCTACTACACCGGATAACCCTTCCCTCAATTGTGCCTTGCTTACCGGCTGCTGCGGGGTATATTGCGGCGAAGCCGGAACCCGGATCCGAATCGGCGGAAAGCCTCCTTGCTCGAATATGCTTCTGCCTTGCTCCGTTTTTTCATCCTCGGGGGCCAAGGTGTCATTCCCTTCAGCCAAACATTGCTCGACATGTTGTAAATGCATAAATTGCGCCGATTGAATCAAATGCAGGTACATTTGGCCGATGGACCATTCCTCTTCATTCGTTTTTTGAAGCAGCTGCTCCCATTCAAGGTTGTCCAGTTCGGATAAATATCGCTCTACGGCTGCTTCAAATTCCTGTAATGCTTCCTTTGTACTTTTCATCAAGTAAACAACTCCTCATCAATCTCAGATATATATCCAATATAAAAAAACGCTGCTGACATCTGTATGTCAGTAGCGTTTTAGTATTTTTTCGGCCTCTTCCCGGATCCTGTTCCGAAGCGTTGCTGGCTCCAGAACCTCGACATCACCACCCCAGCCGAGAATATAAGGCAGCAGCTCTTCGGGATGTCTAACGCGAAAGGTGACCAGAAGATAATCCTGCTCCGTCTCCATCGCTTCCATATAATAATTCCCGGTCTCAACAATTTTGTCGGCAATATCAGAATTCACCCGAACCAGTATCCACAAATTGCGGTCGTCCGGCTGGCGGTAACGGCTCAGATCAAACCCGGGCAGCATGGAAAAGCGCTCATCCGACACCGTAAGCTCGGTCATCCGCGACAACCGGAAATGGCGGATATCCTGCCGTAGATCACAGTATGCAATCAGCATCCAGTTTCCCTGAACAAACACCAGTCCGTATGGATCAACCTCTCGCCTGCTTTCACGTTTACCGTCTGAAGCTGATATCTTTTTCAGGTACGTAAAACTTAATTTGCGATGTTCCAGAATTGCGCGTCGTACTTGTCCAAGATAATTCTTCTCCTTCCGCCCCATTACCGATTCTCCAACACGAAGAAGGCGCATCGCTTCCCGTACACGCTCTGATTCGCCGCGCACCTGCTCTGGCAGAACCGCTTCGATCTTGCGCCTGGCCGCCTTGGCAGCACTGACGTATTCGCCATCCAGCTTCTGCTCGACAAAATCCGCTCCCATCAGCAGGGCTACAGACTCTTGCGCCGTAAAACCAACAGGTGGCAAAAAGTACCCTTCCATTAGAGAATATCCCTGCCCGGGAGCTCCGATGATCGGGACACCGGCTTCGCTAAGCGCTTGAATATCACGATATATCGTCCGCACGCTCGTCTCAAATTGAGCCGCCAGATCCTCCGCCCTGACCACGTTACTCCGTTGCAGTTCAAGCGTAATGGCAAGTTGCCGTTCGGTTTTGTTCATGTTAGCTTCCCTCTATCTCTTGTGCATTTATCATTTCCGCCGTTCTGTCCAACAGCTCCCCCATGGCTGCACCGTATAATCGGCTTTTGATGCGGTTGGATCATCTATTCACCATACCGACATCTTTATGCTTAATTCTCATCGTGCGCTTTGATTATAACGCATACCCGTGGGGGACAACATATGCCATACGGCGCAAGCATGTGATTCCTATTTTCATATCTTTATTTATCTATATACATGTCATTTTCTGCGATCTACTGGGATCGAGATTTTCTTATTGTAGGTTTTTATATATTGATATCCGTCGCAAATGAGAGATTCCGGTTTATCCTCCGTGTCAAATGAATACGTCTGCTCCCACAGAATATTGCCGTTATTCAGGTTCCAGGGACGTTCCGCGGAGATTGATGCTACAGGCACTGTCTTTCCCCCCGCTTGGATGGCTAAACTGTCCGTATCCAGGAAAGTAAACTGTCTTCTGGCAATAACGATATCATAACCTGTTTTGGTCTTAGCGACGCTCCGAATCCACAGCTTCTCATCCCCCACCTTCATAGATCGATCGGATGGCGAGGTCAGCGAGATGGGCTGATTGATTTTATGGTACCCTTCAAAATTTTCAAGTACAAGCTCAAGGGATTGAATCTGGTCCGTAGGAAACGGATCAAATTGAAGCGAAAAGTCGGGATTATGCGCCTCTGCCCTCGTCCTCCCAACCTCTATTCCATTCACATAAAGCTTGGTTTCTCCAGAAAACCTCGGATACTCTTCAAGATCATAATGCCCTTTAACAATAGTCGAGGTAGGCGAAGCCGTAATATAGTCATAGTGAATCGTGCCTTTATCAACCGCAATGGATTCGGACAGCTTTTCTTTAATCATACTCTTCATCGCCTTATTTGCCTCAAAATCGAAGGAGAGGGAATAGGATACCTTCTCCCCATTGTCCAGCCACTCGTTAAATACAAGGGTTAACGTTCGAGCAAACGGGCTCACGGGTTCGAATTCACTTTCCCCGATGAACTGGCTCTTGTCTTTACCGGGAGACCCGCCTCCGCCAAGCGACTTGGACTGAGTCAGGAACCCTTGCACCCGAACAAAGCTATAACGTAAGAAATCTTCGTCAGTATATTCAGTTCCTGCCGGTCGGTCGATCGTATAATACATGCGAAATACATTATCGTCCGCAATCAGTCCATTAATGGTAAGAACAGTGCCATCATTAAGCGTTAGGCTTTTATCCACCTTTTGACCATATCCCTGCTCCATCACCTCGGCAAAGCTAAGAGAGTTTAAGCTAACTTTGTTAAAATAATAAGCCAGGGCAGGATACTCATAAGCTCCGACCACTAAAATTAGCGCTGCCACAGCTGAAGAAATCCATACCACCGTTTTATTTACTTTTCTTTGTTTTACGGGAACTTGCTGCAATGCATTGCGAAGTCTCCCCTCCAGATCTGATGGAGCTTGTAACTGATTCTGTTTGTATTCCTCGAATTTCTTATCGACCGTTCTCATAACGATCCACCTCCGATCACAATCTCCAGCTTTTGAATTCCTTGCGAGATTCTCGATTTAATAGTTCCAAGCGGTGCGCCGGTTATATCCGCAATCGTCTGATACGGTAGGTCATGCACATAACGAAGCTCAATCGCTTCACGCTGCTGTGCATTAAGATGGGATAGCAATACCTGCATATTCATCTCGGACTCGGTATCACGATAGGGATTATCGTCTGTTAATGCAGCAAATAAGGGTCCCTTATCATCCTCTAGTGGAACAAATCGATTCTGTTTACGAAGTAATGTTTTGCAGCGATTCACGAGGATGGTTTTACTCCAGCTGTAAAAGGCTTCCCTTTTCTTCAACTGATCGATCTTTTCATACAGGGTCACAATCATATCTTCCATTGCATCCATCGCGTCATGCTCGTTCCCCATGTAGGCATAGGCAAGGCGATAATAAGCGTCCTTATCGGCCAGGATGAGTTGTAATAAGGCCTCCTTATTGCCTTTTTGGGCTTGTTTGACAAGATGATTCACTTTCATGCTCACTCCCCTTTTCATGTATAAGAGGCCATTAAGGTAATAAAAGTTCATTTTATACGAAAATATTTTTTTCGTACTATGTTTTTGCTTTGCAAAACCGATAGAGTTCGAAAAGTAATTTGATAAGCTTAAGTAAGTCACATATACTGGAAAAGTAAATTACCTTTGGAAGGAGATATTCAGATGAGCAATGTACAAACCATCATCAATGAAATTTCAGCGGAGGTGCAGGCTACACGCGTCTCCGAGTATCCGGTCAGCCCTCTCTTTCTGAATCGCTGGTCAACGCGCGCTTTTTCAACTCGTGAAGTGAGCGATCAAGATCTATATACGGTGTTGGATGCCGCACACTGGGCACCCTCTTCTTTTAATGATCAGCCATGGCGCTTTATCGTCGCCAAAACGGAGGAGCAGCGCAGCGTATTCCATCAATTCATCAATGAATTCAATTTAACCTGGGTATCGACCGCCCCGGTTCTGATTGTGGTTGCTTCCGATACACAAAGAGACAATGGCGATCCAAACGGCGCTCATGCCTTCGATGCGGGTGCGGCCTGGGCTTCGATGGCGATTCAGGCGACCATGCTGGGTATGGTTACTCACGCCCTGGGAGGCATCGATCGCAATAAAGCCAAACAAATGCTGAATATCCCGGACAGCTTCGAGATTCATGCCCTTATCGCTCTTGGATACCATGGGGATAAATCCTTACTGCCCGAAGCCGTTCAGCAGCGTGAAGTGCCCAACAGCCGCCGCCCGCTGCATGAGCTTGTGTACGAAGGGAAAATCGAATAGCAACCCCTCTACGCCCAACAAAAAAGCTGGCCTATTGGCCAGCTTTATCATTTTTCCGCAAAATAAAAAGCAAATCAGATTAATTAACGGCTATCCCCAGGCTTTATTTGGCTTCATTGTCGTCTACGGGTTGAATCGTACCTACAAATATCCATCCCGGTTCCCAGCCGCGTTCTTTGTGAAGTTGATCTTTAACCGCTTGCTTCACATACGCCTTATGGCTTACTTGAACGACTATACTTCCTGTTCTGGTATTTTTATCGCGGCCATGGTACGTGTAATTGGCTTTGAAAGCCATATCCTTAACAGGGACTTCCCCGGCACTGCTGACCGTCGTGCCATCATCGGATAATCGTAAATCAAGAACCTTCTCGAATACTGATTGCGCAACTTTAATCTGATGATGGAGAAATTCCTTATCGGAAGGATCTTCAAGCTCTCCTCGTAATTTTAGCAAGAAATGCTGAATACTTTGCATGATCAATGCAGACTCTTCATTGGATAAATTTTCTTGCATATTACGCACGCTCCTTAGCCTCTAGTAATCGAACGGTTTGGAATCACTTGCTAAATAATATTCTATGCTTCCCCCAGCAACTCCTCTTATACCTGTCCGTTTTTCTGCCAGAATTCTGCTGCTGTCAGCGGTGAGTCCAATGCTCCATTCAAGGCCGGCTGTTATTCCTTAAAAGATGTCAAAGCTAAAGGAAGATTCATAAATGCACAATAGCGCTCTGCGGCCATAGTGATCTCCTCTGCTCTATCTGCCAATGGAATAAATAAATCAAATTCGATATCTATCCCTTTATTCTTGATCGCTCGTTTCCATATACCCACGATTTGACCATCGATGACGATGGTTGGCATAAATACTCCGTTGTTACCGGGGATCGTACGGGAGGCGAATTCAGCTTTTAAAACCGCACTGCGATCCTTATAGCCAAGCTGATACTCGTCATATCCCGGAAGCAGATAAACACCCGGTTCAGCATCCCTTGACCCGACCAGAACAGGCTCGCCCCACCAGTATTCGTGGCCGTTTATTTTCTCCGAAACCAGGCGGGATTTTGCCGCTTCAATCCCCTGTCGGGCATGGGAGAGCGTGATACCGGCCCACCAGGCAAAATCCTGGACCGTAGCTGGACCGTGCCCGGTAAAATAACGTTCAGCCAGGATACCTATCGCTTCATCCATAGATCGTTTTTGGGCATTCGGCGCCCACTCATCCAGCAATACAAAAGTTTGAAGCTTCCCTTCCTTTGGCCCGTGACAGATCAAACCAGATTGGGCGATATACCATAACAGGTGATACCCGCGCTGGTTTTTCGTACTGATCCCATCCTCCTCCAGCAATTGCATAAGCTCGGGCCGAGATTGCCGCTTGTTCCCGTGCAGCGCATCATAGATTATTGTGCTGGCATGTTGAATAATCTCCTGATTCAGCTCCAATTGCTCCAGCCTTCGATGATCCTGCGCCAGGGTACGCGAAGCCAACAGCTCCAACATCCACTTTACATCTTCCGCAGGCACAAAATGCAGCGTACCCCGCATCATCCAGGTCAATACGATTTTATGGTCGGCCATGTTTTGCTCGACGTCCGCAACGGTACCGAATTGCATGCGCAATCCAATCGCCCATAAAGCCTGATGATAATCCTGTGCCTGCATAGCACCCAGATGTCTTACAACCTGCTCGGGCTTATCCCGCTTCCCGCCAGCAATAAGCTGGTTGAATAGACGCCGATCCACCACATTTTGCATTGCCGCTGGCCCCCTATAAAATCCATAGATATTTACAATCCGCCGTAGTTCACATACAACTCAACTGTCATATACATAATAAGTAACTTTGGTGCCTGCGCCCAACACGCTTTCAATATGAAGACCCGAACCGAAATGCCGTTTTAAGCGCTGATCCGTATTGATCAGGCCAACTCCCGAACTGCGATCCGCTCTTCTCTCCAGTACTCGCTGCAATTGAACCTCATCCATGCCAATTCCGTCGTCTTCGACGGTAACCTCGGTATGTGACTCATAGACAGCAATCCGAATGATCAGCTTTCCTCCGCGGGTGCGCTTCATGATGCCATGTCGTATCGCATTTTCGACTAAAGGCTGGATGGATAGAAACGGGACTCTCAATCGTTCACACTCATCAACCTCCCATATCACCTCTAGCCGTTCATCAAACCGGACCTTCTCAATATATAGATAAGAGCGTACCAGACTAAGCTCCTCCTCGATCGGTACAAGCCCATCCATATGATGAAAGCTGAACTTATGCCTTAAGAAGTGGCTGAACTGATCCAGCAAATCACGCATCTTATCCAGATTAACATCACTTAGAGCCGCGATAGCGTTCAATGCATTAAATAAGAAGTGAGGCTGAATTTGCGCTTGCAGCCAGGCTGCTTCTAACCGCAACTGCTCCTGGACGCTTTGTTTTATCGTGACGAGTGCCTCGATCCGGGATCTGATCTCGATAGCTTCCACCGGCTTGGTCACGTAGTCATTGGCCCCGGCGAGGAAACCGCATTGAATGTCCTTCGGTTGGCTCCGTGCCGTAAGAAGCAGGACAGGAAGCTCGGTCAGGGTAAACCGCTCGCGAATGATTCGTGTCAGCTCATAACCGGACATCTGCGGCATCATAATATCCGAGACAACCAGATCCCACTCCTTGGCGTCCAGGACTGCCAGCGCTTCCTTGCCGCTTGTGACCATCGTCGTATCATACTCCTCGTACGGCAAAATGGCTTCGAGTACCTGCAGGTTGACGGGATCATCATCCACAACGAGTATGATCGGTCGCTCGCGGCTGATTTCAGCGGAAGCGGTTGGGTTCGCCATCGAGGTCTTTGCTATCGGAGTCGGCTCCTCTTTCTCCAGACTGGCTGAGACTTGATGCAGTGCAGGCATATGACCGGTTGTCAGCTGGGCATAAGAGTCCGAAATCGTATAGATTTCATTCTCTATCTCGGCATCATCAGACGCAAGCTGCAGCGAAAAGGAGAATTGGGATCCTCGTCCGAGGATAGACGATACTTTGAGACGACCTCCATGCTGTTCAACCAGCTGCTTGCTGATACTCAGGCCCAATCCAAAACCGCCTTCAATCATCGTGTCATTCGCGGCTGCTTGTTCATAGGGATGAAATAGACGCTTGAGCATGTCCTCATCCATCCCCATTCCGGTGTCGGCAATCTCGATATTGGCTCTGCCATCCTGGATAGTGGCTTTAATCGATACCGTTCCTTCATTGGTGTATTTCACCGCATTATGCAGTAGATTAAAGACGATTTGCACGACCCGATTCTCATCCGCAAGGACTGGCGGAAAATCCTCCGCAACCTGATTGACAAATTGAACGGATTTTACTTCGGCATTAAATTGCAGCATATCCATGACTCCAGTAATGACCGGTTGCAGGCGGATGGCCTTTTTATACAGACGCGGATTGCCTTCCCGTAAGCTCATCACGTCAATTAAATCATTTAATATCAGGCTGAGGCGCCGCCCTACAGTGAGAACCGTTTCAAGCTCTTTGATGCTTCTCTCCTGCAGCAGATGACGTTCCCTCTTTAATACCGATTGCGACATGTTCAAAATACTATGCAGCGGATTTTTAAATTCATGTGATGTATTGGCTAAAAATTGATCCTTATGGTCGTTCATTCTTTGCAAGGTGGCGGCAAGCTCCTTGGTATTGGCATGCATTCTGAAATAGTCTTTAAACCAGACCGAAGCAAGGCACCCCATTGCAATAATCAGATCAAATGGATAATGAACATAGCTCATACCGCTATCTCGCCAGAATAATGACCAGAGGACATGATGAACCAGTGCCAGAATTGAAGATAACAGCAGCAGGTTGCTCTTGATATCCTTGCTGACTAGCTTGAAGATAGCTACCAATGCAATCGCCGCTCCAGTAATCCCTAGCAGAAAATATAGCGGGAAGAGCATAATCACCTGATTCGGTGCAAGAAACAACGTAATGACCGCCGTACCTAAGATTAATCCCTTATATAACGGGTATATCCTGCGCCAATATCGCAGCATGCGGTGGTTCGTACACTCCAACAAAGCATAGACGCCGATCATTAATGAGACATTAGAGAGCCGAAAATCCCAGCCCGCGCCCATATAAAAGAGTTGATGGAACAGCTTCTCATCATTGCTTAGCACATTTGAAAAGGTGATACACAAGGTCAACAATGAAAAATAAAGCAGACGCTTCTCTTTGTTGCCAAGCAGGTACAACAGAAGGGCATAAATGGAATGCATCAAAAAGATAATGACTGCTAGAAACTGCATTGAAATGGACAACTTCATCTCTCGGGTAATAGCGGCTTCCGAACCGAATTTGATGGAACGAATAATCCCGCTGCTTCGGCTATCCACATAGTTAGCCGCCTGAATGACCAGATCGATCTCGCCTTTCTCATCCGCCGCAAATGTAGAGGAATAAGGGAGGTTCTTGGCTGTATATTTATCCTTTGTCTCCCCGATCTGCCCGGATCTGGCCAGCAATCGGCCATTGACGTATAACTCGGAGGCCGTGCGTACACTTGGTATGCGAATACCATAGTTCATGTCCTCCGTCGGATCTACATGAATACGCAAACGATAAGAACCGTAGCCATAGGGGGTTGGCTCCTCGGAATCCAGCGCTTTATTCCAGCCTCCGGGGACATCGATAAATCTAAGGGGATTCCCGTTTGGTATTTGGAGCAGCTTCCCATGTATCAGCCATTGTGAAGGATAGAATTCCCACTTTCCATCCAGCAACAGGATTTTACCGTCCTCTGCGTCCCAATCATGTAAATCCAACTGACCATTCTGAATCGAAACACGCGCCCGCTGGGGAGACACCTCCATCCACAAAATACGCAAAGCGGACAAAGCGACTATAAATAGAATTAGCAATATCACTACATGATTCTTCTTCATACCGTTATTTGGCATAGCATCTGCCAAGGAACATTCCTCTCTTTGTCTTTATCTGTTATTGCAAAGTACGTTACATTACCAGAAGCCCCCGTCGGAGTGAATGATTTGTCCCGTAATCCACTCCGCTTCCTCACTCGCCAGAAATGCGATAAGCTTCGCGGCATCTCTCGGTTCACCGAGGCGACCCATAGGAAATCTGGGCAATAAGTGTTCCTTCAATTCACGAGACATCCATCCACTGTTTGTGGGTCCGGGATCTACAGCATTCACCGTAATTTTAAGCGGCGCCAGTTCAATAGCAACGGACTTAGTGAAGGTAGAGACAGCTCCCTTGGTCGCTACATAAGCCAAATTGCCTGGCTCAGGCGACTTGTCCTGACCTGACACCATATTAATAATTCGGCCCCCATGCTTCCCTTCGATTTGTCGCGCAAACTCTACCATTAGCAGACAAGCTCCTCTCACATTCATCGCATAATGAGCATCAAGGATATCCGCTGTGATCGAACGAAAATCTACATCTACCGAATGGGTTGCATTATTTACAAGAATGGATGGCGAGCCTAATCTCTTATGAACTTCATCTAGCAGGAGCTTGGGGGCATCGGGGAGCGTGAGATCTACTTTCATCGATTCACACCTTACCCCAAGCTCGCGGATCTCCTCCATCAGCTGCCGTGGCCAATCCATATCCTCTTCGATAAAATAATCCATTTTCCGGTCATACCTGGACCAGTGCGTAAAGAATATATCAGCGCCTTGTTGGGCCAATTCTCTACAAATTGCCGTACCAATACCATTTATCCGGCTAGCGCCAGTAACAATGGCAATTTTGTTCATTAATTTTGTCATGATTAGCATCTCCTTGCGGGAACGCCAAACAACGTACTATAGGAGATGAATGCGCACCAACCAAAAAAGCGAACACCATAAATTGGTATTCGCTCGGTGCGTTTATAGCACATGAATTCAGCGATCCTATAATGGTCTAATTAGAAATGGACAATTGATCCCTTCCTGCAAAGGGAATCCGCAAAGCCATTCAATTATGGAACCATTAAAGGGTACCTGCCATTATAATTCATGCTCCTCTCGTACATCTCCTGCCTCATATCGTATCACAATTACAAATTATAGTAAAACATTAACTCGAATATAAAGAGCAATAAGTATGTGAGAAATTCCCTGCCAATAGGTCCTGCTTGCGAATGAAAAATTGCAGTTCCCCAGCGTCCCACCAACAGAACCCAACCTCTTGATCCGAGTCCAGGGCAAGAAGCAGAAGCGTATCCCGAACCTCCTGCTCTGCCTTGTGCGCATCGCCTTTCAAGTGAGCGGCGATTTGCTTCATCGCATCCTGTACGGAATAATTGTACTCCGCACCCGTCAGCATTTGCAGCGCCGCCTCATATTCACAATCCCCGTGCTGGGTCGCAGGATATCCAAACATAACGGCAAGATCGTTCGAGTTCGCTTCCGTCAGCTCAAAGCATAAGTCCTCATATTGCTCGTAATCATGCTCCTCATCCTCCACCAGCTCGTAATCCACATAACCATAATTCGGTGGCTCCATCGTGGATCTGGCTTCCACCCGATAACCCTTGAATTGCTCCTCCAGCGATGTTTGTTCAGGAGCCAGCCGACGATGAGCCTCCTCTAGCTCCTCATCTCGCAAATATAACACCTTATGTTCAATATTGTAGGCAGGCTCATCCACGCCCACAAAGAAATAAAGCATCCCTTCCTTAGGAAGCAGCGAAGACTCCTCCTGAGCCGCTAATTCACTCAAACGCAGTTGAGCGAGAAACGTCATCGGCGTTCCCTCCGAATCGAGCGGCCATTCCACACCCGCCGGCAAATCCGGATCCCCCCCAATGCGGGAGGCGCCCGCTTCTCTGTAGTTCTCTATTTCCTTCTTGGACCATCGAATGCCTTGGCGTACGGAAGCCTGTAAATAATCCAGCGCATGTTCAAACTGATGTTCACAGACCAATTGCCCTAGTCTGTTCTTGAGGTTCTCGCTCAGCACCGCTGTTCACCCTCCTTGTATTTCGATTAGATCATCCTGATATGTCATCGGAATGATTTAATCGAGCTTCATTTCCCGTGCTAATGAAGAGGGGATCTCTTCTTTATCCACGATCACATCGATGACGTATGGTTGGTTCAAGGCTAGCGCCTGTTTGAGGGCCTGCTTAAACTCGTCAATCGTCGAACACTTTGCACTATTTGCACCCATCGAAGCGGCGTAAGCGGCCACATCAAGGGGCTGCTTAAAGATCGTTCCATCCGTCCGTCCGGTAAACTGCTGCATCCCTTTTAAGGCCATATCTAATTGCCCATTATTGATGACGATAAATATAACCGGAAGCTGCTCCGCTACACAAGTGGAAATCTCAGAGCCTAGCATAAATAAACAGCCGTCCCCTGTCAGACAGATAACGTTCCGTTCCCGGTCGGCGAACTTAGCGCCAATGGACATTCCGATTGCATTAGCCATTGAGGCGAAATAAGAATCGAAGAAGAACTTCACACCGGGCTTAAGATCCAGCCAGCGAACAGCGTGATAGCCATGAGCACCGTCATCGGCAAAGATCGTGGTATTCTCCGGAATAATATCACTAACGGCCTGGCAGACCTCAGCAACAGACAGAAATTCCAGAATAGGAAGTGGATCATGATAAGGTGCAGGTGTAGCTGTATGTACAGGAATGGGTTCTTCTTGTGGATGTAAACGTAAAATCTCTTCCAGAGTGGTTCGTAAATCGCCCAGCACAGGCATAAATTCAGCTGGAACAATGCCGCCCATAAATTCAGGTGTTATATCAAACTGGATTATCTGCTGAGGATAATGAGAGCGGTCCAGACCAGCCAAAGCCGTATCACTTAACCGCGAACCCATCACCAGGAGCAAGTCAACTCCTGATTCCAGCAAATCCATGGCTCTTCGATGTCCGCCCAGACCCAAAGGTCCATCATACAGGGGATGTGATGAATGAGTGCTTCCCTTGCCACCCGGAGTTGTGACGATAGGGAGCTGGAATCTCTCGGCGAACCCGGCGAGCGCCTCTTGTGCGCCCGAGAGTACTACTCCTTTGCCGGCAAGAATAACAGGCTTGCGAGCACTCTTCAGCCGTTGAACCACCTCTGTCAGATTGGTGGCCATAAAATCGGTTCCTCTGGACGGTAAATGTATATGTGGTTCACTTACGGGTGAGATCATAACATCAAAAGGAATGCACAGATGCACGGGTCCTTTTCTTCCGGTCAAGGCCTCTCGTAGAGCATATGTCAGAATCGCAGGAAACGTATCGGCCCGCGTCACCATCGTGCTAAACAGAGTAACAGGCTTCATAATTTCCGCCAAGTCAATCCCAAATTGCGAAGAATCCTGACATTGCGGGATTCCCATTTCAGCAGCGGACTGATGCCCGGTTATAAAGAGCACCGGCAGACAGTTCATTTTGGCATGCGCTGCGGCTGTAACAAGGTTGGTGCCTCCCGGCCCAGAGGTGGCTACGACAACGCCCAAATTGTTATTCGTAAGAGCATAACCTCCGGCAGCGAAGCCGGATCCACTCTCGTGTCTTCCCAAAATAAACTCAATATCCTGGTTGCCAAATTCCAATACCAGTGGGGCAATCGATTTTCCCGGAATTCCAAATGCATGTGAAACACCAAGGTTTACGAGGGACTCAACTAAGATTTGCACAACACTTTTCACATTGAACACTCCTTTATGTCGTCTAGGTCGTCGCATGTCAAAGGTAAATGAATATTAAAATCCGTACCTATACCCGGTCTTGAATCGATGGTAATTTCTCCGTTGTGATTATTAATAATACGATAAGAAACAGATAACCCGAGGCCCGTTCCATTATCTTTCGTTGTAAAGAAAGGATTTTGAATTTTGGTCAGATTTTCCGGACTGATCCCGATGCCATTGTCAGAGACCGTGATTACCAGACTATTGCCCAGCTTCCTTGTTTTCAAAGTGACGATATCCTTGGGTTCAGAAGCTTCAACGGCGTTTTGCAAAATATTAATCAACACCTGCTTGATCTGAGCAGCATCAGCCAGCAAAATCTCCTCGTCCACGGTACAGTAGTCGCGAGCAAAGCTTATATCATGCAAAGCGGCATGCCCTTCCATAAATCGAAGCACGCTATCCAGAAAAGTGTTGATTTCAATCGGTTTAATAATCGGGACGGAGGGCTTGGACATCGTAACGAAATCGGAGACGAGATTCTTGACACGCTCCAATTCCTCATGAACATAACCCAGATATCGTGTAGTCACAGGGTCCAGCGGCCGTGAACGGGTGATTTGCACAAAGCCCATAATCGTAGTCAACGGATTACGTATCTCATGCGCCAGACCCGCTGCCAGCTTGCCAATCGCCGAGAGCTTTTCACTCACAATTACCTGCTGCTCTAAATAATAACGTTCCGTGATATCGCGAAACTGAGCATATGCGCCTTCAATATTTCCCTTTTCAAAAATAGGAATGATATCCACGAGACAAATCGTATGTACTCCTTTGTCATTGTAGTGGATCTCAAAGTCCCGCTGCGGCAGGCCATTCGTAATCGCTTCCCGAAAATAAGGGCCCAGCTCAGCGATGTGCAGGGACGACCGCCCCACCGCGATGAAGTCCGGAATCATATTGTGCGCGACCTTGTTATAATCCACAATAAGTCCCTTGTGATCTACCAAGAGAATCCCTGTGTCCAGATTATTGACCATCAAATGGTGCAAATCCAATTGACGCTGATTCGTTCTTCTCAAGATCAACTCTCTCGCCATGGACTCTACCATATTAACCAGCATGGCAAGCGGATAGTTGCTAAATTCAACGACACTGGTCATCAGAGAGATTGTACCTTCCAGCACCCCTTGTCCTCCATAACCGTCCGGGAAAGAAAAGGGAACACTATGACAAGCAGAATCGTGTAAAGCAAGATGGAAATGATCCGTCCCTACTGTCTGGAAAGGAATCTTCTTGTCCAGGGCGATCAGCGTGGCGCAAATTCCCACTTCCCGCTCAATGAGCAAACTGCCTTCTTTAATGTTGAGCTGCGATAGATTTTCCTTCATGATCCGATCCCCGAAGGAATCAATAACGAGACCTTTGTCGTCCGTAACGAGAAATAGTACCATCTGCCCATTCAACAGCTTAATGGTGTTCTCTCCAAAAATCTCCGTAACCTCTAGGATGTCGGCATATAGCCTCTGTTGCTGCTGTAAATGTTCTTCAGTCGCCTTTGTTAATGGAGAAGGGACATCGGTTGGCTGCATGCCATTCTCAATACAACGCCGGCGGATCTCAGCAAGGAGATTGTTTGTCATAGGATCGCCACCTCAGGTTAGCAAATTATACTACATTCTCTACTAATTCTTCTATATACTATATCGGTGCTTTAATAGGTTCACCGTATAGGTCTTGCCGCCTTCATCAACGTCTCATAGCTCGTCGCCCCCAAGTACTGATTACGGAGGGTGCCGGAAGGATCAATAATATAGGTGGTTGGATATGCTGTTACTGCGTAATCCCTTAGCACCTCTCCACTCTCGTCCAACACAATAGGGAAGCTAAGCCCTTCTTGATTCGCGTACTTTCCCACAAGCTCATCGCTTCTCTCCTGGCTCGTTGCGTTCACAGACAGCAAGACCACATTCCGATCTTGTTGATCACGATAGAACTTCTCCAGGTGGGGCATCTCAGCTTGACAGACGCGGCACCATGTCGCCCAGAAATTGAGAACAACGGTCTTGCCGCGATAGTCGGATAGCCGAACGGTATTGCCATCCAAGTCCCTCAGTTCAAAGTCAGGAGCGGCTTGATCAACACGGGCGCTCTGGCCAACAGTCCCGTCAAAAATCGTAAAGCCGAGCATGGCGACGAGGAGTAGAATGCCGAGCGATTGGCTCGCGATTTTGGACGTCGATTGAAGCAAGATAGCCAGCAATACGACCGCCATAGCGAATCCCACATAATGAACCGTGCCGGATGAATCATCCAGCAGAATAAGAGCAAAGAACGAAACTGCAGCCATTCCGGCTCCCCAGGTTCCTGCTACCTTCAATGCCTCTCGGCTTCCGTTCGGGCGATAATTACGCAGAAATAAATAAGCGAGTGAGATGATCGAGGCAAGCCAGACGCCCCTCAGCCCACCGCTAAAGAAGACCAGTGACAACGGATGGCGGATAACACCCTGGAAATCGAATAACATCAGACTGGCTTTCCAGACGATGATCCAGAGGAAAACGGCGTTCCAGGCCTGTCCTGCTCGCCTCTCCCTCTCCGCATGGTTCCGATCCCGGTAACGGACGATCAGAACCCCTGCAATACCCGCTATGAAATAGATCAGCAATTCGATATTCAGTACGAACGTGCCGATTTGCAAATTTGCCAAGGTCAATCGCTCCTTGTGTATGATTTGAACAGATCCTCGATGACACTAGGATCAAATGGGCTCACGACTTTGTATTCCCAGCTATATTTCTTCTGATTGCTGGACCCGTTATAAATGCGCAGGTAATTCGGACTTCCATAATGTATGCCAAAGGTTGGGCCGCTCCAGGTATGGAACCAGATCTCATATTCATCCCCACTATTCCCCTGCGCAGAACCCTTCCGCAGCCTGATATCGGATAAATTTTTCATCATTGCTGTGATTATCGCTTGATCGGTAATTGTTTGTTCACTTCCGTCCGGTTGATGCCGGTATTTATTTATCCGCATTTCATTTACCGATTCAGAGGCATTCATCTGGTCGAGAACCAGTTCCTTAAATGAGGTTCGCGTCTGCAAAGCAGAGTATACCCCGGCACTTCCTAAAATGAGCACTGCTAAACTTAAGCGAATATACCAAGTACGGCGCTTCATTTCGGCTCTCCTCCTCGCACTCGCAATAGGCTCACTATTCTAGCAATCTCCCCTGCAGTCATAGAATGCATCTATCAATGAAAAAACACCCTCAAGGATAATTTCCATATCTTGCGACATGAACACGATCTCTTGAAGATGTTCAGCTTAGTCCGTCCAGTAATATTTAAATTTTGTATCATCTATATCCATATTAATGGAATTCTTCATCCTAATCAATATTTTGCCGAGCTCCTTACGCAATTAGAGACTTAAGACTTAAGGCTTCAATATAACCTTAATGCAATTCTTCGTGATCATTGAAAATACGATAAGCATCGCTCGCTTGTTCCAACGGCGTACGATGCGTAATGGCTTCTGTTCGATATACTCCAGAGCAGACTTCTTGCCGTCCATGCCTACAATCAATGACGACATCGGCCCCACCGTGAGTGATTTCCTTCAGATACTCTCCCATGTCGTCATGCTTGGTGAAGTCAAATGTTCCACATAATTAATTTTCTTTCCCCGCCCGGATAGTTGCTGAATTTTTCCCTCATCATTGATCCGGCATCAGCGGATGATGAAGAGGCTGTGCTAGCTTACATCTGACGCAGCTCCGTTCTCCAGGTAGGATATTGTGGTTCCCAGCCATATACAGTCCTCGCTTTAGTGTTCGATGCTCCGCGTTCCCACCCCTGTCTTCCCTCCTGATATTCCGGAGCAGGGGCTTGCAGGGCTTTTGCGTAGATCGGTAGCCAGTCGATTCCCGCAGCAGGCTCATCATCTACGATATTGACGGGACCGGATGGCCAGTTTAGAGCCAATAATGCCGCATGGGCCGCATCCTTGACATGCAGGAATGACATAACTCCATCTGTAGCCGGAAGTTGATGATTCTGCACTTGCTTCGCCATTTCACCTTGAATGTCATACCATGTCCCAGGGCCATAGAACATCCCGTAACGCAAAATGACATGATCCGCAACTTCAGCCACGGCCTTTTCCAAAGCGACGATGCCATCGATGCTTATTTTTCGCGGTAATGGAGCGTCTATATCAAGAGAGTCTTCTTCTCTAGCTGGCTGATCACCTGATTCATAGGCCCAGGCGATGCTCTGGGCGATCATTCGCTTCACACCTGCAGCCTTCGCAGCATCCACCAAATTGCGAGTCCCCTCGATTCTGATTCTGGCGTTATCCTGAAAGTTTCGATCGCTCAATGAAGTAAGCTGATGAATCACTACATCCGGCCGGATGTCCTTTATAGCAGAAAATACGGCTTGCCGGTCAAAAATATCAAGAACGTGCTCTTGAGCTCCTAAACCGCGGATCAGCTCCGTACGTCCCGAATCGCGCGTCATTCCAACAACTTCATGCCCTGCTTTCACCAGTTTGGGGAGCAGCAGACATCCGATCACTCCCGTTGCCCCTGCTACGAATATTTTCATGAGTAACGCCTCCACATCTTTACTTTCGAGTTGGTAATTTCTGTGTTAACAAGCAGACTCGTATCCATAATATCACTTTTGATTAGCTTTTCGCATACAGTTTGAACCAATCTAACGTTTCTGCAATCGCTAGCTCATGGGGCGTTGTATCTGTACCAAAGGCTTGCTCATATTTGCTAGTGTTAACAATGAACGGTTTCTCAAATAAATAGAGGGTTTCTTTAATCTCTTTCATGTTGGCGTTGAACAAGCCCATCAGAGATACCAAAAGTTTAGGTGCAATGCGAAATTGGGGCCGCCTGCCTGCCGCCTCATAAACCATATTGACGATTTGTCTCGTCGTTATTGTAGCTGCGCCCGGAATATGCCAAATCTGCCCCAATGCCTCTTCGCGCGCTCCCAGCGTCACCAAGCCTTTTGCAAAATCACGAATATAGAGGTACGTATGAGGAATATCGATATTTCCCAGCACCTCCGCAGCCCTTCCCTCTAGCGCCGCCTTGAAGATTCGTTCCCCCAAAGCGGATTCCAGAACACCAGGACCATAGAAGTCTGCGCCACGGCCGATCGCTGCCCGTACTTTGCCGCGATGATGCGCATCTAGCAGCACATCAGCCATTTGAGCGCGCGTTCTGCCTTTGTGCCCGGTTGCGCCATTTGGTACATCCTCAGTAAGAACCCGATGCTTGCTTCCATACATGTACAGATTATCGCCATAGACGACTTTAGCCTCTTCCCTCACGGCCGCATCAATGATGCCATTCATTATTGGCGGGAACTTCTGCGGCCATTCCGTATAAGGAGCCTTGGCGCAATGATATATAACCGCCGCCCCCTTGCAAGCATGGCCGATGCTATTGCCATCAACAGCATCCCCTTTGACAACCTCTACGCCTGAGGGCACACTAGCCTGACCGCTTCGATTCACCATCCGCACGCATTTTCCCTTGCGAAGAAGTTCCTCCATAACCGCCATTCCCAGCGGCCCTGTTCCGATAACGACATGCAGCTCATCCATCCCTGTAGCCATACCAACCGCCCTTTCCGAAATTGAGATCATAATTCCTATAAGCCAATTATATTTTAAATATTTACTTGAGTAAATTATTTTATTTATGTAAATCAATTTTGTGAGTCAAGGCCATTCTTCCCACCCCAAAAAAAAACCAAAGCCAATACCGTAAAAACGGTATCGGCTTTGGGGCGAATAACTAGCCATAAATAGCGATAGCTCCATACTTCTTCTATTATTGATTTTCAAGCAATTGAAGATGGACTTCATAGAAGCCATTAATATCATTGGAAGCGTATTGCTGTGCGGTCAGGAAAGAGCCATAAAAGATCGTAAACAAGACCTTCACCGCATTATCGACGGATATTCCCTGCTTGAGCTGCTGCAATTCTGCGGCTTCTGCCATGCAACGCTTAAAAAGCTCATAAAGATTTGGCGCCTGGCTTCCTATTTCTTCTGCATCGGGGAACAAAAGCCGGATTTCCGCTCTGCTTAAAACTTGCAAATGGGGATGCATTTTCATTTGGGCGAGGAAAGATATTAGGCTTGGCATAATGCCCGTAATTGTCCGGGCTTGCTCTCCGACTTTGTAGAGCAGATGCCTGATCGCATCGAAGCCACGCTTCTGCAGGTGCTCGATTTCAATTATCCGTTCCGTCAGCCATATTTGCATGAAATAGATCAGCACATCTTCCTTTTTCGGAAAAAACTTAAAGAAAGTAACGCGCGATAGCTCCACTTTCTGACAAATCTCTTCTACCATAACTTCATGAAACATCTTATCTTCCATTAAGGACAGGCTTGCCTCATAAAGCGCTATCTTTGCTCTCGCCTTCTTAATCTCCCTTAGTGAAATATCCGTATTGGTCATGCTCATCATCCTATTATTTTAGTTAACTTATATTAATCAATTAACTAAGGATAATCAAGCTTGTCAATCAATTACGTTCTCAACCTTTCTTCTCTTTTAACCCGCCGATGCAGCCAAATGCCGCTATTGCCAATCCACCGCTTACGGCGGTTGTTAAGGAGAAAGCCCGGACATAGTCCTCCAGGCTGGCTTCCGCAAGGGGGGAGCGCAGGGTAGCCGAGAACAAAATGCTAATTAAGGCTACCCCAAAAACATTCGCCAAATACATCAAGGTGGTGAACAGCCCTGAACCGGTTCCTGCTAATGCCGATGGCACCTGATGCAGGATCATATTAGCCAGCGGTGTCGTTGCCATGCCCAGACCTAGTCCGTATACCGATAGAATCATGATATTTTGCCAATGGAATAAATGAACTGCATCGACTTGCAAGGACCAGATCAGTATTAATAAGCTGGCTCCCATCGTAAGCATTCCCGTTTTTAATACCGCGGCCCCCCATCTCTGCACCATCCGTGATGACAATAATGAGGCGGTGAAAAATCCCAGTCCCAGCGGCAGAAAGGCAAAACTCGTCTCTGCAATGCCATAATGCAGTCCCGACTGCAAATAATAATTCAGAATAAAGAAAAACGTAAACATGCTCAAATATACGACCAGCTCTGTAATAATGCCAACACGGAATGACCTGATTTTGAAAATGGACAGCCCCACCAATGGGATGCGCCCCGTCTCTTCTCTCTGTTTCTGCAACAGCACAAAGACCAATAGCAGCAGGATGGACACTCCCAAGCAGCCCCAGATCCATAGCGGCCAGCCTTGCTTTTGCCCGATGGTTAATGGATAGATCAGCATGAGCAAGCCCGGAATAATCAATGCGATCCCGAACCAATCAATACCTTGACTGTTCTGTCCGCGGGATTCGGGGACGATAGGCAACCCCATCATCACCAGCAATCCAAACGGCACATTAAACAGAAACACGATTCGCCAACCAAGACCGAATAAATTCCAGTCGACCAATAAACCGCCCAGGATCAGTCCCAACGTGAATCCGATACCGATCACTGCGCCGTAAATGGCGAAGACCAAGCCTTTTTCACTGGGGAGGAAGCTGCTTTGCATGATGGATAAAACCTGCGGTTGAATCATCGCCGCCGACAGTCCCTGAACGATGCGAATGATAATGAGTAAAGTCGGGTCCGACACCATTCCGCCGAACAAACACATACAAGTAAAGCCCATCACCCCGATCCATAACATGCGTTTTCGTCCATACATATCTCCCAGCTTCCCGCCCAGGATCAAAGCGATGGCCAGCCCTAACGAATATCCGGAGAATATCAGCTGTGCTTCAGCGAAGCTGGCATGAATGCTCGCCTGCATGCTGGGAAGCGCCACCTGCATCATATAATTGTTCAGCGAAATCAACAGCGTTGGCAGCAAAATCAGAATTAAGGCGAACCAGCGGCGCGGATGGGCCTGCGGCATTGGATCAAGTTCACTCACCTGGGCCGCAGTCGGATTATTCAAAGTCATTTATGGCAGCTCCCTTCCCTGCAGCAGTCTCCATTCGGATGAAACGCAAAGGCTATTCTCCCGTTCACTGGATTGTTGTAGATGTCGCAGTCAATATTGTAGACATGCCGGACCAGCTCTTTGGTCAACACCTGCTCCGGCGTCCCGCTGGCCACGATCTCCCCGTCTTTGACCGCGTACAGCACATCGCAGTATAATGCCGCAAGCGACAGATCATGTAAGGCGGCCAAAGTGCCGATCTGCAATGATTTCACGACCGATAATAGCTGCAACTGATATTTGATATCCAGATGATTGGTCGGTTCATCCAGAACGAGCAGCTCCGGTTGCTGGGCAATGGCACGCGCCAGAATGACTCGCTGCTTCTCGCCGCCGGAGAGCGTAGAGTAACTGCGCTCCGCATACTCCAGAAGATCAACCTTTTGCAGGGCTTCATGGACGATTGCGTAGTCCTCGTTGCGATCGGATTCCAGAAGCTGTTTATGCGGAGTGCGCCCCATCATCACCATTTCAAGCACCGTAAAATCAAAATTCATATCATTAAATTGTCCAACGACGGCCATCTTTTGGAAAACCTTTTTCGGCCTTGCCTTCATCACATCGAGACGATCCAAAAATACCGCCCCCCGCTTGGGCCTAATTACTTTATAGATCGATTTTAGCAGGGTGGATTTGCCACAGCCGTTTGGTCCGATGATGCCTACGAATTGACCTTGCCCGACATACAGTGAAATCTCATTCACGATTTGGACGCCATTCACGGCTACTACAATCTCATTGACGGCCAGTTCCATACTAGTTACCTCCAAATCCGTAGTTCTTCTTCAACAGCATGTACATCAACATGGGGGCTCCAAGAAGCGCCGTGACAATTCCAATGGGCAGTTCGCTGTTAGGTATAACCGTCCTTGCCAGCACATCCGTCCAAACCAGGAAGATGGCGCTAAATAATATGGCTACCGGCAGCAATCGTTTATGGTCTGAACCCACCATGCTCCTCGCAATATGCGGAATGATAAGCCCAACGAAACCGATAATGCCGCATGTGGCAACAAGCGTCCCGGTCAGAACTGAAGAGATCACCATATATAATCCTCGATAGGCTTTCATATTCATACCAAGCGTTATAGCTGCTTCGTCCCCCATCAGCATCGTATTTAGCACCCGTGACTGCATCATAAAAAAGAAGATGGCAGCAACCGTTATGCCTCCAACCAACGGCAAGCTATCCCACTTGGCAGAAGCGAGACTGCCCATCGTCCAGAATGTAACCGAGCGGATTCCCTCGGAGCTGCTCGCCATATAAATAATGAAATTGGAGCATGCGCTGCATAGTGCATTGACTACAGTACCCATTAGCACCAGCTTGGCCGATGATATTTTCCCGCCTAAATTGGCTAATATCATCACCGCTCCGGCTGCTCCTAACGCCCCTATAAAAGCCCAAAACGCTACGCCCATGTTTCCTGCCAGACTAGCCGTCCCAATCCCCAGCATAATGGAGAAGGTCGCCCCCAAGGAGGCGCCTGACGAGATCCCGAGAATATAAGGGTCCGCCAGCGGATTCTGCACGAAGGCCTGCATGACCGTCCCGCATAATGCAAGTCCCGCACCCACAATCATCGCCAGCAATACCCTTGGAAAGCGAATATTCCAAATGATATCCACCGCCCCGGCTGGCAGCGTCCCATCCGGATGATCGGGTAAGCTGCCAAACATCTGGTTGACCACGATCCGCATCGCATCGCCAAAGGATACAGAAACTTGACCAATCGATAAAGCTAGTCCAATCGAACCTATCAAACCAAGAACGAGTGCACATATGATCATCACGAATGAAAATGGCTTGCTTGCCAGCTTCCCGATGTCAGCCGATTGACTTTTGATCTTCTTATATGCTTGCGGCCTTGCCATGCTTATTGTCCCCCAAATAGCTCGGGTTGTACGAATTGAGCGACTTCTTCATACAATTCTGTGAGCTGCAAGCCCCCTCGAATGGCATTGGTGTAGTCCGCCACCATGACATCCCCGGTTTGAATCGCCTTCATATTCTTTAGACGCGGATTAGAGAGCAGCTTATTCTTAATGCTTTCATGGTCGCTTTCCTGAAAATGGGTCAGGATGATTTTATCCGGATTCGCAGCGATAATCGCTTCGATTTGCAATTCGATGTAGCCGTCCGCTAACTGCATATACTCTCCGCCCGCGCCTTCCACCATCTCATCGATCACGCACCAGGATGGAGGATAATAATCGTAGTTTTCACGCCCGGCGCTTGCCAGCAGCAGCACCTTAGGCCTGGTCTTCACATCTTGTGCCTTCTGTGTAATCTCATTGATTCTGGTTTGCTGCTGCTGAAGATAAGAATCGGTCTGCTCCTCGACATTGAAGATTTTTCCAAAGTTCCGAATATCCTCGAAATAGTTAGCGATGCTGCGTCCGATATTGAAATTCGATGCGGGAACCACCTGGATGCCCCTCTCGTTCCAGAAAGAGATCCCGCCTAACCGATCTTCCTTAAATGCCGAAGACATCGAATAGATCAAATCGGGCTGCAAGGCGATAACGGCTTCTTTGCTCGGCCACAGCTCCGTTAGGAGCGGCAATTCGGCGATTTCTTTCGTATACGGAGAGAAGGACTGATCAAGATAGGCCAACCCGGCAATCTTATCCTTTTGCCCGAATTGAATCATCAGCTCTGCCATAGCTGTTCCAAGCACAACTACTTTTTGCGGTTCCTTCTCGATGGTCTGCTTCATTTCCGTCCCTTCATCCGTATAAATTTGCAGCGTAACCGGATAATGCTGACTGCCGTGCTGTCCCGCCTCTGTTCCTCCTTCCACAGCCTGACTATCGGTGTTCACAGAATGAGCTCCCTGCTGCGACGAATTGCCGCATGCAGCGCTAAATAAAGCGAGCACCGTCAACAGTATAGTGAACTGAATTAATTTCATGCTTGAGTTTCTCATGATTGCCTCCCCTGAAAATTCTGCAAATTTGGACATGCTTCTCATTCCAGCAAATGATAAAATTAGCGGCATGACCAATTGATAATCATTATCAGTGATAATGAATCGGCGTTCTACCTGCAAAGGTATTTTCTTTACCTGTAAAAGAAGCCGAAAAAGCCAAAAAGGGATTCCGGACATGCTGATCATGTCCGGAATCCCGCCGGTAACCTCTCGTCTATTCTATTGACTTTAACTAATGGGAGAACCTTCTGAGGTATTCGCTTGGATTGTATCCATAAATTTTACGGAAAGCTGTCGTGAAATTGCTGACATTGCTGTAACCCACAGCTACCGCTGCTTCCCCTATATTCATCCGCTGTACCTCCATGTAATAGAGGGCCTTCTCCATCCTCTGCTTCCGCACCAGCTCGAATACGGTCGTGCCAAAACGCTCCCGGAAGCCCTTCTTCAGCTTGAATTCATTAAGCCCGACTCTGCGCGACAGCTCCTGAAGCGACAACGGCTGTTCGAAATAACGAATCGCCAGTTCCCTGGCTTGATCCAGTTTCAGCAGATCATCATGCGTCAGAAAGCGGTTAGGGCTCTCGATTTCATAACCTTCCACTTCTCCGAACAAAGCGATCAGCTCCATCGCCTTGCTCTCCATATACAGTCGTTTCAGCGCCTCATCATAAGAGCAGTTCATCATATCCGACACACATCGATGGATTTCCGGTGTATTCGGGTAAGGATTAATATGCCCTTTATGGCGGGTCAGCCAAGTCTCCATTTTATGCTTCTCGCTCAGATCAGCTGCATAATGGAACAACGCTTGTGGGGATAAGCGCACCTCCAGCATTTGATGACGAACGTCCGCCTTCTTCTCCTCATGGACCAATTCATCCTCGAAAAACAACACATTGCCCGTCCAATGACGAGTATGGCTTTCTTTGCCATCCCATTCACAGTAAATGTCTCCGCTAAGGCAATAGCTAAGCTCAAACAGCGGACAGGCTTCCTGAATGCGAAGCTTCATATCCTGCGCATAGGTCAGGTCGGTTACAACAATCTCCATACCGGGACGGATTGGCATTCTCAAAATGCTTCCCTCTCCAACCTGCGGAGGAATCGTGATATGCTGTTCCCATGAACGTCGCCGGGTTTGTCCTTGGATCAGATCCGTAAATTGATCAAAGAGGCTGTGCACCTCGCTGTTCAGTATATTAAGAGTCAATCAGACCACCTACTTATTTCGATAATTGCCCTTTTTTTCATATTCATATAAGTGCATTATACTCTGTCTATCCCAGGAAGGCATCCTGCCGGGTTATTAAACTTTGTGTTTATCCGTAGTACCCGCTCATCCAATTCATTTTAAAATGGTATAGTTAGAAAGAAAGTTAAATTTCAGTGTAAGGCAACAGCTGATCCAACACAATACCGGGAGGAAAATCCGATGACATTGCAACAACTCAAATACTTTATCGAAATTGTGAACTGCGGCTCGATTAATAAGGCGGCGGAGGGGCTTTTTATATCACAACCGAGCTTGTCCAATGCGGTAAAAGACCTGGAAAATGAGGTTGGTGTCGAGCTCTTTATCAGAACCCCAAAAGGCATTACTCTAACCATAGACGGTGTAGAGTTTCTAGGTTATGCCCGTCAAGTCATCGAGCAGGCAAGCTTGCTGGAGCAGCGCTATTTAAGCAAGAAGCCGACCCGCCGCCTATGCTCCATTTCAACTCAACACTACGCCTTTGCCGTGAATGCGTTCGTGAATATGGTCAAGAAAACCAATGCGGATGAGTATGAATTTACATTACGCGAGACGCGGACTCATGAAATTATCGAGGATGTCAAAACCTTGAGAAGCGAGCTGGGCATTCTATATATGAACCCGTTTAATCGAAGAGTCCTTGAAAAACTGCTGCGCGAGAATGGGTTAACCTTCCACCCTCTGTTTACCGCTAAACCGCATATTTTTGTCAGTACGTTGAACCCGCTTGCCAAGCAAGAGTATGTTACGCCTGAAGATTTGGAGGAGTATCCTTGCCTCTCCTTTGATCAGGGGGAGAACAACTCGTTCTATTTCTCCGAGGAAATTCTCAGCACGGCATATAGCAAGAAGACGATCCGCGTTAGCGATAGAGCAACCATCTTCAACCTGATGATCGGCCTCAATGGCTATACGATTTCAACGGGCATTGTCAGCGCCGATTTGAATGGGGATAACATTATCGCCGTGCCGCTTCGTATCGAAGACACGATCGTGGTTGGCTGGATTGCGCATCATTCAATACAACTGACCAAGCAGGCCATGATGTATCTGGAAGAATTAAAACAGGTAGTATCCGAATACGATGTTCTTATGGATGGTTAGATATAGCTAATAGCTATAACAGAGCATAGAATAATGGCGTTACCCTATATACTCCTATTTGTATTACATTTTATGTACCATACATTTTAGGAGGACTACCCTATGAGCAAGAAATTTCAAACGGTCGGCAGCTTGCTTCGCCCTCAGGACCTGCTGAGCTACAAACACCAAATCGAACATCGCGACGATATTGCGTATCCGTTTTATGCCGATTTCTCGGGATATGAGGAGTGCGAACATCAAGCGACTAAAAAAGTGATAGATCAGGAAATAGAGCATGGACTGGAGATTATAACGGACGGCGAGTTCTCCAAGTCGATGTGGCATCTGGATTTTGTCTGGGGATTCGCAGGTATCAGCCGCTATATTGCTGAGCACGGCTACTTCTTCCGTGACAAGGACGAGACCCAAAAGTACGAGACACGCCGCGATATCGGCCTGCGTATTACCGCGCCGCTTAGCGGCAAAAACCATCATTTCATCAAGATTTTCCAAAGACAGGCCGATATTGCCGGCAACCGGGAGACGAAGCTTTGTGTCCCATCGCCCTCCCATATTTTTGGTGAGCTCTCATGGTCGGACAATATTGGCGGCAAAGATTCCGTCTATTCCACGCCACAGGAGTTAAAAGCGGGACTTATTCAGGCGTATAAAGAGTTCGTTCAGGAATACGCCGCCGCTGGAGGCAAAATCCTGCAATTCGACGATTGCTTGTGGGAGATTTTTGCGGATGACAACCCTAACTCCCCTTACACCGGCAAAAATATTGACCAAGAGACCGTTCAAGCATTAGCGGCTGAATTTATCGATATCAATAACACAGTGATTGACTACGGTCACAGCCTCGGTTTGAAAATGTGGACTCATAACTGCCGCGGCAACTATGATTCTCGAAATATGGGCGGCGGCTCATACAGCAAAATTGCCGACTTGTTCTTGAAACAGCTGAAATACGACCGCTTCTTCCTGGAGTGGGACGATGACAGAGCGGGTTCGCTTGAGGCTCTTGAGGTGTTCAAGGACAGAAGCGATACTGAAATCGTACTCGGTTTGCTGTCGAGCAAGACAAATACGCTTGACGACGAATCCCGTGTGTTCAGATTGCTGGAGGAAGCGTCCAAGATTATTCCGAAAGAACGCTTGCTGCTCTCGCATCAATGCGGTTTTGCTTCCTGTGATGGCGGCAATGAACTAACCGAGAACGAGCAATGGGCCAAGATTGACCAAGGGCAAAAAATTGCTCAGCAATATTGGGGCGAGTAATTGCCGCAAGATATATGAAAAGACTCCTGTCCAGTACAGGAGTCTTTTTTTAAGCACTTGAGCTAATCCCTTCATATGCTCCAGCTACAACTCACCCACGCCCTCTCTGCGGCATTTTCCCGCGCATGCAGATCATTAATTCCCCTCGAATTTTGCACAGAGATCGACGAAAATGACGGGTAGAGTTGAGCAAAGCTACTAACCGTTGTATTCAGGATATTTCCCTCTTTGTTCTAAATTCGAATCAAAGCTGTATCATCTTACAATAAGTGAGAACATCAGGATGATAACCGGAATCCCTAATATGACACCGGAGACGATGCTATGCCGCTTCTTATTCATGACTACAACAGCCACATACTCCCGAATCATGGCATTTGGCCAGTAATATAGAGCCGTCTTGGCTCCGATTCCTTGGCTGGGCAACCCTGCCAAACGCGCATACATGCCAGCCCGAAATAAATGAAAGTTATTGGTTGTGAAAATGCTGTTATATCGGCTGCCACCGCTTAAATCGTCCATAATCCGCTTGGAGAACACCATGTTCTCATAAGTATTCGTAGAACGATTCTCTTGAAGCGTATCCTCGATCGGAATCCCCTTATCCACTGCATAAGTTTGCATCGCTTCGGCTTCTGAAACTTGTTCATCCGACCCTTTTCCCCCGGAGAGAATGATCTTCGGCGGCATTGTCACCGCTTTTTGACGATTATAAAATTCAATCGCCTTATTAATGCGATTTGCGAGCAAAGGGGGAACTCTTTGGCCGATGACCTTGCTTCCGAGTACGATGATAAAGTTCTGATTCAATTTCGGATGATTGAACTGATACAGGAAATAAGCCGATAGGAAGCTGGACAGATCGATGAAGAAATAGAACAGTAAGAACGTTACCCCGGAATATAGAATTTGTACCCACCACGGCATGTAACTCACCGGTTGAATAATTGAAAGAACGATATAAGCCAAGATGCAGATTCCTAATAATAAGGCGAGATAGTTCGAAAACTTCCGTCCTTCTTTTTTGATTAAGATTCGCCCGTTAATCATCAAGAGGATCGCCAGGGCGAATCCCCCGAAGAGCAACACAAGAAAGATTAAAATGACCGGAAATATCGCCAGTATTCTCAAAATCGGAATATCGGACGTTATCGCCGCTAAAATACACATTCCACCTGTTGAAAGGGCAAATATGTTGAACAGAAAGCCATTAATAATTCGCCTTGGGTCCCGAAGATAGAACCAGAGGAATATAACCAATGTGACAAGCGGTACTATCCATAATGCAAGTATCATCTATGCTGTACACTCCATTCATCAATTACTTATAATGCGTGTTCAAAAGGGCCGTTTTCAGCGCCGAGAAGGTTGAATAAGCCAGGGACAGAGGAGCGGAGCGTAGGCGAAACCTACGTGAGCACTGTAAGGCCTGACTGAATTCAAGATTCGATGTCAAGTTACTTCTCAAATCAAAAGCGGACTTTTTTGAACAACCTCTTCTATGTATATATCGTTTCTTTGGCAGGTGGAGAATATTCCCCTACCAAAACGCCTTATAAGGATACCACAAAAAAAGAAAACCGCCCATCAAAGGCGGTCTTTCATGTAAACAATAAATATTTAGCTATGGCTATGTGTCCATCGATATATCATCCCAGCCTTCATCAAAGCGTCCGATCAGCCAGAACAGACCACGGCGTCTCTCCATGACAATGCTCTCACTCATGCCCGCGGGTGCCTCCTGACCATGGATTCTACGGTCTACGCATGCCCAGTGCAGCCTGTAGACCTTATCGGCTTCATCAAGAATTTCCGCCTGACTGCGCATCGATATCTCCCGATAGAAGTCCTCAAAAGAATCGCGTTGCGAGACAACCTGAATTGCATAGTCGCAGTCACAGACCTGATCGGGAAAATCAAGCTTTTCCACAAGCCCGAGCGCCCAGATCAACGCCCAATAAGCTTCATATTGCCAAGTTATATTGATTGCTGCCTGATTCGTCGGATGCTCGTCCTGCAGAAGCTCCCTTTCCTTGTCGGTCAGCTCTTCCTCCACGCCAAATTTCTGCAATAAATTGAGGATAAAGTCCCTGGATTCCCCAAGCTCTTCTCCCTGGGCAACATCGCAAGCATACTGAATAACGATCAGCAGGGCTATCGCCCTTCTGGCAATTTCCTCTGGCGTCTTCCACTGGCATTCCGCTGCAGGCGGAAGCTCAGGCATGGACTCCAGATAAGGTATACCGCGCTCTCGTATGTAGGAGATCGACGTTTGCTTTCTCCGCGCCCCTTCCTCAGATGTCTGCTGCGGACCCATAATTTTATTCGTACACGCATGGGGTCTGAAATTCGCCGGGCCCGAGCTTCCGTCCGGATGAACGACCGCCTGCCCGTCACTGTCAAGCAGGGTGCCATCCTGCAGAAATCCGATGCCGCCAAGCGCAGACATCAGTTCGAGACAGAGCTGCCATTGCCCTTCGTTCAGCTCCTTCTCCGCTTCGAGCGCAAGCAATGTATTAAAGACGGAAATTTGCGTTAACACCAGTTCCTTTAACTGCTCATCGGCAAAAGGGATACGGTCGTAAAAGCCCATCATCCCCGGAATATTTGCTTCGAAATAATCAGGATTGGCATCCTCGGTCAAGATTCGAATCGTCAGCTTCTGCTTTTTGAATAATGAATTGGATTGCAGAAGATAGTCACTGCCGTTCCTATCAATCTTATAGCTTCTCGCAAACACGCTCGTTATCTTGCCCTCCAGATCATCAATATCATTTTTGGAAGCAAATAGGGAGAAATATTTCAAAATCTATGACCTCCTCAAAAGTGCGAATAGGGTTAATTAATAATTCCCCCTTGATCACGCATCATTACCGCTGGCTTCAGCGGTATAACTTTAGCCTACTTGACCTCCGAAACGGTTGTCAAATGCACGAATGCATTTCTGATCCTTGGAGTTGTCAAGGACTGCGTATACAATATGCTCAAAGCATTTGCCGTAACCCTCCTTAATAAGCAGCTCATGCCACCAGCCCGCAACCTTGACCGGGTCATTGCGAAATACACCGCAGCCGTATGCTCCAAGAATCAGGTTGCGATCCCCGCGTTCAGCGAAAATAGCTAGGGCAAGACGCATGCGATCGAGCATGACTTGAAGCGCCTGCTCCGCATTTTCTCCCTTCAACAGCACCTGTCCATAGTTGACTGCTGGCAGCGTCAATACGGAGGCCGTTACCGGCCGCTCCAGCAGTTCAAATCGCTCATCCTGGAAAAATACCACATCCGGTGAATAGATCGCATGATGGGTATACATCATGGACTTGCAGGCACGGTTAGCCTTGTAATAACCTTCATTGCGCAGCTGAGTACCATATAGACCGCTGGATGCTGCAAGGCTCTCCTCCTGCGCCATTGCACCATTCAGGAAGCCGCCTCCGGGATTTTTGGCGCTGGCGAAGTTGAGTACACCAACCCGCTCTACCCCCGCCTGTGTGAAATCAAGGATTGCCTTGACTGTTGCCGCATTAACAACGTTCTGCTTCGCCTGCACTCCATGCGCAGGCGGCGTACAAGCGCGCACCAGCGTTTCCCCTTGTTCAGGCGTAATCAACACGCTGCGATCCTCGGAATGCTTCTGCTCCGCAGCGAAATCAACACGCCGTCCATTTACTTCATAATATCCTTGCTCGATATATTGCAGTGTATTTTGTGCAATTTCTTTTCGATTCATGGTAATCCCCTACCTTTTATCATCTAGGATCAGCTGATCCCGCACTTCAGTCAGTGCAAAGCCCAATAAGTTGCGTCCCCGCCATTTCAGCGGATTCTCCACATGAGGATCGTTATCTCCCATTCCTATCCCCCAGATACGGTCAAGCGGACTGGCTTCCACGAGAATCCGGTTCTTCGTCGATTTCAGATAATTCCCCAGCTGCAGATTTTGTGAAAATTTAGCCAAGTTGCCTCGCTTCACAATTTCATAGCAGTTTTGTTCCCAGATTTCATTGTCAAAGCTCTTCACGGCGCGACCATAGGCCTTCATCTCTTTCGGATGCCTGGCGTTCATAATCGCGGCTTCCATCTCCCCGTCGTTGAACAGGCGCGCCTTCTCCGCCATCATATATTGCTCCGTGCAGGAATAACGCTTGCCGTCCACCGTAAATTCGCACTTCCACCATTGGCTGAAGCAGCTCCGATTGATGCTGCCTTCAGACGGAGGCGTATGTCCCCAGAAGAACACATATTTCAACTTCTGTCCCGCATTATGAGCTTTGCGCAGCTCCTCGATGTTATAGATCAATTAAATCCTCTCCCTATTTCTCCGGTACAGCCTCGAAGGGCGATGACCGGCGTTCTCCGTATAATGATCCGTCTCTTCAACAAGATCGGCGATCTTGCGGCGGAATGCCGCCTTCAGCAGGTCTCGGTCCAAAATGACTTCATATACCTGCTGCAGTTCTGTTAAGGTAAACCATTTGGGCATTAAATGAAGCGCAATATCCGTATACTCGACCTTGCCCCGCAGCCGTTCCATAGCGCAGGCGATAATCTTCGCATGGTCGAAGGCAAGCCCTTGATTGGAGATAATAGCGTACTCCGTTGCCTGGGCCTGATCCGTCGATGTAATCTTCCGTTCTACGATAGCATTCAAGCAGATATCTCCATGGATCAGGCTAAGTTCGTATTGCCTCATCTTGATATACCCGTCCTCCAGCAGTTCCTTTGACTCCCGCAGCAATCGATAAGAGAGCTGGAACCAAGCGGCATGGTCCGCATCATCTCCGGCCTCAACCTCAACCTGACCGCTATCGATCAGCGCCATATAAGAGCAGCTCATCACCCAGGTGCGCGGATCGCGACCCGGTTCGCTGAAGGTGTACAGCTGCTCCAGGTAGACATGATCTACGCCGGTCTCTTCCCGCAGCTCACGCTGAGCCGCCTGCTCCGTCGTCTCCGTAGGGCGGACAAATCCCCCTGGCAGCGCCCACTGTCCCAGATATGGATGCCCGCCACGCTGAATGAGCAGGATGCGCAGCTCCTTCTCCGGCAGCTTGCGGTAATTATCTTCCTCCGTATCACTCACCGTAAAGATAACCATATCTGTAGCCACCGATGGACGCTCATAATCTCCAGCTCGATATTGTTCCAGGAACTCCCGTTCCGTCAACCCATTGCGATCCCTAAATTCCATTCATTGTCACCTGCACCGTCATCATAATCCAATCTTAGTAACACAATGTTATTATCAATTTATTACTAACAATATATGTTATAAATCCCACGTTGTCAACTTAACGTGGGATGCTTCATACGGAAGATTATGCGGGAAGCTCATGCGGAGCTTTTATGGATGCTCATTCGGGAGATGCTCATACAGGAGTTTTTGTGAATGCTTATCCGGGAGCCTCTTTATGAGTGCTTTTACGGGTTCTTGTGCGGGAGTTTCTACGGTTGCTCATTCGGGAGTTTCTACGGTTGCTCATTCGGGAGATGCTCATACAGGAGCCTTTTACGGGTGCTTATCCGGGAGCCTCTTTATGAGTGCTTTTACGGGTTCTTGTGCGGGAGCCTCTACGGTTGCTCATTCTAACGGAAGCTGAGTCCGCTATTTTGGTGAATTTGACGATTCTGGAATTGTAACGGAAATCCAATCCGCTATTTGGGGGATAATCCCCCTAATTTCGCTGAATAACTCCATTTAAGGGACTCCATTTCCGTTACCTTTCCAAATTCGCCTTTTCAAGCTCAATAACAGCACAGATTTCCGTTAGCCTGCCACAAAGAGGTGACTATTCTTGCCGCCCCAATATTGCCGCAGCTTTTCGTACCCCATGCTTTAATCCAAAAAGCGTACTGTCCAAAGCAACTGCCCAATTGATCTCCTATCTAAGCGAAGAAGACCAAGCGTGTCCAGAGTAAGGCATTTCACGGATTTGTACCCGCATTCCACAGCATTTTCCCTCACAGCGTTTTGCGTTTTTTGCCCTCTACGGTATTTCACCCGCATTTTACGGCTTTTGCCCTTTACGACACTCCACCCGCATTTTGCAGTTTTACCCATTACGGTATTCCACCCGCATTTTGCGGCTTTTGCCCTTTACGACATTTCACCCGCATTAGCGGCTTTTTCCCCTTACGGCATGGCCTTATAAAAATAACCTTTCGGATAGCTCCTATTGCAGCATCAGATCATTTAAATACCGTGGATACAACAGTTTTCTCAGTTTCAATATGCCAGCGGTTCATCCCTGCGGATTTGAATCTGACGCTGCACCTGGTTGGATGCTTATTGTGCTAAATTTACTTACGCTGCTTACTGCAAGAACCGGCCACCGATAAAATACCCCAGCGAAATGAACAAAATAGTCCACACCAAGGCTCCTGTACAGCAGAAGACGATATATTTTCGAAATGGAAGATGGGAAATCCCGGACATATAACCGGAAACATGGCGGATGCCGGGAATAAAATACGCGAATACAATCGTCCAAGCACCGTACTTGTTGAACCAATTCTTGACCTTATCGTATCGTTTGGGAGTCAGTCCAACCCATTTCCCGCATTTCTCAATAATCACTGAACCCACTCTTCTCCCAATCACATAAGTAATGGCCATTCCAGTCACAGAACCGATAAAGCTAATAATAATGGCTAAAAAATAGTTCAATATGTGTTCTGATGCTAAGTAACCAACAAACAACATCAATGTCTCGTCCGGGATCGGAAGTCCTACAATCCCCAGCGCCAACAATACTAGAATTGCGGCATATCCATATTGCGTTATAAAATCAATAGCTGTCTCCATAATATTATCTCCGATTATTTCCTGATGCTGATATTCTTAAGTGAAGGGAACGGAATACGGCTGACCATTAAAAAGGATAATACCACGATAAACGCAATAATGACCGATGGTTTCAAATGGTTCGTAAGCGACAAGCAGGCCAATAAAGTACCGGCGCAGGTGATAGGCATGCCCGTAAATTGAGGGCTTGATATCGAAATGTTGAATCTAGCAAGTCTTGAGGCACCGCATACTAGAAATATAATGGCTGCTACAGCACTCAGCCAATGAAATTCCCCGGTTCTATGCAATAAGACCAGAAACACGGGCGCCACGCCAAAAGAAACAATGTCCGCCAAGGAATCCAGCTGCTTGCCAAAATCACTGCTGCAGTTCATTAGCCGTGCCAGGTACCCATCGAACACATCAAAAAGCGCTGCAATTGCTATAGAAAATAGAGCAAGCCGATACTGCTCGTGAATCGTTAATATCAAAGAGGTAACACCCGCAGATAAATTAACGAATGTACAAGTGTTAGGTATGAATTTCCAACTCATTATAATTCTCCTTTCTGAGCGGGGGATTCTTCTTGTTGAAATTTATAGCCGACGCCAATCACGGTTCGGATAAATTGTGAATCATAGCCAAGCTTCGACCTCAGCTTCTTAATATGCGAATCTACAACTCTGTTATCTCCCTCGAACTCAATTCCCCATACCCGGGCGATAATGGCTTCACGGGTCACAACCAGATTCTTGTTGTTGATGAGAAGCAGCAGGAGTTCATACTCCTTGGGCGTTAATTCAACCTCTACACCATCTACTTCCAGCCGGTGCGCCAGCGTATTAAGAACGGAAGAACCGAACAGGAATCGATATCCATCCGGTTTGTAATTGTCTATAACACGTTTCATTAACGAGTTTGCCTTGGCAACCAATACCTTTGGACTGAACGGCTTCGTCATGTAGTCATCCGCGCCAAGCTCATAACCTAGCAGCTTATCCTGGTCCGCCGATTTGGCCGTTAATAGAATAATAGGAACCCCTGAACGAAGCCGCAGCTCTTTGCATACCTCAAATCCATCCATCTGAGGCATCATAATGTCTAATATGACCAGGTCGGGATAAAGGGCCTCGAACCAGCTCAATGCATCGCGCCCATTGTCCGTCTCCGTGACCTGCCAGCCATCCTGGATGAAATAATCCGAGATCACCTCTCGAATCCGCGCTTCATCCTCCACTATAAGCACATGTTTACTCACGCTATTCCTTCTTTCTGGATCTGTTTCCATTCACAGCCGAATCCTGGTTGAACTCCAGATCGTCTGAATGAACTATCCGCGGATCAGACCGGGAACTCGACGATAAATTGAACGCCATCCTGCAGATTTCTCACCGTATAGCTGCAGCCATGCAAATCCATGATTTGCTGTGCAATCGAGAGTCCCAGGCCGGTCCCCCCGGTCTGCCGACTGCGCGAGGCTTCACCGCGATAGAATCGCTCCCAGATGAGGTCAAGCTGCTCTTCGCTAAGGGTTTCCCCTTGGTTGGACACGGACAAGGTAGTAAGGTCCGGTGTACTGATCACCTCTATGAGAATCGTGCTTCCTGCTACTGCATGACGAATAGCGTTCGTTATCAGATTCAAGACGACCTGCTCGAACCACAGCGGATCAGCCGGTACAGGCTGTTCATTAACCGGCACTACGACAATCTCCAATCCCTTATCCTGCAATGGGTACATCAGCCTGCTGGCGACCTTCTCCACCAATTCACTGAGCATAAGGGATGTTTTTCGCAATTCGATGGTTCCCGAATCCAACCTGGCCAGATCAAGCATATTAGTAATCAACATCTCCATCTTCTCTGCCTCTTCGACAATGACGGAGACGTAATGATCCTGTTTGTTCAAGTTCACCCCGTCCTTCAAGCCTTCGGCGAAGCTCTTGACGATACTTAACGGGGTTTTTAGCTCATGGGACGCATTGGTGAAAAATTCCTTCTGCGTCTTTTCCATGCGTTCCTTCTGTTCCATATCTTTCTGTAATTGCTGATTCGCTTCTTTTAGCTCGCGCAGCGCACTGTCCAGCTTCTGCGACATCGTCAGCATACTCATAGACAAGCTGCCTAATTCATCCTTCTGCCGAATCGGTTTTAAGGATCCAAATTCAAAGTTGAGCATCTTTTTGGCCATTATATTTAATGCAATTAAAGGTTTTGCAACCATTTTGGAGAAGAAGAGCGCCAAGATCAGAATCAGTATAATCCCCCCGCAGCCAACATAAATGAACAACCAACGCAACGCCTCATTCGCATCGCTAATCTCCTGTAAGGAGGTTACGGTAAACAGCAGATCCTTTTTCCCATTCTCCTTCATGACCGGCTCAATAATAATAAAATTGCTTGTGCCGCTCCATGGCTCCACCCACTGGAATTCCTGCTTAACCATCGAATTAAGCTGTTCCTTAACCTCCGTTGAGAGCGGAAAATGCTCATACAAAGCGAACATGAGCAAGCCCTGACGCTGGTTCCAATTCTTGATATTCGGCAGGACAAGATCGACGACAGTACCCGAGATTTGCGTGGAGTCATTATCATAGTTCTCGCCAATTGAGGCGGGGCTGAAATTCAGCTTATTGATTTTATCCGGGTAAAAGACCACAACGGATTCATCCTCACGAATGTCCTTCTCGCCCCAAATCGTTAGCTCGTCTCCAATTTTCAAGTTGGCATCCCTGAACTTATCCGGATTCATACTCATAAAAAGAGATAGCGCCACGAGAACCCTCTTATGATCGGGAAGCTCCAGCACCAATCGGTAAGGGTCTTCCATCACCATATTTCCGTCCATATTGACGACAGCCAGCTGACTGCGGCTATGGCTCATAAATTTGACAGCTTCCAGCAGAAGCTCTCTGTTATCTGCCTTCTCCTGCGTATATTTCAAGGCGAATTTATCCAGTTCCCGCTCCACCTTAGTTATGCGGTAATTCTGATAGAACTTCTCAAAGAAGAAGAACTGCGACAGAATGATCATAAGATAAAAACAGGCAAAAAAGATGACAGATAAAATAAACAGTTTGAAGGTAATGCTTCTATTTCTCATATTTTCACCTACAGAATTCTCTGTAATCAGACTTTTCTCGATGTATACACTATAACTCAGTCATTTGTTCTTTATGTGTCCTGCAATGCAACTACTTTTACGACAAGCGCCATATAGCTATAACGACAAACGATGCGGGATATTTACATTTAACGTAGTGTTTCCTCATATGTCTAAGAAAATCACTTCATTTGAAAGACCGTTTTCGACTGAAAACTCTGATGACCTCTATCCATCCTCCAAGCAGGAAAATAGTATAAAGCATCGGCTACTCTATTGCAGTGACATTAGGAGGTTTCAATTCAAATCTCCCAGATCGCGGATAGCAAGGATGCCCGGATTAAAGAATAACCTGTCCGGATTGATTATCCCCCATCGACTATCGATAACGGAATGAGGACAAGGAAAATTTTAGTTGTACAAGTCATTTTCCCTCATAGGATATAACACAGGGCTAAGGTTTGGGGGTATGAATATTGAATATATGGATCAGCCATTTATTGCTTGGACTCTCGTTGGCTGCGCCAATCGGGCCGATTAATGCCGCTCAGATAGACCGGGGGATCAAGGGAGGTTTTCTCCATGCCTGGTTAGTCGGGCTTGGCGCTATGGTAGCGGATGGGATTTTTATGCTGCTTGTATATTTTGGCGTTATTCACTTTCTTAACATTCCATTTATGAAAACGTTCCTTCTGTTATTTGGTTTCTTCATTCTGACCTACATCGGAGTGGAAAGCTTGCTTACGGTCGGCAAAACGGGAATGGAAATGCGTGGCGGTCATGAATCGCATGTAAAATCCTTTAGCGCCGGATTCGTGATGTCCATCTCTAATCCCCTCTCCATCCTGTTCTGGATGGGGATCTACGGATCGGTACTGGCGGATATGATCGCTAAATACGACGCCAAAAGGGTGCTGCTCTACAGCTGTGCTATCATGGCCGGCATCATGTTGTGGGATGTGGCCATGGCCTTGGTGGCCAGCATGTTTAGACGATTCCTGACCGGGCGCCTTATCGGCGCTGTCTCGGTCATCTCCGGTCTATCGCTTATCGGATTCGGCCTTTACTTCGGATATGAGGCATACCGTATTTTGTTCGGGAATTAATGCCTGGGGAAAGCTGGGCTTCTTCTTCACTCTTGGACAAATCCTGCTTAGCCCCCTCAGCCTTATTCCAGAAATGCCGCATGATTAGAGTAACGCACCCGATAATGACGATAAATCCGAGACTAATAAAAAATCCGGGCCGGCTGATTTTATGAAACAGGGTCCCCACCAGCGTCAGGCTGATCAGCGCCATCCCGATGTAACGCTTGGCTTTTCCCCAGCTTGTAAGCTTAAGCAGCTTTCCTGACATCAGCAAAATAAACAGCCAGTTGTATAGAAGCATGATTCCTGCGGCCGTGGTGATGTATTCATATACGCTTCTGGGCATTAAAAGAGCAAACACAACCGAGGCGAGCAGCCCTGCCGTCGTCAAGCCTATAGCCGGTAAGGGCTTCTTTCCTTCCACTTTTCTCCCTCTAATAAAAAATCGCGGTGCGTCCCCGTCCCTGGCTAGAGTAACAATCATAGTCGTGACCGCAAATAATGAGGCAGTCATCGTGGAAAATCCGGCAATAATGAGGACGGCGTTGAACAAATGCGGAACAAAGGACAGCCTGTAATCCACGAGAGCCACGACAAAAGGGCTTTCTCTGACTGTATAGGATTGCCAGGGCTCCAGAATCAGCGCCAGACCTATTGAGATGACATAGATGAACATCAGCAGCAAGAGCATGACCTTGCCGGCCTTCGGGGATTCCTTAGGATCTTTCAGCCGCATTGTCATGAGTCCCAGCGCTTCCAGACCACCATAGCCGTAAAAGGCGAAAATAAGCCCCGCCCAAAACCCAATCAAACCATTGGGGAACCAGTCCCTGGGAATGGACGGTCCGTGAGCATGGGTCCTGAGGACGCCGGCAATCGCAAGTATGGCAATCACTAGAAACATGAAAATGGCCGCGATCTTCATTACAGCAAAAATGCTCTCCATCCGTTCAAACCCTTTGGTCCCGATGAAAATAATGATAAGACCCAAAATGCCATATCCAGCAGCAAAGCACCACATCGGTACTTGCTGGAACCAAAATCTTGAGAACAAGGCAAGTGCTGTTAGCTGGCTTCCCATAATCAGCAGCTCTGACGACCAGTACACCCAGCCACTGCTGAATCCTGCCCAACGGCCGAAGGCCTTCTTGGCGTAAGAGCGGAAAGAGCCCTCCATCGGATCATCCGCTGTCATTTGCGACAGCTTGTCATAGACCAAATAGGCTCCAACAGCTGCTAATACATAAGCAATAACTGCCGAGGGGCCCCCGAGCTGAATAGCGATATGGGACCCCAGAAAAAAACCTGTACCTACCGTACAGGCGACCCCAAGCAATGACAACTGCCACCACTTCAACTTCTTCTCACTTGTCGCAGGGCTTTTATTTTGAGACACCATAAACTCCCCTTCATCGAAATTTAGGAATCTCTGTTATCATCCCCCAGGGTGTTGGGATTATGTAGAATCCGCGGGCATATAGGGTGTTCCGCCGCCTTTCGGCCACCTAAACCTTTTTATAAATCAAGAATATACCATGCGTCACAAGCGAAATGCTCTGTCGCATTCAGAGGCTTGTCTAATTGCTTAAACCCTTTTTTGGCATAAAACTTGTTAGCCGCAATCATGTTGCTCAGCGTCTCCAAATAACATTGCTTATAATGATGCTTGGCGAAATCAAGGGCAGTCTCAAGCAAATGACTCGCTGCTCCGGTTCCACGCGCTTCTTGCAAAGCATACATCTTCTGCAGTTCACAGACTTCAGGGAAGCCAACCACCGGTCCAATCCCGCAGCCGGCCACAATCCGGTCATCTAGCTCAACGACCCAATACTTGCATCTCTCTGTACTATACAGATGATAGAAATCTCCTAAATTGGGGTCGGCCCACGCTGTGCCCGGTTTATTTGCGCCAAATTCTATCAGACAGGTTCTTATGAGCTGCTCAACCTGCTTATTATCTGTTTCCTCAATTTCTCTTATTAGCATGTATGATTCTCCTCCCCTCAAGAAATAATATAACATGAACTTTATTAATTCATGTAGTGAATAACTTATATGTTTAATAAAAGGATATGCGCAACAAAAAAAGCCGCATTCCTGCGGCTTATCTAAGGTATCGACCAGGACGGTCCGGTTCATATTTCTATTTCAATACGCTGCCTCCATATAGGAAGCGATTTTGCCAGGAGGATGAAAAATCAGTCACAACCACACCGCCCGCTTTTTGCGAGTACGTGTGCAGAAGCTGTCCATCTCCCAGATACATAGCTACGTGAGTAATCCGCTGCTGCGATTTATCGATTCCACTGTAGGCGGAGCTGCTCGAGCCTTTATAGCTCATAAAGAACACGATATCTCCACGTTTGAGCTTGTCTATGCTATAGACAGGTGTACTGTTCTCCTTAATCCATGTCCCCTGCTTTCTTGAATCGGTAGGGAGAACTATGCCCGCACCTTCTTTAAAGATTTGCCGAATGAAGTCGGAGCAATCAAATGTTGTCGTCGTGCTGCGGTTAGAGCCAAACTCATAAGGGGTACCCAAATATTTCATTCCCGTTTGAATTACTTTTTCAATCGTAGAACTGGCTGTGGCCTGACTCTGAACATTTTCTGTTGTGGTATAGGATGATGCCATGTCTTTGGCAGATGCTGCATGCGATGGAGTTGGAAGAGTAACGACCGCCGAGACTACTGCAGTAACCACCAGGCTGCCGATCAAGCTTTTCTTAAAATTAATCATATGTTGTTCCTCCTCTGAGATGACAATTTTGTAACCTATAGGGTATGCTCTGCCAAGCAGAAGCGAATATCCTAATCTGTGATTCTATTATCTCAGGGTGGAAGCGATAACACAAAGCACTATTTGTGACAATAGAGGATTAATTTAGGGGATTTTAGCGAAAATATACTCTTTATTTCTAATTCATAAAGAATTTGGATGGTAACACATTTGTAATAAAGGGCCATTCCTTACTGCAGCTTTTTGCTACAGAGAAATGGCCTTGTGTATATAACCGGCTGCTTGCTATTTGCTTTTGTATACTGTTGGATCTAAGTTCTGTTGGATTACTGCTCGGCCAACTTCATGAAATTTTCCGCTGCCAGACGAATAGCCAGAATGCTCCCACTGTTCAGAGAATTATCAAAGAATAGAACGTGATTTTCTTTAACCGCTGTGAGCGATTTCCATACGTCCATAGCTTCCTTCTCTTGAACCGCTGCCTGAGCCGTCTTAAGATCATGCTGGATAATAATATAATCGGGATTCATCGCCGACAATGCCTCCAGCGATAGCACTTGCCCTTCTTCGGGATATCCCTCCGGCTTCAACAGGCCAAATCCCGTGACATCATTGTAATAGACTGTATTCTTGGCACCCTGAGCAGTAAAATTAGCTTTTCCGTCAACCCGCAGCAATGCAAAGCTCTTCCCCTTCACTCCGCTCATCTGTTCCTTCGTCTTCGCAATGGTTTCTTTAGTATCGTTGATAAGCTGTTCTGCCAATGATTCTTTGCCTATAACTTGGGCACAGAGCATCGTGGCATTCTCCCAAGTATCTCCATAGTCAATTTGCACAACAGGAGCAATCTTGCTTAGCTCATCATAATTCGCGTCAACATGTCCTTTAAAAGTTACAATCACATCCGGGTTCGCCGCGATCACCGCTTCCAGATTCAAGTCTCTGCCGCTGCCCAAATCAGCGATTTCAACCGTTCCTCGGTATGGCTCCAGGGTTGCAAATTCCTCCAACGCGCTTTTGGCATTACCCGAAGCGACCGGAGGCGTATCCAACGCCAAGAAGTAATCCAAGTACAGGGGATGAAGCACAACAACGCGCTCCGGCCGTTCCTGGAGTACAATCTCATGACCGACAGCGTCCGTGATCGTTCTGGGCCATACGCCTGTATCCGTTGCTCCAGCTTCAGACGTATTGTTCACGTTCGACTGCCCGTTATTGCTATCGCTCACTGAAGGCGAAGCCGCTGGCGCAGCGGCGCACCCGGCCAACATCGCAGTCACAATCACCAACGCAGCTATACTACCTAACCATCTCTTCATATTGCTTCCTCCAGCCTGTCTTTAACTCTTAATATATAAATGCTGCATCAACTCACGATTCTTTTGCGTAAACAGATCATTGTGTGAGGACACCATTCCATGCTCATTCGCATCTGGCGAAATATACTGCTTGGCCTTGTTCGCCGCGTTCGCGGCATCTTGGAAAGCCCCGGCAATCAGGTGAAGCTTGCCCTCATGATGCAGAATATCACCGGCGGCATAAAGACCCGGCACCGATGTCTCACTCGACGGATTGCCTGCAATCCAGTAATCCTTCAGCTCGATTTGCACCTCGCTGTTGGCCAGCAATTCTTTATCGCGTTCATAGCCATGATTAATGATCATTTCATCGATTTCCAATTCAAACACAGCGTCCGTCTCATTCGTTCTCAGCGCCACTGTCTCGATCCGCTGATGATCCTCCGACGCAATCAGCTTCTCGATCGATGTATTCAGCAAACATTCCACTGAGCTTCTCTCAAGACGTGAAACCTCTGCCTCATGTCCTTTTAACGTTTCTTTGCGGTATGTCAAATAAACCCGCTTGGCAATCGGCTCCAGTTCATTTGCCCAGTCGATGGCTGAATTGCCGCCGCCAGAGATTAGCACTGTCTTGTTCTTAAAGCGCTCCAGTGATTTTACGGTATAATGCAAATTCGTTACCTCGAACCGTTCCGCTCCCTCAATATCCAGCTTGATCGGCTTCAGAATCCCTCCCCCTATAGCCAAAATGACTGTCTTGGAGTAATGCTTCCGACCGGATGCGGTGTGCAACACGAAATGATCTTCATCATCCTTGGCGATGGACGTTATCTTCTCTCCTAGAACGACTTCCGGTTGAAAGGTCAAACCTTGAGCTACCATTTGTTCAATCAGCTGCGAGCCGGGAAGCGGCGTCAAACCGCCCACATCCCAGATCAGCTTCTCGGGATAGACATGTACTTTTCCGCCCAGGAAGGGCTGAAATTCAACAATTTTCGTCTTCATTTCACGTAACCCACTATAAAATGCGGAGAACAGCCCGGCAGGTCCACCACCTACAATCGTGACATCAAACAGTTCCTTATTATGCATCTCTCAATCTCCTCGCTTTAATTGGCTATTTCACCGGATTCCTGGGTAGCAGCTAGCATCCACTAATCCCTAGATGCTCCTTCAAAGTTGAACCCGAATATTCACTTCTAAATAAGCCCAGCTCCACCAATCTTGGCATCAGCTGCTCGAAAAACAGCTCCATCGATTGTTCCGAGCCGCCTGGAAGAGCGATAAAACCATCGATGGCCCCTGCTTCATATCTCTGAATAATGTCATTCAATACGTCCTCCACCGTTCCAACCGATACCCAGTGCGCGGAGCCGAGAACTTCCGGTCTTGACAGCACCTCTGCCACGGTCGGCTGGTGGTTGATAATATAGCGGCGGAGCAGTTGGGCATGCGTTCGGCTGCGGACCGGCTGATCCGGATCAGGAAGCAAATCCTCAGTTACTCGATAATCCAGAGCAAAGCCGCTTAAATCCAGGCCCAGCACAGATTTTAACGATGCTAATCTCCGTTCGGTGCTTAAATGCGCATTGGCCGCCTCGAACAGCTCTTGGGCCGCCTCGCGCGTATCGGCCAGGAAGAAATAGAGGCCCGGCAATATTCGGATCGTATTCGGGTCCCGCCCGAACTCCTCTGCTCTCCTCCTCAGGTCATGCCGCAACTCAACTCCAGACTCGACGTCCGGCATCGCCGCGAAGATGGCATCCGCAACAGAAGAAGCGAAATTCCGACCGATGTCCGATGCTCCTGCCTGGAACAGCGGGATATTTCCCGATGGATGAGCAGGCAAGGTGAGCGGTCCCTGGACCTTATAGAACTCTCCGGAATGATCGATCGGGGACACTTGCTTAGGGTCCGTAAATTGGCCTGATTCACGGTCAATCAGCACCGCTTCATGCGGGAAGCTGGCCCAGAGCTTAAGCACTATATCAGTAAATTCGCTCGCCCGCGCATATCTCTCTTCCGGGGATGGCATGGCAGCCATGCCAAAGTTCTCAGCTCCTTCGATCGAGGTTACAATATTCCAGCCCGCACGCCCGTTGCTAAGCCAATGCAGGGATTGCAGCTGTCTGGCAACAACATACGGCGGATTAAAAGTAGTGGAGATCGTGGTAACAAGTCCAATCCGCTCCGTCTCACGAGCGATCGCCGCGAATATCATCGTCGGATCAGGACTGCCGAAATTAGCGGAATCGCCCAGCATCTGCGGACTTACATATAGATAATCCGCTCTAAACAGAAAATCGAGCTTGGCCTTCTCCGCCAGCTTGGCTAATTCGATATAATAATCGATCGAACTCATTCTCTCTACGCCGCTATCCGGACGTCGCCAGCCATGTCCCTTCATCCAGGTTGCTGATAAAGAAAATCCGATACATAATTGCCGATGTGCATTCACTTTGCTTCTTCCACCCTTTCCCCACTCTGAAAATCGTCATTCGTTCAGAAATGGCACTAATCTCGAAATGCTTTGAAGAGAACAGAATAATCATTAACCGTTTCGTTATCAATGATTATCATTCTCAATTGATAGTGTAGCAAGGACTCTAGCAAATGCAAATACACAAATAGTAAATGCAGCATGCACAATTATTAAAAATCGCTATCCCTGATCTATGAATCTTTTTGCTCGCATCCAGGTGAAACTTGAATGCAAGCTTGCCGCGCGTATACGGATGGGGACACTCCGAATCTTTTCTTAAACGCCCGGCTGAAATAAAGCGGATTAGCATAACCGACACTAACTGCAATATCACGAATCGGGAAATTGCCGACCCGCAGCAGCTCGCTTGCTCTCTCCATCCGATATTGGATAACAAAATCAATGGGACGGACACCTGTATGCTTATGAAAAAAATAAGAAAATTGCTTAGGGCTCATTGCATGTATTTCCGCCAGTTTTTCAAGTGTTAAGGGGTTCATATAATTTCTCTTAATATAGGCAACGGCTTCTTCTATGGCTGCAATGTCGGTCGAACCGCTGAGCTCCCGATTTTTATGCCCAACCAGCACTTGATGCATAATGCTTAGAAACAGCTCCTTCGCCCGAAGCTTTCCCAGCCCTCCAGGGGTATGGATATTCTGCTGAAGCATCAGCAATAATTCTATCACTCGCGGAATCACTCCGGATTCCAGTCTGAAATGAGCATTGCACTCATGATGGCTGTTCTCTGAATAGTGCTTATCCAGATTATAGTAAACGGAATAGTACTCAAGCTCAGCTTCACTTGTAACCTGCGCTTCCATCTGCATGCCTGGGGCTGCGTGAAATACAGAGCCCGGCTGCAATTCATAGACGGTTCCGTTGACGATTATTTGGTTGGATCCACGGGTTATAAAGAGAAATCCATACTTTAAAGTTCTGAACTCCCGCAACAGGCTCTTCGGCTGGATCACCAGACGATATACACTTTGTATCTCATAGGAATCATTAGCGAACACTTCCGCCAACCGCTCCACATTTATCATAGCTTCACACCTGCTCCTCATATCATTCTTGCCACTTGGACCCATTCAACGCTCCAAGTTATTGGCCTACACTTTAGTCTATTATATTTTGAATATAAAATCGTCGATTCTCAAGTCGGACTTTCTTTCTGATCTTCTATCCCCGGTTTTAAATACAAAAACAGCGGGCCGGAGCTTCAGCTCCGCCCGCTGTTTATTCTCGCTTTAATTCACTCCCGTAACCCAGAACGCCTCCCAAGCTCCCCCAATCGTATCACTGGAAGCAAACAGCTTGCCTCCGTTCTGTTGATCCGCCTTAATATATTTGCCGTTGGCAACCGCATAGATTGCATATTCATAATCCTTGATCTTCTCAAGGTAGAATTTCTCCCAGGTGCCAATGCTTGAACTGCGGGCCAGAAGCTGATTTTTCTCATCCACCACCGCGCAGACATATTTATTGTTGGCCATCGATTGGAAGGAGACCGTTCCATCCCCATTATTCACTAACTTGAAGGTTTCCCAGGCTCCACCATTGGAATTCCGATCGGCTACGAGCGGGTCCTTGCCTCCATTCTCCGCACTGACGACCTTCTTGTTTACGATCGCGGTCAACGTATAACCCCCCTCGTCAAAATTCCCGAGGGTTACTTGCTCGACCTTAATCGAAGAGGTCTTGTCATTGAAATCGCCAAGAGACGGCGCATCCGCCAGCAGGACCTTGGCTCCGCCTTTATAAAGATCATCCGCATACAAGGTAACCTTATAGCCTTGCGGAACCTTCAGCGATGAGATTGTATCGTTGCCGATGCCTTTAGAGACCAGATCGTTATAGGTGTATTCGCCCTTGCTCAATTTAATGGACTTGCCTTGATAGCTCGCATGTTCATAAAATTCTGCGGACTTATCGGTTAGAGAGCTGTCAAAGTCCAGTCCGGAAGAGTCGCCCATTTTTGTGATCTTGAAGGCTTCCCAAGCCCCTGCCACCTTATCCTGAGTCGCTTCCAGCCTGCCGCCCGAATTCAGATTCGCCTGGACGAATTTGCCATTGGCCAGCGCCTTGATTCCGTAATCGCCGTTCCCGGTACTAACTAGCTCAAACTTCTCCCAGGTGCCGATGGAGGCGCTGCGAGCCAATAGCTGATTACTCTCATCGATTACCGCACAGACATACTTTTGATTAGCCATCGATTTGAAGGAGACGGTCCCGTCACTGTTATTTTCCAGCCGCAGGGTCTCCCAAGCCCCTCCTACAGAGGCACGATTGGCTGCTAATGGCTCAGCCCCTCCATTCTCCGCGGAGACAACCCCGCCGTTGGCAACCGAGGTCAGATAATATTCCCCATCCGCGAATAACGATGAACCGCCACTGCCGGGATCTGTTGATCCTTGCAAATAAGGCTTGATCACATTGTAGATTTTGCTATTCACCGCACTGTAATTTGCGCCAACCTTGGACCATTTCTGACGGATCGTCTCTTGCGAATCACGGTAAATATCTACCGCTTCCGCATTGAGATTGTAAATGCCCCAAGAGTTGTTGCTGCCTGTGACTTTATAAGTCCAGGTGGTCCAATGCCAGCCCTCGCGATTAAATGTAGACAACGTATTCTTCCAGGCGTCCTCCACATCAAAGGATGTAAATTCCCCTACGAATGTCGGCACTCCATAATTATGGCTGCGGATATCCGCCACTTTGCTCGAAATATAAGCCGCTTGGCCGGGAGCACTGGTCACTGAATCCCACGGGTAATAATGATATTCGTAGACGACGTTAGTCCAGCCATATTCCTGCGGATGCGGCAGGTTCGCAGCATCCCAGCAAGATTCCATCATGATGATATGATCACCATCTACTGCCCGAATCCGATTATAAATTTCGTTGTAGAAATCCCATTGCGTACGGCCTGTCGCCGCGGCTTTAATTCCCGGCTCATTCAGAATGTCATAAGCGGCTATAGCCGGATTCCCCTTAAAGTGTTCCGCTATTTTTTCCCATAGCCATAAGGTCTTCTGGCGGTTATTCGGATTTCCGTACAATTGATTGCCATCATTGATCTCTCCGGAATGGTCCATACCGTTCTGAGAACCAAATGCCCCATGCATATCCAGAATGACATAAATCCCCCGCTGGCGGCTGTTCTCCACAAACCAATCCAGACGCGCCCATGCATCCGCTTTCAAATTTCCGGAATCATCCACCAAATTCATGTACGTAAAAGGTAGACGGACAACAGTCATTCCCATCGCAGAAATATTATCAAAATCCTGTGTGGTCCAGTAATGGTCCTCATAGACAGAAATAAGCTCATCCCGTGCGGCGGCGCCGAAGCGGTCCTTGAATGTATTCATCATCGTCTTCTGATCCGGAGCGTTCGTTGGGTTCATCCACGACTCCTGAACCAGCCAGCCTCCAGCATTTGTACCCCGCAGGTATACATTGTTTCCCGTTCCCTTGGATTTACGGATGGATGTACCGTTCGTCTTCAAAAAATCGCCATCCGACAAACTGCTCGCCGCATTTACCACATCTGTATGCCCCAGACTCCAATCTGCCACAAGGGCCCCCAGCAGCAAAATCGTTGATAGAAAAATTCGAAATCCCTTTTTATGAAATCGATTTCCTTTTACCATACAGTACCTCCGATTTTAAATAGTTATAAGCTTTGGTAAAGTCGCTTAGTAAGATTCACCTCCCACCGACCGGAATAAAAACGTTTTTATTCTCGGGCCTAAGAGAAATATAACAGACCCCGATTGTCGAAGTCTGTCATATTTTGAAGTCTGCCGATTTTTTATTATCCCATAGTTATTGCTCTTCTATGGCTGCTCTTAAATCATAGTCATCAAGCTGAATATCCAACTCCATTCCCAAGGCCAGCTTGGCAAGCTGACCTCCGATATATGGACCCATGGTAAGTCCGGAGGCTCCGAGACCATTAGCCGTAATAAGTCCTTCCCAACCAGGGATTTGTCCGATCACCGGCAAAAATCCAGGGGTAAACGGCCGAAAGCCGACTCTAACCTCCTGGAAGGTACTGTCCGCCAAGCCTGGCGCTAATGTTAGCCCTTTGTTCAATATTTCCTGCATTCCACCTGGAGTTATTCTTGTATCATAGCCCTGAACCTCGTTCTCATGAGTCGCTCCAATCACGATCTTTTGGTGCTCGAACGCAAGTAAATATTGATCGGATGGTGGCATAATCACAGGCCAATTCCCTGTATCCTGGCTATGCTCAGCCCGTAAATGCATAATTTGTGCTTTCTGGAAGTGAACGTTAAAGTGAATGCCGAGAGGCTGAAGCAGCTCCCTGGCCCAGGCTCCCGCACAGACAACCGTCATGTCCGCAGTGTAAATGTCTGTACCCACCCGAACTCCTATAATTTGATTTCCCTGGAACTCCAGCACAGCATTTCCCTTAATCCGCTTCGCCCCATGTCTCTCTGCTGAACGCAGCAAGGCATCCCGTAGAGCACGTCCATCTATACGGGCTGCTCCGCTAATATGAACGGAATGATATCCTTCTTCCAATAATGGGAACCTGCGGTGGGTTTCTGTCTCATCGAATCGCGTGATCTCGCCAATCTCCGGCGCATCCGCTTTGCGCTGCTGGGCCCGTTCCTCCATCCTGATTACTTTCTCCAGATCATGGTGAATGCTAAGTGCGCCAACTCTAGCGTAACCTGTCTCTGTCTCCCCCTCGTTCACCAGCTCTTCGATGAATTTCGGATAGAAGCCCGCACCTGCTTTGGCCAGGCGATACCAGGCCTGATTGCGCCGCTGCGATAGCCAAGGGCAAATGATGCCGGCCGCTGCATCCGTGGCCTGTCCTTGTTCTTCACGATCTATAATAAGTACATCATCTGCTCCCATTTTAGATAATTGATAAGCCGTTGATGCCCCCAAAATCCCTGCTCCGATAACAATATACTTCTTCATGATGAGATCCCCTTCTATTTCAACACCTTCAGTGTCAGATCATCTACATATTGCTTGGCTTCCAGTAGCGACATTCCATACAAAGCTCTTGATTTCTTTATAGCTTCGATTTTCTTGCCCTCATGTATTAATCGAATAACTTCATCTTGCCCAGAGTACGAGATTGATCCCTCCGCTTGAGCTGTGGGAACTGCTTGGGTTCCCGGGAACGGCATCGCTTTGATCCGCGCCTCTAAGGCAGATACTTTGTTATACACACTTAGACATGCGATCAAGGCAATAAGGGAGATGAAGAGTGCTAAATATTCCATGAGCCATATCCTCCTTGTCTGTTACGTAAATCCATTATAGCTTATTTAGTCCTCTTCCTTCATTCCAGACGAATATCAGCAAACCCAATTGTTTGGATAGGCAGCCTTGTTGTGAGGGGACATTCGCGTATGATAATAAGCTTATAACGAATTAGTAGTCAAAAACGAGGTGCAAATATCCATGGACATATCCAGGTCTATTGTTGAAGGTCCTTTATTATTTTCAGGATTCTCAATCAGGCTGCAACATCCTGCTCCTCTTAGTCCCTTCGCATAACCGCGGCCTGGCTGTAAACATGGAAATTTCCAGCCTGCAATACGGTTACATACGTAAAACACCCTTGATCATCTATCGGAACCGTTCCGGTTAACCAATGATTACAAGGGTGTCTTCCACTTCTATTATGCTGAGGAGCCAGACTCAAATCAGTCTTCAATTGCAGCAAATAATTGCTCCTCGAAATGCAGGTCAAATACCTTGCCGGTAAATTGCTGTTCAACCTCTTCATAAGGCCCGATCCTAAGGCTGTCGGTATGGATTTTAATCCGCTGGATCAATCCGTTCTCCACATCCAGCAAAGCTTGGATCAACCCCTGCGAGGTTCTTCTCTCCAGTATTACGTCGTATTTCGGGCTTTCGCCGTAGAGCCATTTGGAATCCGCATACAAACTTAACTGCGCCGGAATGTAGTTTTCATTATTATATCTGAGCAGCTGCACCTCTCCATAGCTTTCTGCAAAGCTGGTGACCAGCAGGTCAATCAAATGATCGACTGTACAGGAAGGAGCAAGCTGCTGTAGATTAACGACCCTGCTCTTCACGGATGTGATTCCCTTGGCTTGCATTTTTAGCTTCGAGGGTCTAAGCACCCGCCCTAACTGGCTCAAATCTACATTTACCATCAGAGTTCCGTGATGAAATTCATGACCGTTCTCCGCATAGAAGGCATGTCCGGAAAATTTCTGTCCCTGGATGGTCAGATCATTTCTGCCAGAGCACTCAACCGCAACTCCCAGGGCTTCAACCGCTTTTTTAATCACATCCAACTGCCGTTCCAGATCTTTATGCTGCTCCAGATAAATGAAAGTAAAGTTCAGATTGCCCAGATCATGGTACACGGCGCCTCCGCCCGAGATCCGTCTGGCCAGCCGGACTCCGTTAGTCGCCAGTTGCAGTACATCGCATTCAAGATACGGATTCTGATTTCTGCCGATCACAACCGTCTTCTCATTTTGCCATAAATACAAGATGACCTCATCCGAGTTAACGCCTCGCAGCAACGCTTCCTCCAACGCCAGGTTATAGTACGGGTTATGCTCTTCGGACAGGATAATCCTATTCATCGTAATGCAGAGCCCCTACTCCAAAGCCGAGTATCGCCTCATGAATCACTTCACCCGTCGTAGGATGTGCAAAAATGGCATGGGCGATCTCTTCCTCAGGAATGCCTGAGCCGATCATGATCGTCAATGTACTGATCAAAGCCGATGCTTCTGGCCCAATAATCGAAGCGCCAATCAGCTTGTTGCTGTCCAGATCCTTGACCAGCTTGATGAAGCCCCGTCCCTCTCTCATCGTTAATGCTTTGCCATTGGCCTGGAATGGGAATTTGCTCACTTGAATGTTCCTGCCCAGGAGTCTGGCCTGGTCTTCATTCAGACCCACCTCAGCGATTTCCGGTGAAGTAAATATTACATTAGGCACCATTTCATAATCCATATGAGCAGCCGTACCCAGAATATGATCCACAGCCGCTATTCCTTCATGGGAAGCGACATGGGCCAGTTGAATTCGGTTCGTGACGTCGCCAATCGCGTAGATATGAGCCAGCGAGGTTTGTAAATGCTCATTAACCGCAATCCCTTTTCGATTGTCGTTCAGCTTGACGCCTGTCTTCTCAAGCTCCAGCCCATCTATATTCGGCGTTCTGCCAATTGCAACCAGTACCTTCTCGCTCGTTATAAACTTTTCGACTCCACCCTGTTCAAAGATAACGACGGCTTTGCCTGTCTGGTCCTTTTCGATCCGGGTCACCTTGGCTCCGTTAAATACGCCGATTCCCTGCTCGGCAGCAATATGAGCGATCTCTTCCGAGACGTCTTTGTCCACCATCGTCAGCAGCCTGTCGCAGAATTCTAAGACATTGACCTGAATGCCAAAGTTGGAATAGAGAAAAGCGAATTCCATACCGATGACGCCGCCGCCAATAATCGTAACCGAGCTGATATTTTTTCGATAGGCCAGAGCTGAAGTGCTGTCCATGACAAACTCATGATCGATTCCAGGCAGAGCAATATCTGCGATCTGAGATCCGGTGGCAATAATGGTATTGTCGGCTTCGATCGTATATTCATCTTTTCCATTCTTGACGAGCACATGGTGATCATTTAGGAATGAAGCGTCGCCTTTAATGACGCGAACGTTATTTTTGCCAAGCAGATACTCAATCCCTGACACCAGGCTGCCCTTAATCTCATCCTTCTTATCGATCACCTTGGCCATATCCAGCTCAATTTCCTTCACAGAAAGACCAAAATCATCGGCATGCATCATTTGGTGAAAAACTTCGGAGGATTTGATTAAGGCCTTGGTCGGAATACAGCCCACATTCAGGCATGTTCCTCCCATGGAATCCTTCTCCACCAGCACGGTTTGAATACCTTTCTTGGCTGCGTAGAGGGCAGCGACATAACCTCCCGGCCCCGCGCCGATAACCAGCAGATCAGTTCGTACATCCTCCTTCTTCCCTTTCAGAAGCCCGCCGAAATAATCCAGCTTCGGTTTTACTTCTGACGGCGCCGCGGCAGTCTCTTCGGCAGTCATCTCAAATAGGCTCTGACCAATTTCAATTTCCTGCCCCTCATCGACCAACACTTTCTCGATCTTGCCTTTATATTTAGAATGTACAGGTGAATTTCCTTTCTTGCTCTCTAACTGAAGTAAAGGTTGACCAATTTCAATCTGATCTCCTTCGGCAACATTCAGCTTCCCGATTTTCGCCTGCTTGGCGTGTCCTGTGAGCTGTTCCAGCTTGATAATCATGATGTTCCCTCCGCTGATTCATTAGTGGTTGGCCTTACTTGAAGAAGCAACCTTCCGAACCAGTCAGAAGGTTGCCATGAATCACATCATTATAAGTTTTATTTAAAGTCCTTTTCGAACTCATCAATTGAATCCTTCAGCAAGGTAACAGAATAAGCCATGCTTGGTCCGCCGCCAAATGCCACGGCAACCATAGCCGCTTCAATAATCTGTTCACGGGTTGCTCCTGCTTCGAGCGCTTTATAGACGTGGAACACGATGCAATACTCGCAGCGGTTATAAGCGGCGATCCCTACGCTGATCAGTTCCTTGGTCTTCGTATCAATGGCCCCATCGGCATAGTTGGTTCCCAGCAAGTTCATAAACGCATTAACGCTCTCCCCATTCGTTCCGGACAATTCCTGCAATCCACCTGTAAAATCATTCAGCATTTGTCTAACGTCTTTCTTCATTTCTGTCAGCTCCTTATTTTTTGTGAAATAATTCACTTGTGATCTAATAATACTTTACACTGCATTAATTGCATTGTAAAGTATTTTGTCAAAAATAAGATTTTCTTTTTTGAAACAATTTTCCATGGTTTTCTTACAAAAATGCAATATAATAAGAAAATATTTATATTAATACTGGGGGAGCTTCTATGACTACACCGAAAAAAGGCCCAGAGATGTCAGGAAAGAACGATCGTTTTTCCTCGTCAGGGTTTATCTTGGCTGCTATTGGCAGTTCCGTCGGGCTCGGAAACATGTGGAAATTTCCGTACATTACCGGCGAAAATGGAGGGGCGGCCTTCTTCCTGCTCTTTATCGTCTGTCTGATCGTGATCGGTCTGCCGGTTCTGCTGGCCGAGCTGGCCATTGGCCGTGCGGGCAGGGGCAGCGCTGCTACTTCGTTTGTGAAGGCCGGCGGTTCGAAAGTATTCGGAAAACTCGGGATTCTGCAAGTTATAGCACCTTTTCTGATCCTGACCTTTTATATTATCGTTGCCGGATGGACGCTGAACTACGCTGTTCAATCCTTTAGCGGTCACTTGTTCAGCAGCTCTGATTACGAAGGACAATTCGCTTCCTTTATTGGCGGGTATATGCCGATTGTGTGGCAAGCGATAGCCATTCTGATTACTGCATTTGTAGTCATCAAAGGGATTTCGGGGGGAATTGAGAAATTTAATAAAGTACTCATTCCCGGGATGATCATTTTGCTCATCGGTCTGATGATCCGCTCCGTAACTCTTCCGGGCGCGGGAGAAGGAGTAGCCTTCTTCCTGCACCCTGATTTCTCCAAGCTGAGCCCTGAATCCGCATTGGTTGCTCTGGGACATGCCTTCTTCTCACTATCGCTTGGCATGGGGATTCTGCTAACTTATGGCGCTTATGTGGACAAGCGTCAATCGCTTGGAACGGCTACGCTCGCTATCGGAGCTGGCGATTTGATCTATGCCTTTGTTGCCGGGCTGATTATTTTCCCGACGACTGCCTCCTTTGGCATTGCTCCCGATTCCGGTCCAAGTCTTGTGTTCATGGCGCTTCCGGCCGCTTTTTCAGCAATGCCGTTCGGATCGCTTTTCGGAGGTTTGTTCTTCATCTTATTAGCCATTGCTGCCCTTACCTCGGCTGTATCGCTGCTGGAAGTACCGGTCTCCTTTACGATGGACCGCTGGGGCTGGAGCCGTACGAAGTCCGTAATCATTATCAGCGCTCTAGTTATGCTTATTGGACTTCCATCCGCACTGTCCTTCGGGATGGTGCCTGCCCTGTCCGATCTGGGCGGCAAGAACTTCTTTGACTGGCTTGACTTCATCACCTCGAATATAATGCTGCCTATCGGCGGGCTCATTACGACTTTGTTCGCAGGCTACTTCTGGAAGGGCGCTGCGGAAGCAGCGGGCCTGAAATCGAAATGGTTCAAGATATGGCTGTTTATGCTTCGGTATATCGCGCCGGTTCTTGTTCTTCTGGTTCTTCTGCATACAACAGGTATCATTAAAATCGATTAGCACCAAAAAAGGCAATCTCGCGGCCGCTATAAACAGCGCCGTAGCGAGATTGCCTTTTTAATGATATTTCATTGTTCTTTGGTTACATTCGCAACCATTTTTTCCAGCACGTTCTTGAAAATCTCCAGGTCCCCCACAGGAATCCCATCCGTTGCATCTTCATGGAAGCTTTGTCCTAATGGCAGCAGCTCCGCTCTTAGTTGCGTTCCCTTGGAAGTCAGGTTGACTCTAATAATTCTGCGGTCCGCCGTATCTCTATCCCTCACGCATAAGTCGTCTCTCTCCATCCGTTCCAATAACCTGGCTATAGAGGATTCATTGGCGTTCATCTTTTGGGCCAGCTCTTTCTGAGAGATATTTTTCTCCTCACCGATGAAGAACAGAGCAATCCATTTTACTCGCGTAATATTGTTATCCCGCAAGCGTTCATTAAAAGCATCAACTATTTTCTTGGAAGCAGTATTCGTAATAAATCCGATACAATCCGTTAGATTAAACACAATAAACTCCCTTTCCTGGACATTCAGATAGATAGTATTATAAACCAAACCTATGCTTCAATTATCATATCATCCATCTAAAAAGCCCAGTTGCCGTTTCGGAAAATCGCTTCTGTCCGACCATCCTGGGTAATACCATCAATGGATAACTCGGCAGCTCCGATCATAAAGTCGACGTGAATCAAGCTTTTATTTACCCCATGCTTCGCCAGTTCCTGTTCATTCATGTCCGTTCCGCCCTCAATAGTAACCGGGTACGCTTGACCCAACGCAAGGTGACAGGATGCATTTTCATCAAATAATGTATTATAAAAAATGACGTTCGAGTTGGAAATCGGCGAATCATGAGGAACCAGCGCGACCTCACCAAGATATCTTGCGCCTTCATCGGTATCAAGCAGCTTCTGCAGTGCTTCAGCCCCTTGCTCCGCACTGAAATCAACGACCTTCCCCTCCTTGAATGTCAGAGAAAATCCATCGATAATTACTCCGTTATTGTTCAACGGCTTCGTACTGCGCACCGTTCCGTTTACGCCGTTCTTGCTGGGCAGCGTATAGACTTCCTCTGTCGGAATGTTAGGATTGAACCAGATGCCACGGGAATTTTCCTTTGCCCCACCTAGCCAGACATGGCCTTCAGGAAGCTCAATCGTCAGCGATGTGCCGGGAGCTTCATATTGAAGCTGCTTGTAACGCTTATCATTCAAGAAGCTGACCATTTCAGCTAGCTTGGCATTATGTTTGCCCCATGCCTCTACCGGTTGGTCCTGGTCCATGCGAGTCGCATCGATGATGCGTTCCCATAGCTTTTGCTGTGCGGATTCTGGACTTTCGTCCGGAAAAACCTTGCTTGCCCATTCCACAGTAGCATAAGAGATCAGCGTCCATGCGTTGTGATGGGCCATCAAATAACTGCGGTACTTGTTAAGCGCAGTGGCAGCCGTCTTGGCCGCGGTGGCGATCCGTGCTGGTTCAACCCCGTTCAGTAAATCCGGGTCCGGGGAGTAAATCTGGATAAAAGCCGCTCCCTTTTCCGCGTATTCCTCCATCGCTTTCGCACGCCATTTCGGATATTCGGAGAATACTGCTTCCGGTGCATGATGATATTTTATTTTGGACAGCTGATCGTCATTGTACTCAACATAGACATTGTGAGCGCCCGCTTTATACGCATGGAGCGTAATCAAGCGAACCAAGTCGGCCGCTGTAACAGGTGCCATGACCACGACCGTTTGGCCGGGCTGAACATTAACCCCTACCTTAACGGCCAGCTCCGCATAATTATCCAATTGCTGTTTCGTTGGATACATTTTCATTCCCCCATATTGGTCAAAGTTATTATTCTATTATATCCTTGCCTGGGCATATCGCGAAATAAATTTACTATGAAAAGAAATGATGGCCCCTTGCTTCCACAGGTTTTGCGAACCTTCCGAGATACATGTTACTGTTGAGAGAGATCTCACACGAGGATTCATCGAAACGCTGCGGGCCAAGCTTCCCTGACCTCTAACGAAACTCCGGAACACTATTTTGGTGAATACCATGTGGGTAACATCAACTTCATTCTAACGAAACTCCATATCGTTATTTGCTCCAAAACCATGGCAAATAAATTCTAACGAAACACCATATCGCTATTCGGGTGAAAATAGGGCTTTGGGCCGCAATTTTACTCAAATAACGATCCCCAGTTTCGTTACAATTTTCGGAGGTCCTTTTTTGCCGGAATAGCGATACCACGTTTCGTTAGATAGTTAGTGGCTAGAAATCGGAGGTTAGAGCAGAGGTTAGTAGCAACAGATCAGAGGTACGGTGGCCAATGACGGCCAGAGTTAAATGATCAGAGGTTAGTTGGAAACAGTTCGGACGGTCAGAGGTCATAGCCACAGGTCAGGGGGTCAGAGATTGGCCAGTTGGTCAAAGGTCAGATTGCTGCAAGCTAGTTGGCAAAAGGTCAGGGGTCCGGTGGTCTGAGACCGGATAACCAGAGATCGATCAGAGGTCGGTAGTCATGGGTTAGTTAGCCACAAGTCAGACGGTCAGAGCCACGGTGGTCTGAGATTGGGTATCCAAAGGTTGGTGGATCAGAAGTTAGTTAGCCACAAGTTAGTTGACCAGAGCTCAGTTGTTCAGAAATCAGAGGTCATCCGAACTTTGATCTTCTCCCCAATCCATGGGACAACGTTGCCGATGGGGGCTGACTGACTCTAACGAAACTCCATATCGTTATTTACTCCAAAACCATGGTAAATAAATTCTAACGAAACACCATATCGCTATTCGGGTGAAAATAGGGCTTTGGGCCGCATTTTTACTCAAATAACGATCCCCAGTTTCGTTACAATTTTCGGAGGTCCTTTTTTGCCGGAATAGCGATACCACGTTTCGTTAGATAGTTAGTGGCTAGAAATCGGAGGTTAGAGCAGAGGTTAGTAGCAACAGATCAGAGGTACGGTGGCCAATGACAGCCAGAGTTAAATGATCAGAGGTTAGTTGGAAACAGTTCTGACGGTCAGAGGTCATAGCCACAGGTCAGGGGGTCAGAGATTGATCAAAAGGTCAAAGGTCAGATTGCTGCAATCCAGCAAAAGGTCAGATGTCCAGAGGTACGGTGCGGCACGCGATAGATCTGCTCCGTAACAAACCTAATTCCATTGTGGTATATGATGCTGGAGCAGCTGCCGAGGAAATGTTCAATCGCCCCGATGCTTCTATTCACTACAGGCATTCCGGCGAAATCCCCCCGGACAAATTAAGGGAAGTCTTCCTCCGCCCGGACAATCTCGCCATGCTAGCTGCCGATATCAAGCAATTACAGCAAGAATGGCAGTGGATTAGCAAACAGACGGGTACGCTGCGGATCTGGCAGGATAACACCGTACTGGAGGTGCCTGCCGATTATTATGATTCATACTTGCTGGACACTCTGGATAAGCTCAAACCTGCAACCGGCCATAGCGATTTTCTCAAATCAGCCCGGCTGATCGGGGAAGCCATCGGGTATTGTGAGCAGTGTATTGGAGATGCTTATTTTGAATATCGGTTGAGAGAACTTATATATAACGGTATTCTCAAAATTAAAGGAGTTCTCGCGGGGATGCGGTTTTATAGCATCAGGCGCAAGTCCCGATAGGATAGATAACCCCTGCCGGACATCTTATCTGACAGGGGGTAACAAAATTATTTTACTTTTGAACCTATATCATTCATAAATTCCTTAAGGCCTTCGGCGATTTCTATTGAGCGAGTATGGTGCAAATAATGGTCTCCTTCAAGGGGGATCACTTTTCCATATCGGGACTCTTTGGCTTGCTCCTCATGCAGGGATATCCAGTCTTCTCTGGCCATATCATGGGCTTGTACAAATAAGAGCAGAGGAATACTTTCCGGGAATCTCAAATTTGAGGCTGCCACGAAATTAGGATAGATATGTTCCATTTCATTCATGCTGCTGGAATTATACAAGTTTTTGAGCATAATCAGGTTCATTTGTTTTTTGGTCTCATCATCAAAGGGAAGCTGGGCATAAGGGTCGCCCGATACTTTCAACAGCAATCTGGCTAAACCTGAGTTTTTAAGAAATTTAAGCTTATTGATTGGAAATTTAACATCCATACCGCTCTGCGTTGGCACACTGCTGTCGATTCCGGCAAAAGCAATGACTTCATCCGGATATTTGTTTACATAGTCCAGCCCGTAAATTCCGGCGATAGAATGGCCCATCAGAATATACCGGTCAATACCCAGACTTTGCAAGGCCTCGTGAACTTCGCTTACAATATTCGCTGTGCTGCGGTCTTTTTTGGTATCATCACTTAATCCATATCCAAAGGGCTCGACCACGACGACTTTATAGGATGGAGACAGCTCTTCGAATAGCGACTTAAAATCAAGCGCCGGTGCTGCTGTTCCATAACCAGGCAGGAGAACAATGGTCTCCTCTCCTTCCCCTTGAATCAATACATTCATATTTTTCCCATCTATTGATACTTGCTGACCGTAATGCTCGATTCTTTTTTGCTCCGAACGACTGCTGATCTTATCCACTGCAAAAATAACAGCCATAAACAGCACAACTGCAAGGATGATGGCTCCTGCGATTTTTAGCAAAATGCTTCGTACTTTTTGGGCCCTCGTTCTGTTCTTTATATTCATGTCCTCGGTTTGTGGCACGATCATCTTCTCCTATCTATCTCTGTTTATTCAGCCTCCCTGGCTATAAAATGAAGTGTACCTTACGAATATGTACTCCTCATGACGACAATATGAACTGAATATGAACAGATATAAATAAAAAAATGCTACGCTAACATAGCAAGCAATACTTGCTATGTTAGCTGTAGCATAGAAAATTACTCTGACGGAATATTCATGGGCAAAGCGACCGTAATCGTTGTCCCCCGGCCAAGCTCGCTTTCTACTAGGAGGTCACCTTGATGAAGAGATACAATTTGCTTCACAATGGCCAGCCCCATGCCGCTGCCGCCATACTTGCGGCTGTGGGAACGATCCGCCTTAAAGAATCGCTCGAAGATACGCTTCTGATCCTCGGCAGAGATGCCTATTCCCCTATCGGTGATTTGCACGGCTACATTTTTGGCCTCCTGCCGGAGGCTGACGGCAATCACACCGCCATCCTCCGAGAATTTGATGCTATTGCCAATGATATTGGTCCATACCTGATTTAGAAGATCATAGTCTGCTGTTACAGTCACTGCTTTTAGATGAAGCTCAAAAGAGATATTGCGTGCCGACCACTGCGGCTGGATCGCCACAATCACACGTCTTATCTGTTCGTCAAGACTATATGAAACCGGATTCAGCTGCTGTGACTGCGATTCAAGCAAACTCAGCTTCAGCAAGCCATCGCTCAGCTTGGACATCCGCTCCGCTTCAGCAATGATAATGTCAAGATATCGGCTTCGCTCACTATCAGAGATAGATACATGCTTAAGTGCCTTAGCGTAACCAGATATCGAAGTGAGCGGCGACTGAACCTCATGCGATACGTTTGATACGAAATCCCTGCGCATCTGTTCCAGCTGCTGCAGATCATGCATCATCTCTTCAAAACTGCGAGCCAGAGTGCCGATCTCTCCCTGCTGCTTAATGTTCAGCTCGACATTGAAATCCCCGGCTGCGATTTGTCTGGTAGCTCTTGTCAGCTTTTTAATCGGTCTTACCAGAAATATAGAGGCAACCAAAATCAGCAGACTGCCTGCCATTAACGTATAGGTCACAAACGAAGATAACCACTTTATGTTAAAGGAAGCAGCAGGGGGCGTCAGCTGTTCCACAAACATCGCTTTCGTGCCCATTTCCGTGTTCAACGGCAATCCCAGAAGATGCGGGGAAGCCGCACTAGCATCCACTCGAACGGTTTCCCCACCCAATACTTTTTTTACTTGCTCCATCGTCACAGTGGCCGGGGACTGTCCGTTTAGCGCTCCGTAGGACTGGAATTGCCCCGTTTCATCGTAGATGCGAACATGGTAAATATTGAGCTGCTTCATCCCGCTCACATACAAGTTCGCCTCATCAACGGATAGAATCTCGTAAATCCGGACGATATCCTGGCTGAAATTAGATAAGGTGGCATGCATCGTTTCATTCAATTTCTCTCTATATTCCCAAAATGTAATAACAAAACCAATGACCGTCCCCAATAGAATAGCGGCCAAAAACGTGGCTACAACCCGAGTATATAACGATTTGATCATTCGCAAACCTCAAGCTTGTAGCCTAGCCCGCGCACGGTTTCAATCCGAAAATCGGATATAGTCGCGAACCGTTCGCGCAATCGCTTAATATGCACATCTACCGTCCGTTCATCCCCCACATAATCAAGTCCCCAAATTTGATCAATCAGCTGCTCTCGCGTGTAAACCTGACCAGGTGTTCCAGCCAGCTTATACAGCAATTCGAACTCCTTGAGCGGCAGGGTGAACGCCTCCGCCCCTCTCGTTACCTTATATGTCAATCGATCGAGGATAACACTGGCGAATTGAATCGTCTGCGTGGAGCCAATTCGGTATCGCTTTAATAAAGCCTTTACGCGAACCGTCAGCTCCAGCGGATCAAACGGCTTCGTCAAATAATCGTCCGTCCCCAGTTCGAATCCCTTCACCTTCTCCCAGGTTTCGCCTCTCGCTGTAAGCATAAGCAGGGGCAGATCGGGATTAGCTCGGCGGAGCTCCTTGCATAAGGTCCAGCCATCCATGATTGGCATCATAATATCAAGCACAACAAGATCCACCTGCGTCGAGCCGTAGATGTTCAGCGCTTCTTGGCCATCTGCGGCCTCGACTGTTGTAAATCCGTCGGTGCGTAGAAATAAACTAACAAGCTCGCGAATATTTGCATCATCATCAGCAACCAGTATAGTAGGCATCCATTACCCTCTCTCTCTGTTCATCCTACATCCTAGTATTTATTATACTATAAAAGATTTATACTGGCCCTGCCGGACTGACTCCCTCCCTTGGATCATTGACGCAGCTGCTCTCCCAGAAACCTTACGATCCCGTCCTCGGCATCCTGGGAGTATTCCCAGACCATCGCGCCGCCCAGATTATGCTGCTGGATATACTTCACCTTTTCAAGCAGTGACTGCGGGTCTTCATAGGTGATGAACATATCTCCATTATAGAGATAAGCGGCTTTCGCTTGAGCATCATAGTAGCGCTTGTAACCATTTTTGTTCATATAGGATTTCTGAATCACCTTATAAGTGAGATCCAACCGCTCGATATCAACCGCTTGTCCGGGAGCAAATGCACCGTCATGCTTGCTACCCTTCACCTTCTGCCAGGCATAAGAGTAGGCGGGAATACCCAGCAACAGCTTCTTGCTGTCAATATCGTGATCAAGATACATCTTTATGATCTGATCCACACTCATCTGTGACTTATTCCCGCGGTCCATATATAGATTGGCATTATAGCCGGTCTGCTTCGACCATTGGCCCGTCAAGTCATAGCTCATCACATTGATATAATCGACATATTCAGCTACCTTCTGGACCTCAACGCTCTGAAAATACCAATCCTGCGTACCCGCAGCGAAGGTTAACAGATATCCCTTGCTGTTGAATGGCAGGCGGTACATTTTCTCCCTCAGCTCCCTGATCAGGCTGGTGAAATTTTGCGTATCCTCTGGCCGAGATTTCTGAGTATTCCAGGCATGAAATGCCGGGTACTCCCAATCGATATCCACGCCGTCCAGATCCAGCTCTCGGATCATCTCAAGAATGCTCTCCGTAAATAAATAACGGTTGCCGTCCAGTGCAGCATCGGAGAAGCCATCCACCCCATATCCACCTATCGCCAGCACGAATCGGGTTGCAGCGTTGCTCTGTTTCATTTTCTGAATATTACGTTTTATCTGCTCGTTTGTCGCCTCATCTTCATGAAAATAGAGCTTTGTTCCGGCAATCTTCGCAAAGGCAATATAAGCGATATCCACATTTTTCTCGGATAAACGGACGTTGTCTGCATCCCTCCAGGCTTCCACGTACACTGCCGTCACTTTATGATCCTCAGCGCTTGAGATTTGATAGAAATAAAGGCCCATGCCCGCCAGCAATATTATCACGAACACTTTCGTATATAAACTGATCTTCATGGAGTCACCCTCTTCCGCCAAATAGAATATAGGTTGTGACCTTATTTAAATTCAGAATCTTGACGGTGACATAACTGATTATAAGGATGAGGAAAATATTCGCCAGGAGTCCCAGAATGGCCTCCAGCAACGAAGCCTCAAGCGGTGTCTTGCCCGATACCATCATCTCGATTAACAGATGAATCAAATATACGCTGAAGCTGGCTTTGGAGATGGAGCCAAGCAGTTTTTGTACTTTATGATTCAGTTTCGCGTTCAGCGCCTCCTCTTTAGCCTGGAAATAAACGAACATGCCGACAGCCATACAAAAAGTAGTAATGGAATAGTTGCCGTAGAACATTTCGTCAAGCACGCCTCTCTGTACAGACACAAAATAAGTCGCAACGGGGGCAATAAAAAACGAAAGGACGCCCAGATTGAACATTCTATTCTTCATTCTCACAGGCAGATCGAAATGATATAGATAGTAGCCTAATATAAAATACCCGAGATACCCCGTAAAGAACGGTATGTTTAAGAGCGGTATGCTGATCCCTGTCCCTGTCAGCCGTTCCACGATATCGTTCAGCAAGCGGCCCCCGATGCTTACAGCAAACCATAAGCACAAGTAATATCTCAGGTCCTTCTCGCCGCAAGCTTTGATCCATTTGCTGAGCAACGGAACTGTCAAATAAATGGCGATAATCGCGTAAATAAACCAAAGATGCACATAATTACGATCGGTCAGCAGACGGTAGCTAAAATCGAGCAGAAATTCGAAGCCATTCATCTCGCTTTTCAAAATCACATATTGGTTGTACAACCCGTAGATCAACGACCAACTGACCAGTGAAATTAATAAGGGTACGATCCGCTTCTTAAAAAAAGCCTGATAGGATTGAACCTCTGTCCGCAGGATCATCGCTCCGCTAATCATAAAAAAGACAGGAACGGCAAACCGTGATATGGAATTGAAAAAATTGCTGATCCACCAGGAAGCCGTATGAAAATCATTCGAGGCAGTAAGTATCTCCGCCGTGTAATGCAGGGCAATCACAGCAATAATCGATAAAATTCTCAAGCAATCTACGTATAGGATTCGTTTGCTTTCCATAACTGTATTCATGGGAGTCCTCCTTCTATCCTGAATGCGATCCGGATACGATATTTTGACTAATGGCTGCGACGCCTTTTCTCTCCACAAACCCCCAGCCTTCATCATTATCAAAATATTTGAACGTCCCGGCGATATTGATATATAGCAGTACATTGCGATAGGTGAGCAGATCCAGTTGACTAAAAAGGAACATCCTAATATAGTCCTGAATCGTATAGCTGCTGCCGTATTTTCTGCAGAGGCCTAATGAAACTACGATCTGTAGCCCATTGATCACCAGGGTGATTAGAAAGAAGATCAACGCGTGGATCAGATTGCCGTCGGCAAAAAATATCATCTGCACGATATAGACAAGCATCATAAATGCTGAAAAGGTACCCAGCATAAAGCCGTCAATAGCAAAGAACAGGTTTACCCCTACGCCAAAACGGCTCGACAGCCGCGACCAATAGATGAGAACACAATCGATGAACGCCTTCTGCCAGCGGATGCGCTGTTTGTAGAAGTTGGTCAAATTCTCCGGACACTCCGTGTAGCAGACCGCCTCCGGCGCATACACCAGCTTCTTCTTCAAGCGATTGGCCTTCAAATACTCGTGAATTTTCAAGGTAATATCGATATCTTCGCCAACCGTGCTGCGAAATCCGTTCACCTGTACCAGAACATCCTTGTAAAATGCGCCGAACGCGCCGGATATGACGACAATGGAATTAAAAAAGGACTGCGTTAATTTACGTACATAGAAGCCATGTGTATAATTGATAATCTGACTTTTGATCAGCCCTGAGCCCCTGAACTTCTCGACAATAGCTCCGTCCCGCTTCTCCGCGCCTTGTACAATTTTCACGGTGCCGCCGAGGGCGATAATATCGCTGTTATGGAAATATTGATTGACGTATTTCAAAGCATTGGTTTCCAGCATGCTGTCGGCATCCAACGTAATGACAATCTCGGATGCAGCATAATCGATCCCTGCATTCAGGGAATCGGCCTTGCCGCCGTTTTGCTTGTCGATGACGAGGATATGAGGGTAATGGACTGAGCGGTATACGCCTTTAATAGGCTTGTAGGCTAACTGATGCGCGGGAGTCCGGCAGTCAAGTTCGAGCTGCAGCAGTTCGTCCAGCCTGGAAAGGGTCTTATCCTTGGACCCATCGTTAATGATAATAATCTCATAGTTGCTATATTTCAGGTCGGCCATCGCATCCAGACAATTTTTGATCGTCAGTTCCTCGTTATAGGCCGGGACGAGCACCGCTATCGATTTCTCCGCCAGCTCGGGATCGAGCCTTTTTACCTTACTGCAGACAAGGGGGATGACCGTATACAGAGCTTGAAATATAAGAAATACCGCTGCTATTACATACAATAAAAATGACAAGTTGGGTTCTCCTCTCTTTCTCTTTCTAGTTCTCTCATGCTAAGACTAGCCCAATCCTCCTCCCATAGTAAAACCGCTTAATATCGCAAGAAAACGAATACATCGACGATTTTCATATCTATACAGCATTTTGGATTATATTTCCTATATAAGTTAAATATTATCTTTTTATGTATTATTAGGGATAAATTTGTCTTATTAAGGGGTAAATATCTATCCCTTCTATCTTTATTTAGTGGAACGATTATGTTTCTTTTTATGGCCTCGATCTCCCTGCCGAGTATCTATTTCTTCTTTGCAGGCCGACAAAAGCATCACAGAAGATTCAGCGAGAACGCCAAAAACCCCCGTCAGGCTAACGTCTGACGAAGGATTATTGTATTTCTAAATTGGTAATCTATCTCCCGCCTGCAAGGAGTGCAAACCGGGGTAGCCTTTCCCAGCCAGGCGAGCAACGACCCGGTCGGTCTCCGGCTTAGGAGCATGAACCAACACGGTGTGACGGCTGGGAACCTCCTGCAGCATATAGCGAACATCTTCCAGGCCCTGATGGATTTTGTAACCCATCTGTACTGTCTCGCAGTAGGTCTCCTCCGTCCCGCCCCGGAGCAGCCGCCTAGCAAAGGTGCCGTCACTGGCATGGCCCGTAATGACGATCGCATGAGCGGATGATAAGGAGAGGCGTTCCGCATACCAGCGGGCACGGGGCGATTCCATCATGCCATCCGTCGTGAAGATGATAAGCGGCTCCTCTCTCTCCAGCAGCCGCAGCCTTTCCTCCTGAGTGTCCGGAACATACACATGAGGTGCAAGTATCGCTTCCTCTATCGTATGAAGGCTCCCCGGTTTTAGCCAAGCTTCCCATTCCGCCATCTGTCGCAGCCCTTCATAGATCGCTCGTTCCAGCAGGACCGGCTGATCCGGAAAGGTGCCGAGCGCCCATACCAGCAGCTCCTGTCCTCGTCCAAACGCAGGGACCGGCAGCAGCACATGTCCTCCACGCCCCAATACTTCAAGCGTAAACTGCCGGAGTGCATTCAGTTTCTGCTCCTGGGATTCATCATCCATTCCGTATGCATTATCCATAATGGATAAGAGGGTCTCTGACATGGACGACGCAGAAGCAGTAGGGCTCTCAGGAAGTGGTGCACGTGGCGAATCAGCGGCCAGCAGAGCAGATTCCCAGCTGAAGTCTCCTGAGAAGAACAGCAGCTGCCCTTCCATTTGAATCCGGAACCAGACCGAGCCGAGCATATGACCGCTCCTCCCCCACTGCAACTGCAGCCCGTCATTTAGCTGCAACCATTGTCCTGCCGGGACCTCATCCTCCAAGATACGGAATTTGAGCGCCGCGATATGTGCGGGTTCATAGGGAAGCTCCCCATTACGGCTCGCCACATATTTACCCCAATTTGCAAAATACAGCTCCAACTGAGATACCGTTGGCCCGGTCGTCCAGATCTCTCCTTGATAACCGTGTTTATATAGAAGCGGCAGAGCCATAGAATGATCCTCATGCGCATGCGACAGAAATACGGCCGTCAGCTCAGGAATCAGATGGACATCAAGCAGGGGATATTGCCCCGTTCCCTCCTTCTTGACACCGCAATCGAGCATAATCCGATGCTGTTCTCCTGTTAGCACATAACAAGAACGGCCATGCTCCCCGGCTCCACCCCATATTTTCAGTTCCATTAGGCCGTGTTCCACTTCTTCCGGGAGCCGAGGACTTCCAGCAGCATAAGCAGGATCGTCGTGATTCCCACGGAGATCACAGCCATTGCCATGCCGAGCGATACTTGCCCCTGCTCGAACTGGGCGTAAATATACGTCGCCGAGGTCTGCACGGACGGAGGCAAGATCAGCAAAGAGCCAACAAGCTCACGCGAAGCAATGGTGAAGGTCATCATCCATCCGGCCAGCATCCCCGGAATGATGAGCGGCAGCAGCACTCTGCGGAATATATATCCTGGCTTTCCACCAAACACCTGACCGGCCTGGAATAGCGAAGGGTCAATTTGAGTGAAGGCGCTCTTGACGTACTGCACTGTATAAGGGACAAATAATACAACATAGGTGAGGATAACCATACCGTAGGTGTTATACAGCGGAATCGGCATCCACGGGGCATTCCAAAGCAAAATCAATCCTACGACCAGGACAATTCCCGGCACTGTATTAGGCAGCAGGCTGAACAGATCAATTGACTGCTGCAGACGAAATTTGGAGCGCCCGATTGCTACAGCAAACCAGGTGCCCAGCACCACGGCAATCGTAGAAGCAACCAAAGACAACCATAAGCTATTTAACAAAGCTCTCATGCTGGGTGAATTCCAGCGCAGAAGCTCCTTGTAGAAATCGATCGTAAAGTTGTTCCAGGCGAGCCCTACTCCGCGCAGCTTCATCGTAGAAGCCGCGATGATGGAGAAATACGGGATGCCCACAGATATAAGCAGAAGCAGAACCGCATAGATTCCCCCTGCCCATTGCAGCCAGCGGCCGCTGTTCATCGAGGAGTGGCGAACACCTTTTCCCCCAACCAGACCATAAGTATATTTGCGGTTCAACAAAGATTGCGCATACCAGATCAGCAAACAAGTCGTTAGCAGTACAGATGCCAAAGAGGTCGCCTTGCCGAAATCGATGGGCCAGCTGGAAATATACTTATGAATCTCCGAGGTCATCACTTGGTAGCCTATGCGTTTGCCAAACGTAACCGGCGTACCGAATTCAGCAATCGTCTTCACGAAGACAAGCATGGCTCCCATCCCAAATGCCGACAGCAGCAACGGAGCAATCACGCGGCGGAAGCGATACAGGAAGGACGCACCCATAACCGCTGCCGCTTCCTCCATATTCCCACCGATCCGCTCCAGCGCCCCGCGCAGCAGCAGGTACAAGAAGGGATACAGATGAAGACTCATAATCGCAACCATACCTCCGAAGGAGAAGAAAGACTGGCCTAATCCTGCGAGACCAGGAGCAAGCTGCTCCAGATAGCCGTTCTTCTGCATGAATAGAATCCAGCCCATCGAACCGATGTAAGGCGGTGTCATGAAGGGAACCAAGAATACGATCTCCAGCCAGCGCAGCCGTCCCAGCCTGGTGTTAACCATGACCCAGGCGAGAGGCAAAGCGAGCACGGTCGTTCCTAGAATGACGCATACACCCAGCCAGATCGAGGATAACAGCACGGCCGCCATCTCGGAATTTGCCAGCGTGCGGAATGGGGCTGACCATGTCAGCTGCCCATCCCGGTATACGCTTTGTATGAAGATTTCGGCCAAAGGCACGACGATGAGGAGACCAAGAACCAGAAGCGCAAGCACCATCGACCAGATTTTAAATTGACGCTGCAGTACCGTATTATTCATATTATTTGAACAGCTTCGTGAACTGATCGGTTACTTCCGGACCATGCTCGCCCATCCATGCCCAATCAGTCGTAAGCAGCGGAATTTCATCTAAGTTAGCGCGGTTCTCGGCCTTCACATCTGTGCGTCCTGGCAGAAGTGCTGCATCGGAGACCAGCCTCTGCGCTGAATCGGAGAGCAGATAATCAATAAATGCCTTTGCATTCTCTTCATGCTTGGTGGACTTAAGAATAGCTGCCGGACGCGGACTGATCACCGTTCCTTCTTGCGGATAGACAATATCGATCGGCTCACCCTTGGCCTTCGCTTTATAAGTCATGTAATCCACCGCGCTTACCACAACGCTCTTCGCGCCGGTAATAACCGGATCAAGCGCTTCTTGATTGGCGCCAGCCATCGCTGCGCCATTCGCTTTGTACTGCTCGAACAGAGACCATCCGCCCTCTCTCTTATCGCTAAGATAACCTGTAATGAAATCCAGCGCAGATCCGGACAGCGACGGGTCGGGAATGTTCACCTGGTTCTTGAACTCCGGCTTAGCCAGGTCGCTCCAGGAAGTCGGCGGGGTCGTTACCAGCTTCGTATTATAAGTGATGCCAAGCGCCGATGCGCTTGTGCTGAAGTAATGGCCTTCTGAATCGGACCAATCCTTATTCAGCTTATCGGCATTTTTGGCTTCCGGGTAAGCAAGCGTCAATCCTTCGTTCTTCAGACCTTGCGCTGACGGCAGCGAAGCAAGGATAACGACATCGGCTACCGGATTGGCTTTCTCTGCTTCCATACGGGCCAGGATTTTACCGGTGGTGCCTTGGAACATCTCCACCTTTACCCCCGACTGCGTCTGGAATTCCTCAATCAGCTTATTCGCTAGTCCCTCCGGGCCTGCGGTATATACCGTAAGAACCTTGTCCGCAGCTTGGGCCGGCTTATTCTCTGCGCTTGCCGGAGCTGCTGTATTCTGGCTGGCATCGCCGCTTCCGCAGCCGGCTAATGCGGCGCCAAGCGCTAAGGATAGAACGAGCGCGCTTCCTTTTTTCCAGGCGTTACGTGTTAAATTGAACATGATCATTTCCCCTTTAATCATTTTTAGTAACTTTTGATTAGCCTTCATTCAAGCGGTGAATGCATCGCTGTGGTACATGGATGGTCAGCTCTGTCCCTTCGCTCAGCCGCTCCGGATAGTAGGCCAGCCAGAGCTCGGTCGCGTCATTCGTCTTCAATCGGACCTCATAACGATCCCCAACATAACTTACCTGAGTTACGACAGTTTGATAGGACTGAACCTCCTGTTCGCTGCCTGGTTCAAAGCGGATATGCTCCGGCCTGAACATGGACTGCCCGTCAGCCAGCCAGTTTGACTTCCCAATGAACCGGGCTACAAAAGGGTGCTTGGGCAAATTGTAGATTTCCTCAGGCGAACCCTGCTGTAATACTCGCCCGCCTTGCATGACAATCACTTGATCGGACATGGACATGGCCTCCATCTGGTCATGAGTCACATAGAGAGCGGTAAGCCCCATTTCGCGGACCAAGTACATCATTTCCAGGCGCATCTCATCCCGCAGCACAGCATCAAGCGCACTCAGCGGCTCGTCAAACAGCACCAGCTTCGGCCGGGTTGCCACAGCTCTTGCGAAGGCCACCCGCTGCTGCTGACCGCCTGACAGCTGATGAGGATATCGCTGCTCCATTCCGGCGAGCTTGACCTTGTCCAGCGCCTCCATGACCCTGTCCTGAATCCCGTCCTTGCGCCCGGTCGCCCGGAGCCCAAAGGCTACATTCTCAAACACGGTCATATGGGGCCACAGAGCGAAGTCCTGGAACACCATCCCGAAGCCGCGCCGATGAGGCGGCACTTCCTTGCCGGCGCTGTACAGCACCTCTTCGCCGAAGCGGATACTGCCTGTATCCGGCTGTTCCAGCCCGGCGATCAAGCGCAGCAGTGTAGTCTTGCCGCAGCCCGATGGGCCAAGCAGCGTAGTGAACTTCCCCTGACGGATGCTTAGTTCGGTTGGATGCAGCGCGACAGTGCCGCCAAAGCTCTTGCCAAGACCGCTTATGTTCAAATCCATCTGATGATTTCCCTTCCTTGTTCGCATTTGGTACGTTTTCTTGCTATTTACGTTCCTACATAAGTTAGTCTACCTGCGGGAATCAAAGGGAGTATTAGAGTTATGTAAAATGAAAATTAATTATTTCAATGAACTGCGTTTATATTCATAGATTAAATCTATAGGGAGAGAATCTAAGACTATAAAGGCGGGAATATAGATGATGAACCTTAATTTATTGAAGCTGGAGATTATAGAACTGCTGGAGAAGCACCATAAGATCACCACCGTCGCTGACCTGCTTGGACTTAAACAGCCTACGGTCACCTTTCATATGAAAAATCTGGAGCGCGACTTCGGCGTAAAATTATTCGATACTCGCATGGGGCGAATTATACTAACGGATGCCGGCTATGCCCTGCTTCATTACGCAGCCAAAATCAATGCACTCGCCGCAGAAGCCCAACGGGTCGTCAAAGACTTTGATACCCTGCGGCAAGGAACGCTCTCAATTGGGGCCAGCTATGTACCTGCAACATATATCCTGCCGAAGCTGCTTGATGAATTCGCCAAGTCCTATCCCGGCATCCATCTCTCTCTATCCGTCAAAACGGCTCCGGCCATCACTCAAATGCTGCACTCGCATCAAATCGATATCGGCATCATTTCTACCGGCTCCTTCCATGAAAATCCGTTAAAGGCTTATGCGCTATGCAAGGACGAGCTTGTATTGGCCTGCTCCCCTGCCCACCGCTTCGCCGTCTCAGAGGAATGGACGCCGGAACTGATCGCCGCCTCTTCGTTCGTCCTGCATGGCAGGGCATCAAGTACTCGGCGAATAACGGATCAATGGCTGGAACAGCATGGGATTAGCCCCTTCTCCCGACTGGAACTCGATTCTCTGGAAGCGATCAAACAGGCGGTTATGCTCGGCGAGCACATCTCTTTCATTTCCAGAATGGCTGTTCAATCGGAGGCTGACCGCGGCTTGCTGCAGATATGGCCAATCCCCGGCCTCCCCGCCGAACGCCAGGTATATGCCATCACTAATCAGGACCGCTATATGTCTGCTACAAGCCTCCGGTTCATCGAGCTTCTTCAAGAATGGAGCCGTTCTGTCCAAGAGCCGCTCTTGGGCGACCAAGAATAAATCTTGTAATTTTTGATCGGAATCCGCCGTTCATTTCATCTGAAATTGACACTTCAGCCTTAGGGTAGATATAGAACCATAGATTTCAATATTGCAATTTAAAGGAGCTGAAATGATGAAGTTGAACAAGATCAAGTTGGGCAAAACCTTCATGATTGCCGCATTAAGCGCGGTAATGTTGGCTACAGGCTGGCAATCCCCGGCTAAGGTTGAGGCCGCAGCCAATGCCGTGCCAAGCTATGAAGTCAAATTTCTGCTAAGCAATGATGCTGTGTTGAAGCCGGATTTTACGCTAAAAAATGAGGTCAAAGATGCTTTTCAGATGAATGAGCCTGCCGCGAGAATGCTGGTAGAATATTTCGATACAACGGATCTGTCACTTAATGATTCAGGCTGGAACGTGCGTTTCCGCAAAAAAGAAGATAAAAAGAAATATGAATTGACGTATAAGAAACGCTATGCCGTGGTGAATGGAGATATCAACGCTGCTTTGACCCAGGCTAACCTTGATGGCTTCAGCGCGGCCGACACGAATTACGAAGCTGAGGTCGATTGGGGCTACAGCAAACAGACGCTGAGCTTCTCGAACGATAAAGAAGAATCGACCTCCAAAGGGCTGAATTTGCCTAATGAAGCCGAGGCGCTCAATTTGCTGGTAAGCAAAATCCCTGGCAAGCTTGATAAGACGAATGCGCCAGGCTGGGGAACGGCCCAATTGCTGCAAGCCTATGCGCATGGTCCGATTTTGGCCAGCAGATACAGCGGTACCTTTGAAGGACTGGAGACAGATATTGAAGTGTGGCCGATTATCGGCGCAAACGGCAGCGGAACGGAATATGTGGTGGAAATTTCTTTCAAGACCGACGATTACCAGACGGCAGCCTCCAAGCGTACTAACCTGATGAATCTGCTCAATAACAAAGGATGGCTCGTGCCTGCCGATTCCTTAAAGACAAATCTGGTGCTGGATCGTTATTGACGCGCCTATTCCAACGGTTACTCATCTGCCACGGCTTGCGCCATGATCTCTGGCGTCCACCCCGATTGTGCAAAAAAACAGCGGCAGTTCCAAGCTATCAAGCCTGGGACTGCCGCCGTTTTTCCTATAGATTGATCCTATATCGTAAATCGCTTGACTAATTGCTCTAATTCGCTGCTGGACTGACTTAAGTCTTCCGCGGCTTGCGAGACCGTATCGATCGCCTTCAGCTGATCCTGCGTTGAAGCGCTGACTTCCTCAGCAGCGGCTGCCGATTCCTCTGAAATCGCGGATAGACTTTCGATCGAATGTACTACATCATCCTTTAATGTCACGGTTTTCTTCATTTCATCAGACATCTGATTAATAGACAGAATGACTTGATTCATCAATTCCTGAATCGTCATAAAAGCCGTCTCTGTATCTTTAACCGCTGCATTTTGTTCTAGTGTAATCTCCTTCGTCTTGGTCATCGCTTCTGTTGCATTTTCTGCCTCTTCGACAATGCCAACGATCGTGTTGCGAATATGATCGGCATGTTCGGCTGATTTCTCAGCCAGCTTGCGAATCTCCGATGCTACCACCGAGAAGCCCTTGCCGGCTTCCCCGGCTCTCGCCGCCTCGATAGAAGCGTTCAGGGCCAGCAGATTTGTCTGTCCGGAAATGCCGTTCATCGTTGCCGCTACTTCTTTGATATCATTAATTTTCTCAACAAGGATGCTTAATACCTGCTCAATAGATTGGATCTCACGGAAGGATTCATCGGAACGCGTCTGGAGAACAACCAGTTTATCCCTGCCGTCCACGCTTGCCTCCTGCGTCTTGTTGGAATTATCCTGCATTTCATCCATCGTATCTTGAATTAACGTGAACTGCGAATCGAGGTCCATGGTCACGCGCTGCATATTTTCTATATTGGTCGCGCCTTCCATCGAACCCTTGGCCACATCGTTCATCGCATGAGCAATCTCTTCACTGGTTGCTTTTGTCTCCTCAGATACCGCACTGAGACTAACCGCCGAATCCGATAGCTTCTCCGAGGAATCAATAACCCGAGATATCACCTCGCGCATTTTTTGCGCCATTAAATTGAAGTGAGCGGTTAATTGCCCGATCTCATCTTTGGATTTAACCTCGCCTTGAACCGTCAGATCGCCTTCGGCCATTAATTGCACGCTTTTCGTTAATTGAGTGATGGGCTTCGTAAAGAATCTGGCTACAAAATAAACGATAATGCTGGCTAGGATAATAGCGATCAGCGTAATGATTAAATTCGCCTGCTGGATCTGATTGACTAGCGTCAGCAGTTCTTTTTCCTTATATATAGCACCGATCTTCCAGCCCGCCAGATCTGAGGTTGTATAATATGTAATCTTTTTCGTTCCCTCATCGGTGTACTGAATTTTACCTTTATCCTTTGTATACATTTCTGCAACATAAGGCTTGTCCATTTGATTCTTGCCGTCTGAGTTCGGCAATACCACCGGATCTCCCGCTGAATCCAGAATGAATCCGTAGCCATTGTATCCAACATTGGTCTCATTAATTTGATTCGTAATATGCTCAAGATCCAAATCAAGCGCGATGACGCCGAGAACCTGATTATTCTCTACAATCGCTTTAGAGATCGCAACTTTCATTTTGTTGGTTATCAAATCCACATAAGGCTGACTGATCTGCACATGCTCTTTATTGTCATTAGCCAGCTTGTACCACGGTCTGGACTGTGGATCATAGGTTGACTCATATATATTCCCCTCAGGATCATACATATTCTTTTTGGAGTCCGCCATATAAATCGCAGATACCTCCGGGTTATTCTTCGTATAGGATTTCATTTCATTTGTCATGGATGAAGTAAGCGTGCTTTTATTCAATAGAATATCTCTTATCTCATCCTGTTCACTGAATTGCAAAATATCCTTGGCGAAATTATCAATACGCAAATCCGTTATCTGCTTGAGCGCCACCGCTTCTTCAGTGCCAATTGAATCCAGTTCCTTTTTAAAGCTGCTGCTCATTTTATAGCCGGTCATAAATTGCGAGGCAACCATAGCTACAATAAGCAATAACGCAAAAATAAGAATAAGCTTGGTCTGTAACTTTTTAAACATGATGAATCCCCCCTATGAATGTCAGCGTTACAAAACCATTACTGATTATGTAGAAATATGTCAGCAATGACGTAATAACGTTCCACAAAATATTAGCATAATTTGACTATGTATAACATGTCTTTTTCTTTAAGTTGATCCACAAATTTTTGAGCATTTTGTTGTTTATCTTCCCGAAACTGGTTCAGGTTGTATACGGATATCTTTCATTTCTTCCGGAAGCCGATCGGACATGCTAGGAATCTTTTTGGGGGAATATTCAATGACATCGGATGAGAAAATATTCACAACCATGCTTCCACCCCCGGCGAATGCACGAATCAGAATGGGCTGGTTGTATTCATTGTCAAAGACAAAGTCAGGACCTCCCCAGCTGACCGTAGCATCCCTGCCGGGAGGTACATATGACACATGGCGACTGTGGGAATAGCGCTGAACCACCTTCAATCCGGCCCGGTCAACAGCGTTAAATAACGTCGAGGATACCTGACAGATCCCGCCTCCCACGCCCTCTGACATTTCTCCTCTTACGATAACCCCCGCCCGTTTATACCCTTTGTCGGTCGTACGAATTCCAACTACCTGATTGAAGGAAAAGGTCTCTCCGGGAAATACCACCGTGCCGTCAATTGCTTTGGCTGCCAAGGCGATATTATAAGAACGATCGGCATTACCGGAGTTGTAATAAGTTACATAGTAGCCAATCTGCTTGGAGCGCAGCGAAGCAAGCAGCTCCGTATCCACCCGCGGATAGACCGGATAGGTCGGCAACTCGATCGTAGTAGAACCGCTGCTATACATATATTCATAGTAGGCTTTCAAAAATTCTTTTCTGTTCAGCTTATAGCCATTTTGCCCCGGATCGATTTTTCCTGAACTGTTAATACGCGCATTAGTTGCTTCCCTATAAGTAATCCGATCTAACTCATCCATCCATCGTTCATATCGCCCCATATCGAGCAGGGGAAAAACCGGCAGACGATGCGCCTCCCGGGTCAGGCTTGAGATGGGCTTCCCTTCGTGAGTTATCGTCAATTCATCCTGCTCTGGAGCAGCTTCAGGGCTCTGCAGCAGCAAGAGAAGCAAATAGGATACGGACGTCCATTTCAAAGGAATCACTCTTTCTGATTATTCTTAGGGGAATTCAGATTCTTCCTGATAGTATGATTGGATTTCCAGCGATTCATGCAATAGGGTTGTACGCACCAGCTTTATCGTCAAACCTATCCGACGGTTTATAAAAACTATACAAAAATCCCCTCATGGTGAATAAATGCCTGGCTCAAGCACTTATTCACTATTAGGGGATTCAGTTATTACAGCACCTTCTCCAGGAAGCTGATGGTACGTTCGTTCTTCGTATTACCGAACACTTCGTCCGGCGGACCTTCTTCAACGATATACCCGCCGTCCATGAATACAACCCGATCGGCCACTTCACGGGCAAAGCCCATCTCATGCGTAACGATCACCATCGTCATCCCTTCGCGGGCCAGATCCTTCATAACGCCAAGCACTTCACCAACCATTTCCGGGTCAAGTGCCGAGGTTGGCTCATCAAACAGCATAACATCCGGGTTCATCGCCAACGCGCGAGCGATCGCAACACGCTGCTTTTGCCCGCCCGACAGCTGGTTGGGAAAGACATCGGCTTTATCCGACAGCCCGACTCTTTCCAACAAGCGCAGCGCGGTATCACGTGCTTGCGCCGCATTCAGCTTCCCTAGCTCAATCGGCGCGAACATAATGTTCTTCAGCACGTTGAAATGTGGAAACAGGTTGAAGTGCTGAAATACCATGCCGATATTTTCGCGGGCTTTATTGATATCTGTCTTCGGATCATTAATGTCCTGATCATCCACGATAACCCGTCCTGCCGTAATCTCCTCCAAACGATTAATGCAACGAAGAAAGGTACTCTTCCCCGAACCGGAAGGCCCGATCAAGCAGACGACTTCCCCTTCCCGGACCTGCATATCGATTCCTTTCAGCACCTGATTGGTGCCATAGCTTTTCTTCAAGCCTTCGACACGAATCTTACCCACGGCGCACTCTCCCTTCCAGATTACCAGAAATTTTCGTTAGAATGGTGATAACCACTAAATACATCATTGCGACCACCAACCAAATATCAAACGAAGCAAATGTTCTGGCAATAATAATCTTGCCGGATTGCGTCAGCTCGACAAGACCGATCGCAGACAAGATCGAAGTGTCTTTAAGTGTAATCACTAGCTGGTTAATAAATGCCGGAATCATTACACGAATCGCTTGCGGAATAATGATCTTCATCATTGCCTTGCGATAAGGCAGACCCAGCGAACGAGCCGCTTCCATCTGTCCCCGGTCAACGGATTGGATACCCCCGCGGATAATCTCTGTCACATAAGCGCCTGCATTCAGACTGAGCGTCAGAATTGCCGCCAGGAACAACGGCATTGTGAAGCCAAGCGCTTGCGGAATTCCGAAATAAATGAAGAAAGCGAGCACGATGAGCGGAATACCGCGGAACAAATCGACGAATACAGTAGCTGCGCCGCGCAAGAAGCGATTTCGACTCACCTTCATAAATCCGAAAATAAGTCCCAAAATGAAAGCGAAAAATAACGAGACGATCGTATACAGCAACGTCTTGCCCAGACCTTTAAGCAGCGCCGGCAGGGATTCCTGTACCAGTCCCCAGCGGCTTTGACTTACCGGTGCAGAGCCATCCTCGCCGAGATATTTGCCTAATATCGTCTGATACTCCCCGCTTGTCTTGAGATTTGCGAGACCGGTATTGAACTTATCCATAAGCTCCTGATTCTTGCCCTTGTTCACAGCAAAACCGTAGGAACCGCCCTTTTCCATATCGGTTACGATTTTCAGACCATTTTTCTGCTCCACTCCGTATTTTAAGACCGGATAATCGTCGAAGCAGGCCACGGAATTCCCCGTCTTCACATCGTCATACATCTGTGAGGATTCATCAAATGGCACGATCCTGAAGCCGTATTCCGCCGCGATGGATTCCGCGAACCGATAGCCTTCGGTCCCCGTCTTGACTGCGACCTTCTTTCCTTTTAAATCTTCATAGCTTTTGATGCTTTCATTATTTTCTTTAATCCCCATCACTACGCCGGAATTATAATACGGTTCAGATAGATTGAACTTCTGCTTTCGCTCATCGGTAATACTCATCCCCGCGATGACACCATCAACCTGCCCTGACTCCAGCGCTTGAACCGCTGCATTGAAGCCGAGCGGCTTCACTTCATACTTGAAATTCTGATCCCGGGCAATGGCCTCCAACAGATCCATGTCAATCCCCACAAATTGCCCGCTCACGTCCTGAAATTCAAACGGTGCAAACGTAATATCTGTACCGATCACATAAGTTTTGCCGGAATCCGGCTCTGCCGCGGCAGCTCCTCCCCAACCAGACAAGCCGGTCAGCATGAAGAGCAGCAATGTTATAGTAAACCATGCGAGCTTTTTAGCCTTCATATGTTCTCCCCTTTTCAGTCCCACGCCCGAAATTTCTTCGCTTCATCCTCATGGCAGGTTTCCTACCATCAGATAAGTTATTTTAACAAATAATATGTTAATCCTGAAAATACAATTTCAACCAGCAGGGTAAACCATACGATGTGCCTAAGCTTGGAAGGCCGCGTCACTACGCTGTTATTAGTAATTTTTGCACTTGTAAAAAGGCTGGTGATCAAAGTTTTTTATAACACTTATAACCGCTTCACTCCGTTCACTATTTCACAAATTTGTGCGATCCTCCCAGGGTGAAATTAACAAAAAGACCAGACTCAGGAGCATGAAAATATGCTCTGAACCGGTCTTTTATCAATTCCCTAAAGTTAATTACAACTCCGCCCTTTTAAATTGGCTATTGTACAGTTCGTTATAAACCCCTTGAAGCGCAAGCAGCTGCTCATGATCGCCCTGCTCAACAATACGCCCCTCCTGGATGACCAGTATCCGGTCCGCATCCCGGATCGTTTTAAGCCGATGGGCAATCACGAAGCTGGTGCGTCCTTTCATCAGCAAGCTCATCGCCTTCTGGATATGCATCTCGGTTCGCGTATCAACACTGCTGGTTGCTTCATCGAGAATGAGAATGGCCGGATCGGCGAGAATCGCCCGGGCAATGGTCAGCAATTGTCGCTGCCCATGGCTTAAATTGCTGCCTTCCGCACTTAATTGCGTCTCATACCCGTGCGGCAGTCTTGCAATAAATCCATCCGCATTGGCCAGCTTGGCTGCATCCTCCACCTCCTGATTACTTGCATCAAGGCGCCCAAAGCGGATATTGTCGCGAATCGTTCCCGAGAAAATATGCGCATCCTGCAGGACAATCCCAAGCTGTCTGCGCAGTGCATTTTTATCCAACTCCCGAATGTCCCGGCCATCGAGAAGCAGCGAACCCTCCTGGACCTCATAGAAGCGCGTGAGCAGATTGATGATTGTTGTCTTGCCCGCACCTGTCGGTCCAACTAACGCGATCTTCTCCCCGGGCTTCGCCGTGAAGGTAACTCCCGTCAGGATGGGGCGATCCGAAAGATAGCTGAAGGACACATCCCGGAATGCTACTTCTCCGCCCAGCCTCGGCAGTTCCTCCTTAACCTCATGACTGTATTCAGATATCATATCCATCACTTCAAATACACGTTCCGCCCCGGCAATCGCCGACTGAATCAGGTTGTATTGATTGGCAAGCTCGGAGATCGGCCGTCCAAACTGCTTGGAATAATTCAGAAAGCTGACGATGACTCCGACCGTACCCAGACTGTGATATGCCATCCATCCTCCGACACCGGCAATCAACGCAAAATCAAGATTGTTGATCATATTCATAGCAGGACCGACAAGGCCGGACACGATCTGTGCCCGAATCCCGGCCCGATTCAGTTCCCCGCTGATCTTACGGAACCGTTGCACCTCGGCTTCTTCTCTGCGATACTGCTTGACTACCTTCAGTCCGCTTACCGTCTCCTCGACAAGCCCGTTAAGCTCGCCTAAATGCTGCTGCTGCTTTTTGAAATAGTTTCGGCTTAACCCGGCGATTTTCCGGCTTGATATTAGGGCGAGCGGGATGATTAGCATAGCTACCAGGGTGAGCGGAATGTTGAGTACCATCATAATAACGAGCGAACCGCTGATCATAATAATGCTATTCAATAGCTGAGTTACGCTCTGATTCAACGTATTCGCTACATTATCGATATCATTGGTTGCCCGGCTCATAAGCTCTCCATTGCTGTGTGTATCAAAAAACTGAATCGGGAGCTGATGATATTTGGCGAACAGATCGCACCGCAGCTCGTTTACGGTATTTTGCGAGACAGCGGTCATGACATACGCCTGAATCCAGGCAACTGCACTGCCTAACAAATAAATACCGAGAATAAGCAGACAGAAACGGATAAGCAGGCTGTAGTCACCCGGTATGATCGCGGTATCGATTGCCTTGCCTAGCATATACGGCCCGATTAGGGACACAAGAGCGTTCAGTATCGTGAACACATACACTGTTACGAGCCCTGCACGCTGGCGGTTCAGGTACCCCCAGATACGTCTGATCGTAGCCCCCCGATGTTTGGCGCGAATGATCGGTACAGCGCCGCGCCCTGGGCCACCTCCGCCAAAGCCGCCGGGACGTCCGGGAGTTGGCATAGCTATTCTATGATTGAGGTTGGACATAAGTCTCCTCCTCTCCCTTTAGCTGCGACTGCAGTATATCCTGATATATTTCACTGCTCTGCATAAGCTCAAGATGCGTTCCTTGCGCCACGATTCGACCGTTCTCCAGGATAAGAATGCGATCAGCATCTATCACTGACGAGACCCGCTGGGCAATTATAATGTTGGTACTGCTGCGCATTTGCTCTTTAAGCTGCTGCCTGATTCTTAATTCTGTGGTCGCATCCAAGGCGCTGGTGCTGTCATCCAGAATAAGAATCATTGGCTGTATTAGCAGCGCCCTGGCGATCGACAGCCGCTGCTTCTGCCCCCCGGACAAGTTAATGCCGCGCTGTCCAAGTAAAGTATCATACCCATCCGGGAACCCTCTGATAAAGCTGTCAGCTTCCGCTCTAACTGCGGCTTGCTGTACATCCTCATCCCCCGCCTCAGGACGGCCATAGCGGATATTGTCACGAATCGTACCGCTGAACAGAATCGTCTGCTGCATGACGAATCCGATCCGGGTTCGCAGATGATCCAGGCTAATCCCCCGAACATCCGTGCCATCGATCTTGATCGAACCGGACGTAGCCTCATAGAGCCTTGGTATTAGACTGACAAGCGTAGATTTGCCGGCACCCGTAGCACCAAGAATCGCCACTGTCTCGCCAGGCTTGGCAACGAAACTGATATCCTCAAGAACCAGGTTTTCATCGGCATCATCATAAGCGAACGACACATGATTGAACTCAATCCGTCCAAAATGTATAACATCCTGCCCTGCATCTGGCAAGTCAACAATGTCATCGGCAGTCTCCAGCACTTCGTTCACCCGATCCGCCGACACCTTGGCCCTGGACACAAAGGTCAGTGTATTGCTCAGCATTACCATCGACATTAGCAGCTGTGTGACATAGTTGATAAAAGCAATCAGCTCGCCGACAGCCAGCTCGCCATTCCAGTGCTGGAGGCCTCCGAACCATAACACAGCGACAATACTCGCATTTAAGATCAATGTCATGATCGGCATATTCAGCGCCATTAGGCGAATCGCCTTAATTGCCGTGCGGGTATATTCCCTATTCGCCGCATTGAAGCGGCGCTGCTCTTGCTCCGAACGAACAAATGCCTTGATCACACGGATCCCGGACAAATTCTCCTGGAGCACTGTGTTGACACCGTCAAGCTTTACCTGCATTTTCGCAAACAATGGAAAAGAAAGCTTAATCAGCACATATAAAAGGATAAATAGCAGCGGAACAGATACTAACAGGATAAGAGTAAGCTTGGGACTGATCCGAATCGCCATCACCAGACTGCCAACCAGCAGCAGCGGTGATCGCACAAAAGACCGCAAAATCATCTGTACAAACGTCTGCAGCTGCACAACATCATTCGTTATTCTTGTGATCAACGATCCTGTCTTTATCCGGTCCAGATTGCGATTCGAGAACGACTGAATATGCTCGAACAGGCGGATTCGCAAGTCATTGCCGAAATTCTGTGAAGCGATGCTTGAGAACAAGGTACAGCCTGCGCCCCCAAGCAAGCCGATCAATGCCACTCCAAGCATCGATAGACCGGTTGTAATGATATGCGCCTGATCATTCTTCATTAACCCCTGATCTACAATGCTCGCCATCAGTGTTGGCTGGAGCAGATCCATAAACACTTCGACTACCATTAGCAGAGGGGCCAGTGCACACCATAGTAAATAAGGCTTTAAATAACCTTTAAGCTTCCTCATGCTGTTCACCGGGTGGATTATCGTCATTTGGCAGATCGTTCCCGCCAGTTTCCTGTTCATTTCTGGTAAGAGATTCGCGCAGCTCAAAGGTATGAATAAACTCCTGGATAATCGCATCCGTCGCCTTCAATTCCCCGCTAATGATCGTCTTGATCGATTCAAATTCCGGCTGCTCCATTTGCCGCTGCAAGCTTGCCCGCCGCAAGTTCAGCTTATCCAGGAAAGCGAGTGCTCTTCCTCGGCGGAAGGTCTGTGCTCTTGAAGGCTGCCTCTTGTCGGCCTCTTCATTGCGCTTCCCCCTCCTCTCCCTATGTTCTTTGTAATTGTAATGCTCCCGGCGCTCCTGTCTTCCTTCTCGCATTTCAATTCCCTCCTTCGGTTGTATACAAACGTATACATCGCTTATTTGTATACAAATGTATACGAAATACAGACGGATTGTCAACATTTTTTCTTTTTAGGCACCAAAAAAAGCAAATGATTTCTCATTTGCTCTCTTTCTGTTCTCTTGTAGTAAATGAAGGCGCTGCTTATTTATTCCTTCTTACAAGAATGCTGCTCGTTCTCCAGGTATGCCTCGCGAAGCTCAAATGTATGGATAAACTCCTCAATAATCGCATCCGTCGCTTTCAATTCTCCGCTAATGACCGACTTGATCGATTCGAATTCCGGCTGCTCCAGCTGCTGTACTAATGTCGAACGCTTTATATTTAGCCTTTCCAGAAAAGCGAGCGCTCTTCCTCGGCGAAAAGTCTGCGCATTTTTAGAATGCTTCTTGTTCAAGCCTTCGTGCTCATGGTCCCGGTTATCCCTGTGCTCTTGACGCTCATGAGGCTCACGATATCCAAGATTGTCCTTGCGCATACTGCTCTCCCTCTTCTCTTGTATGTAGTACGGACTATATTCCAAAGTCAAAGAATCCGCCCTGGCGATATATTTTACTACAATTATACACTACATCGCTAATCCACGGCTTTCTGCGTCAAAAAAAGCCCCTCAACCACAGGTTGAAGGGCTTTGCACATCCGAATCTATCGTATTATTCCGGATTATTTGCTGAGCAGTCTGATGGCATCTTCCAATTGGGCCTTCAAAGACATGACGTCATATGAAAACCAGAGACCATCATCAACAACGTATACCTTACCATTCTTCACAGCAGGAAGATTCCTCCAGAGCGAACTGTCGTCCACTTCTTTCACAAAATCAGGATCATTGTCAAACTTGACGACGAACAGGCGATCTGCAGAAGCATATTCCGGCAGCTTCTCCATTGAAATACTAACCCCGGCCTCATGATTCCCCTTCTCCCATTCCTGCTTGACCATATCAGTCATCGGAAATTTCAGGGCGTCGAACAAGGTGTATCCGACATTACCGCTTCCATAGACTCTCAGTTGCCCTTTCTCATATCCACCGATTACAACGACACCAAAGGTTTCTTTATCGTCTACATAAGCTGACAGCTCAGCTCGCACATCTTCTGCCCTTTTATCGAAGTTCTGAATCCATTCGTCCGCTTTATCTGATTGGCCCAGTACATCAGCAACCGCTTTGAAATGCTCGAAGGCATCCTGTCCTTCCCATTGAACCACAACGGTAGGGGCGATCTTATTCAGCTGATCCAGTTGATCCTTATTGTACTCATTAGCAATAATCAGATCAGGCTCAAGCGCCAGTGCCTTCTCAAGATCCAGCGCATTTGCGGCCCCGATATCTTCGATCCCGCCGATCTGGTCCTTAATGGACGCAAAGCCGGTTAGCAAATGCGTAGCCGCGCCTGCCGGCTTCATCCCGATTGCCAGCATCTCCGGCAAATATTGGGTTGTCAGTACCCGTTCAGGGTGAGCTGGAATGGTGACCTCTCGGCCAAGCGCATCTGTATACACTCTGGTCCCCGCCTTCTCACCAACATTTGCTGCCGCAGACTCATTCCCTGTGTCAGCCTCCTGCTGCTGCGCACTCCCCGGTGCCGATTGGCCACAAGCGGACAGCATCACAACAAATAAAATAGCAATACAGGATTGCCATAAATAACGCCTGGTGCGATAAACCATGAAGCGTCCCCCTTTTTTTCAGTCTGAATTCTCTATTAAAACGATCTTGTTCAATAACCCTTTATGACCCAAATTGAGCCTCATGCAGCTTGCTGTACACTCCACCGGCTGCCACCAGGTCCTTATGTCTGCCCTGCTCGGCGATTCCCTGTTCCGTAACTACAATAATCCGGTCCGCATTCTTGATCGTAGCCAGGCGGTGCGCGATAACCAGTGTCGTCCGGCCATCCGACAGCTCGCTAAGGGATTGCTGAATCGCTTTTTCGGTCTCTGTATCCAGGGCTGATGTCGCTTCATCCAGGATGAGGATCGGTGGGTTTTTCAGGAACATGCGAGCAATCGCCAGCCGCTGTTTCTGTCCGCCGGACAGCTTCACGCCGCGTTCCCCGATCACCGTCTCCAGGCCATCAGGCAATGAGGCGATAAATTCATCCAGCCGGGCTCGCTTGACGGCTTCCCAAATTTCCGCATCCGCTGCGGTCAGATCGCCATAGGCTATATTTTCACGAATGGTGCCCGAGAATAAGAAAACGTCCTGCTGAACAATCCCGATCTGCTTCCGTAGAGAAGCTAACTTCATCCGGGTAATGTCGATGCCATCGACGGTAATCATGCCTGATTCCACCTCATAAAAGCGCGGCAGCAAGCTGCACAGCGTCGTCTTGCCGGCACCGGACGGACCAACAAAAGCGATCGTCTCCCCGGCTCTGATCCTTAGATCGACATTTTCCAGCACTTTGGCTTCATTCTCATAGCCGAACGTAACTTGATGATACTCAATATCGCCGCGCAATTGATCAACCTCAATCGCATCCGGGCTGTCGTCGATATCCGGCTCGGTCTCAAGCAGTTCTATGTAGCTCTTGAAGCCAGCCATCCCCTTCGGATAACTCTCGATTACGGCATTGATCTTGTTGATCGGTCCGAGGAACACATTGGATAACAGCAGGAATCCGACGAATTCGCCGCTCGTCATCTCCCCTTTAATGACAAACCAGGTACCACAGACGAGGACGAATAAAATGACGATCCTCATCAGGAAATAGCTAATCGAGAGGTTCTGAGCTTGAATCTTATAAGAGAAAAACTTCGTCTGCCGGTACTGCTCATTATTTTCAGCGAAACGCTCGGCTTCGAATTTCTCATTAGTAAATGCTTGCACCACGCGAATCCCGCCAATGCTGTCCTCCACCCGGGCGTTAAACTCGCCAATGTCTCGGAACATGCGCTGGAACGCGTGAATCATCTTCCGGTTGAAATAGAGCGCCAGATAGACCAGTCCGGGAATGACGACGACGGCAAGCAGCGCCAGCTTCCAGTTGATCGTCAACATCAGTGCAAATGCGCCGATCAGCGTCATGGCCGCGATGAATAAATCCTCCGGACCGTGATGGGCCATCTCTCCGATTTCCATCAGATTGCTGGTCATTCGGGCCATCAGATGTCCGGTCTTGTTATTATCGAAGAAGCGGAAGGATAGCTTCTGCACATGGTTGAACAACTTGCTGCGCATATCGGACTCAATATTGATGCCCAGCCGATGCCCCCAATAGGTGACAATATATTGCAGCAGGCTATTCAGCGCATACACTGCGAGCAGTCCGAGACAAGCCCAGAAGATCAGCATCCAATCTCCGCCTGGCAGCAAATCATCGACGAACTGGTTCACGACAATCGGGAAGAACAATTCGAGTAACCCTGCGACAACGGCACAGCAGAAATCAACCAGGAACAAGGTTTTATACGGTTTATAATAGGAGAAAAACTTACTTAGCACAGAGTATACGCTCCCTTCCTGCAAATTTAGGATAAAACCCCCATCGCAAATTCGGCTCTATTATCGTGAATGAGCTAGCAGGTATAAAAAATATGGCGCCCCGACAATGGCGACGATAATCCCTGCCGGTATCTCGGACGGTTGCAGAATCAAACGGCCCAACATGTCCGCTACGATAACCATGAACGATCCGGTCAAAGCGGAGGCCGGCAATAACGCTTGATGCTTCGGCCCTACGAGCCTTCTCGCCAAATGCGGTCCGATCAAGCCAACAAAACCGATGCCGCCGCTGACGGCTACACAGGAGCCCGCCAGTCCTACAGCAGCTGCAAGCAGAACAATCTGCTCTCTGGACACCTTCGCACCCAGACCGGTTGCGGTCATCTCCCCCAGATTGAGCACGTTCATCGTCCGCGCTTTGGAGAATACAAACGGCAGCAGAATCACGATGAATGGAAGCAGCGCCAGCACAAACTTCCAGTTCGTTCCCCAGATACTTCCGGCCATCCAGGTCGCCACGAACTGATACTTCTCCGGGTTAATTCGTAGTGTAATAACAATCGTCGCCGCGCTGATGCCAGCGGCAACGGCTACACCGGTCAGCAGCAGACGCGTTGGCAGCAAACCTTTATGCCGCTTATAGGATAAGGAGAAAATAATCGCTGCCGTCACCCCCGCGCCAATCCATGCCAGCACAGGCAGCAGAAATATCGAAGCGGTGCCCATATTCGGATAGTAGGCAACGAAGATCAATACAACCAATCCGGCTCCGGCATTAATGCCCAGGATTCCCGGATCAGCAAGCGCATTGCGGGATATGCCCTGCATAATACAGCCAGACACGGCCAATCCGGCGCCAATCAGCACGGAGATTACGATGCGGGGCAAGCGAAAATCAAATAGAATCAGTTGTTCCTTCTCGGTTCCTCCCCCGAACAAGGTACGGATCGTATCCAGTGGCGAGAGGCGGATAAAGCCGGTGTTCATGCTTAGTACAAAGGCAATGATAATAAGCAGCCCAAGCGTTAGCAGAACGATAACGCTTCTTCTATGCTGACGTCTGTCTGCAGATGAAATATTCGATTTTTGATTGTCCATCTCTAATGTTGGCTGCGTCATTACAGCTCCCTCCCTTCCTTACGTGAAATATAGAGGAAGAAGGGTACCCCAATCAGTGCGATCAGAGCACCAAGTGGAGTCTCATACGGCGGGTTGACCATTCTTGCCGCCAGATCCGCAAACACAACGAGCAAAGCCCCAAGAACGGCGGAGCACGGGATAATCAAGCGGTAATCCACTCCAACCAGCTTCCGGGTCAGATGAGGGATTACCAGGCCTACAAAGCCGACAGCGCCTACTACCGAGACCGCAGCTCCGGCCAGAATCAGCACAATAACAGCGCCGAACAACTTCACCGTGCCACTGCGAAGTCCCAGGCCCCTGGCAACATCATCGCCCAGACTAAGCATCGTGATCGAGCGGGACAAAATAATCGCTCCAATGACAGCCACAAGCACCCAAGGGAACATGATTTTAAGCTGCATCCAGCTCGTACCGGCAACACCGCCTGCATACCAAAAAGCGAGGTCCTGCCCGATACGGAAATAAAGAGCAATTCCTTCGCTAAGCGCGGACAGCAATGCGGATACGGCCGCTCCGGCCAGTACAAGACGCAATGGTGTTAGTCCGCCTTTGACCATAGAGCCGATGCCGTAGACAATCCCTGCCCCGACTCCGGCTCCCAGGAAGGAGTACAGAATCAGGTACATAAATGGCAGGCCCGGGAAAAAGGCAAAGCAGAGCGCCAAGGCAAACCCAGCGCCGGCGTTCAAGCCAAGCAGACCTGAGTCGGCCAGCGGATTGCGCGTCATTCCCTGCATGATAGCGCCGGCCACGGCGAAGCAAGTGCCAACCATCGCTCCGCCGAGAACGCGCGGCAGCCGGAGTTCCTGAATTATCTGATGTTGTGTCAGGTCGGAATTGTAGCGAAATATCGCCTCCCAGACGGTTGTAAACTTGATATCCGCCGCCCCAAAGGATACGGACAGACCGATGCTTAGAATCAGCGCCACTACGCCTCCAATCAGAATGATGGCTGCCGCCCACGGGTGTGAACGGAACGTCACTTTCTTAACCTCTTCATTCTGTTGGGTGAGATTTATATCTATCTTGCTAAGACTCATTTTAAGCCACCTTTACCTATCAGAATTGCAGTTCAGCATAAATGACCGCTTAATGAAGCGGCCATTTATACTTGCATTGCTGCGGGCAATCGCTAGAATTTGCCGGTCACTGCATTCACGACATCGTCCGCTTCCATGCTCTCCGCAATCGGCCCTGAAGACATCCAGTGTCTGGATGACACTTTAAAGACCTGATTCTTCTTCACAGCAGGAAGCGACTTCCATATCTGCAGTTGTTCAATCTGCTTTGCAGTTCCTATCGCCTCTTGATGCGCGTCTTCTGTGTCGATCGAACCGCCGTAGCTCGCGAACACGTAATCAGCAGTAATCAAAGGCAATTCTTCTAGTGATAGATTAACTCCCCAATCATCCTCAGACTTCTTTTGAAGCTCTGCGATGCTGGAATCTGGCTTCAATCCGAAGTCGGTATAGACCAGATTGAAACTTGGGAAGAACACTTGCAAATTCTTGTCCGATGGACGGACAAAGGCTACTGTCTTATCTGAACCCACCGCCTGAATAATGGTATCCTGTGCCTGTTTGAGCTTCTCCTCATAGGCCTGAATCACAGCTTGCGCTTTATCCTCCAGCCCTAATGCCTTGCCGATCTCAACGATCGAGGACTTCCAATCATCCGGTGCGAATGCGATCGTTGGTGCAATTTTGCTCAGCTCAGCGTATCCCTTCTCATCGGTGGAATACTGCTGAACAATGATCAGATCGGGATCGGCTTCAAGAATAGCTTCCGGGTTCGGCTTGAAGTCAGCGCTGCCCGACAGGGAAATATTCAGCTTCTGCAATTGATCATCCAGATAGTAGCCTTTGAAATCATAAGCGTACACCATCGGCGCTTCCAGAGACAGCATAATATCCTCCAGCCCGAACACCGCAACTCGCTGTGGATGTACAGGAACCTCTGTTTCTCCAAACCCATGTTTGATCTTAATGGTGTTCCCTTTTTCATTCTCTTTGGACGACTCAGACTGGACCGCAGCTTGTGTATTGGCTTCCGTCTTGGCGGCGCCCGGATTTTCTTCCGGCTTCTCTTTACCGCCACAAGCCGATAACATCGTAATGACTAGAATCACTATCAGCAGTAGTGCAATCCCCCGAAATTTTCTGTATTCAGTGGTCGCAGTCCTTCTTGCAACCGCTTGTCTTTCTATTGATAACATCCTGTCCCCTCCATTACTGATATTGATTATCATTATCGATAGGGACATTATATATCATGTTCGACACGCATAGGAATACGAGATAATGCTATATATTTCTGCTTACAGCGCACTAAATAACTGATCCAGTTCCTGCAATAAAAGCTCTTGGCGATTCGCTGTATATTCGAGAATCGGTTCAGCCATCCATGCAGCATTTGATGTCTGCAGCACCTGACCATGGCACACCGGCTTGAGCCTTCCCCAGTCCTCGGACAACCGGGTCTTCTGCCACAGGCTTTGCGATTGCGCATCCTTAAGCACATGAACCAGCATTACATCCGCATCAAATCGCCCCAGCTGCCCGACCTCCTCAAATGTTGTAAATTCGATCTGTTCAACGCCTTTAGCGCAAGGAAGCTGGAGATCGTCGTACAGAACTGTGCCCGCTCTTCTTCCCCATATTTTTATTCCTCGCGGGCAGAGAGTGAGAATAAGCCAGGCCCCTGCTTGAAAATCTGTCGGAACCTTCATGCGTATGGCTGCTGCCTGCTCATCATAACGGGCCAGCCATTTTTCCGCTTCTGCTTCGCGGTTCAAGAACTTTGCAGTCATCTGCAAATGAACTCTCCAGTCCGCACTATGCCAAGGCACGAATAAGGTCGGCGCAATCTGTTGCAGCCGGGCCTTCTCTTCATCCGGGATCATCTCTTCCAGGGCAATGATCTTGTCGGGACGAGCGCGCCACAGCGCCTGCCGATTGAAATCATAATCATGGCTTAAGGGAACCTTGACGTCAAAGCGATATTTTCTCCGGTATTCATCCGCCCAGGACTGATCGATCGGAGCTGCATAGGGTATGATCTGCAGCGACAGCAGGTGGCCGATATTAGGCCAGCTGTACGCAGCGATCCTCTCCTTGCGGTTGGCAACATAGACGCTTGGCGACATGCCGGAATATTTGCTGAATTGACTGCTGAAATATTGCGGGTCTTTATACCCTACCGCTTCTGTAATTTCACGCAGTACAAAACCTTCCTCCATCAGCTGCTTGGCCTTGTTCATCCTGATTTCCGTCAGATATTCCATGATGCTCTGCCCGTATCTTTCCTTGTAGGACCTCATGAAGTAATACCTGCTCATTCCAGCCATGCCTGCCAAATAGTCAACAGTAATAACCTCTGTATAATGGCGTTCCAAGAAAAGCCGCACCTGCTCCAGAACATCCCCGTACCAGCCTTGTCTCTTCAACAGCAAATGTAGCAGATCCTGAAACCCCGCTTCACTAGCCAGGCGGTCTGCCGCATCATCGGTATGCCAGTGTTCGACGATTTTCTGACAGAGGCCAAGCAGCTGTTCCTGGGAAGACACCGCAGCGACCTGCGGCAGCCGCCGAATTGCATCGGCACCTATATGGCTGCCTTCCCCTGCAGACATCTCATAATAAAACAAATACAAAATCTGCTGCCCTATAAAAGGATAGTCTATCTCAACCCGTTGTCCCGGCTGGATCACAAACACCTTATCCGGGGACAGAGGGTTGAGAATCCCGTCTATCACAATAGAGCCATGCCGATAATGGGAGGCGAGCAGTATCGGAGCCGGACAGGCCTTGAACAACAGCTGATAGCTATCACCGCGGCTTTCGATCATCACCACCTCAGTCAATCTGAACCGGACATAATACAGCCAATCCGCATCATTTGCTGGACTGTTCATCCTATTTTACTGATAACAGACTGTTCGAGATGAACTCTAACTGTGCTTCAAGCGTTACCGGATCATTGTACGTATCGCCGTGCGGATCCAGTTGGAATACGTGGCCTGCTTTTACGCCGGGGAGTCCTTTCCAAATCGCGCTGTCATAGACGATCTTCGGATCGCTTGTATCGCCAGCCCAAGGGCAAGTGAAGATGATATCGCCCGCATACTCCGGCAGCTTCTCAAGCGAGATGGAAGCCCAGCCTGTGCCGCTGTCGATCGCTTCCTTCTGCGCTTCAGGCGGCGCCTTAAGACCAAATTCGTCATAGATAATCTCTCCGCCACGACCATAGTTGTGGCCAAAGACATACAATCCCTTGGCGTATGGATTAAGAATAGATACGGTTTTATCCCCGACTGCCGCTTGTACCTTCGGCTTCAGTTCATCAACTTTTGCCTTCCACCCGGCTACCCAATCCTCAGCCTCTTTTTCTTTACCAGTCAGCTTGCCGAAATCGATGATCTGATCCTTGTAATTCTTCTTGCCGTAGTCGATAGCTACGACGGGGGCAATCTGCTCCAGCTTGTCGATTCCCTCGCTGCCGGTGAAAGTAATGATTAAGTCCGGATTAAGCTCAAGAATCTTCTCCGGCGAAGGATCCACTCCGAGATCCTCCGTCCCGTCCAGCTTCCCTGCAAAATACGGATTCTCCATCGCTCCGGAGAGTACGCCGACAGGTTTCACTCCCATCGCCAGGAAATAGCCAGTATAGAAATTCGTCAAATCGACGATACGCTGCGGATTTTTAGGAACTTCAACGTCTCCGTTCCCAGCCTGGAATATGAACGTCTCCGCTGAATCGGAGGCATTTGATGATGAAGCTGCCGGAACATTACCTGAAGTATTGTTCTTTTCCCCTTGGCCAGAGGAAGATGAATCCCCTGCAGACTGTCCGCATGCTGCCAATAACACAGCTAATCCTAGCAGACAGACTAATAAAACATACAACCTTGAAGATTTATGCAAGATATATCCTCTCCCTTTTATAGTTGATACTGATAATCATTATCAATTTACCATGAGATAGATATACAGACAATCCTTTTTTTCTGTAGAGAATAAATCTAGCCTGAAGTTAGCGCCGCCAGCACGTCATCTATTTTTTGGCGGTGTGATAGAATTCCATAGTTCATCCATGTGTAAAAATCCACTTCATATACGCAGCCGCCCTTCACCGCTCGAAGCGACTGCCAAAGTGGCGAGTTCAGAATCTCCCTCTCTTCCCTCTCTCTCGTAGAATGACGCTTATCGAACGTTATAAACAAATGATCCGCATCTAGCTCCACTAGCTCCTGTGGCTCCAGCAATACTTTTCTCGAATCCCGGGTCAATTTCTTCACAAGCAACGGAGGCGTCAGACCGAGATCACGGTACAGGATCGGGCCTGTATAGCCATGGTCTTCACCCCCGTATAGACTGATCCCCAGCGCTGAGATGCGCAGAAAAGCTACGCTTTGTCGATGCAGCAACGGTTTGAGCAGCTTACGCGCCTTATCGGATCTTCGCTCATAGTCTCCGATAATATCGACAACCTTTGATCTGCAATCTAGTAATTCTGCGACAGTCTCTAAAGTGGAACGCCAATCTTCTCCAGGATGAGAGAGACTGTACATCGGCGCGAGGCTTCCCAGCACATCTGAAGCGATCCAGCGACTGAACCCACCGTCCATGATAATGATGTCAGGCTTATGTGACGACAGCGCCTCCATATCTCCCGCTCCGATATCAAATACAGGCACATTAGCCAGTTTGAGATACTCTTGCTTCCCCCATTCGGCCTGAGTGCACTGTATGAGAGGGGTGACGCCAAGGGCCACCAGGAAATCCTCCAAAAATGGCGCAAATACCCGTTTCTTGCCCCTATAACTGCGTCGATACTGTCCAGGCGACACGCCCACCGACTTCTTGAAGCGGCGGTTGAAATAATATTCATTATTAAACCCGACGTTCTGCGCAATCTCGAATAGGCGGTCTTCCGATATTAGCAGTTGCTGCTTGGCCCGGTCCATTCGGAAATCATTAATATATTCCAGCGGCACCTTACCGGTCATTTCTTTAAAAAGGCGTGTATACTGCCAGCGTGTGATATTCGCCTGCGTGGCCAGGTAATCTACCGTCAACGAATCTTGATAGTTCTGTTTAATATGCTGAATCGATGCCTCCACAGCTTGTCGCATATCCCTCTCCGTGCCCGCAAGCCCATTTTGCCTGAAAATGAATCGCAGCCACTCCTGGAACCTGATCTGCTGCTCAAAGAGCTCAAGTTCATCGCGGCAATCCCTCATTTGATACAATACTTCAAGGCGATCTATGCATTGGGAGAACGGTTGACAGTTCAATTCACCTGGACGCAATATCCGCTCCGGAATGACTTCTTCCCCAGCGGTGCTGCCGTCTTCTCCCAACCTCAGCATCCCGAACAGTACCCGATAATAGCTAACCCCTTCCTTGCCCGGCCTGATGCGATAGGCCGAGCCGGGTGGGATTAAATAGCCTCTACTATGCTTTATATTTAGAGAGGCCTCATCGATAGTGAGGCTTCCTTCTCCGCGAACTGTAATGAGTATAATATGATGCTTCGCTGTCATCGCCGTATCGGCTGATTCAAAGGGCAAATAGCAATAATCCAGACCAAACATAGAAAATAACATGGAGTAGTGTAGGTTTATTAATCCTGCGTGGCTCATCGTATCCCTTTCCTATCAATAGATATATAAAAATAGATATAACAAACGCCAAGAAAGCTCAATCCAAATACGGATTCGCTCTCCTGACGGTATTTTCTTCAATTCTGATATCACGAATTATTTAATGAAGATATTCAGCAAATCATCGATTTTCTTCATATTCGCGTAGATCGCACCGGATTGCCAATGCGTCCGGTCGACCTGATATACATGTCCATTCTTCACGGCAGGCATAGACTTCCATAACGGGCTGTCGAACCATTTCTCGGCTTCTCTATTTTCTGCCGAATCCCAATAGCCGTTCGAAGGGAACACAATGATATGATCCGCATTTAATTCCGGAAGCGCCTCTTCTGAGATAACCGCATGGAAATCCTTCATCTCGCTCACCATGGTTGGAGGCGTCAGGCCGATTTCCTTATAGATATTGCCTGTGTACCGGTTTTCAAGGCCAAATAAGGCAAGTGTCTTATCCCCAATATTCAGACGGATAACGGCCACTGTCTCATCCCCGATTGCGCTCTTCAATTTCTGTTGGGCATCGGCGACTTTCTGGTCATATTGCTTAAGCACTTCTTCGCCCTTCTCTTTCTGATTCACCAGATCCGCGATTGTCCGAAGAATTTCCGGAGGATTTTGCAGTATATTCTCAGGCAAGCGATAGGTGGGAGCGATCTTGGAATATATTTCGTACTTGGCGGCATCGACAACTCCATCTACGATAATCAGATCCGGGGACGCGTCCAGCAAGGCTTCAATGCTGCCCGTAATATCAAATTGGGGAACATTCAGATCGAGATAGTCCTGCTTGCCCCAGGAGGGATGATACCATTGAACGACCGGTGTTATGCCAAGCGCAACCAAATAATCCTCCAAATAGATTCCAGCAATTCGCTGAGGATGGACAGGGATTTCAACCTCTCCGAATTCATCGCTTACGGTTCGGGTGCCGCTTGATGGTTGTTCCCCCACAGGATTGGTCTGCTGCTGAGCAATCCCTTCTTTGCCGGATTGTCCAGCCTGTTGATTTGACTCCCCTTGCTTGCCGCATCCGACAAGGGCCACAGACAGGCTAAGCAGAATAGCCAGGCAGACCGCTGCCCATCGGCGAGATTTTCCCATAACATGATCCTCCCCTATATAAATGATCAACGAAACAATCTATCGATCGATAATGATTCTCAATCTCATTTCGTTCATGGTTATTTTATACTCCTGTTTCGGTATCTGCAATGCACATTTTCGACGTCATTTTTATACATACACAAAAACAACCGTCCCGGCCTTCTGAAATCATAGGCCAGGACGGTTGCTTATCGTTAATTCTATTCCTCGTAAATTTGCGTTAACATACGGCCAAGCTCCTGGAAGGCCTGCACTTCTTGCTCGCCTTTGACCTCAAGTCTAATCTCATCCCCGGCTGAGATTCCAAGCGTCAGCAGCCCAAGCGGACTCTTCCCATTAGCTTGCTTATCACCTTTATATAAAGTCACCTGACAAGGAAATGAATGGGCCTTCTCGGCAAAGGATTTGGATGGTCGCGCATGAAATCCTTGCGGGTGTATGACGGTAAATACTTGCGATATCATCGTTATGCTTCACTCCTCAGCTGGTTATTTACGAAATCAAGCACCTCTTGTTGACTGCTCATGTTCAGCGCTTCTGCGGCAAGCCGTGACCATTCCTGCCTGGACAACCGTGACAGCAGCTCCCGTGCCGGAAGCACCGATGATGCACTCATGCTGAGCTCATGCAGGCCAAGACCAAGCAGCAGTGGAATCGCTGACGCATCCCCCGCCATTTCCCCACACATCCCCGCCCATTTCCCATGGCGATCCGCAGCTTGAACGACGAGCTGCACCATGCGAAGGATCACCGGATGATGCGGCTGGTATAAGTAGGAGACGGATTCGTTCATCCGATCCGCAGCCATCGTATATTGGATCAGATCATTAGTCCCGATGCTGAAGAAATCTACTTCCTCTGCTAATCGATCCGCAGCCAGGACAGCCGCCGGAGTCTCGATCATGATGCCAACCTCAAGCTCGCTTCCGACCATAACTCCTTTTTGCTCCAGACGAATCCGCTCTTCCTGCAAGATCCGCTTCGCTTCACGCAGCTCACTCAATAGGGAGATCATCGGGAACATTATAGCCAGCTTCCCATGCGTGCTTGCCCTGAGTAATGCTCTTAGCTGCGTACGGAACAGTTCCTCCCGATCCAGACAGAGACGGATAGCCCGAAGGCCAAGGAACGGATTCATCTCTTGCGGCAGCTGCATGTAACTCAGCTCCTTGTCTCCCCCGATGTCGAGAGTGCGGATGACGACCCGTTTGCCGCTCATTTTCTCCAGTACATGCTTGTAGACGGAATACTGCTCCTCCTCCGAAGGGAACGTTGAACGCCCCATATACAGAAACTCTGTGCGGAACAATCCAATCCCATCGGCACCATTGGCCAAAACCTTCTCCAGATCCTCGATCCCGCCGATATTCCCCGCTAATTCCACGTGCACTTTATCCGCAGTAAGCGAGGGGCGATCCACATAGCTTTTCATTCGCCATACATTATCTTCATATTTACGCTTGTGCTCGAAGTAATCTTCTATTTGGTTGCGCGAAGGATTTACAATAATCTCGCCTCGCGTTGCATCCAAAATAACGGTGTCGCCTGTTTTGATATATGATGCATCGCTCCCTGCGCCAACTACAGCTGCAAGCTCTAGGGAACGAGCCATGATGGCAGAATGTGAGGTACGGCTGCCGATTTCCGTAACAAAGCCGCGTATATAATCCATATTCAGTTGGGCCGTATCCGATGGAGTTAGGTCCTTGGCAAATAGAATGGCCTCGTCATTCAACTCGGAGAACGCATGATGCGCACGTCCCTCCAGCTTGTCGATGACTCGTCTTGTAATATCCCCGACATCCGCCGCCCGTTCGCGCAGCATTTCATTGTCCATGGAGCGCAGCGCGTCCATTATCGCTGCCGCCACTTCATACAAGGCATATTCCGCGCAGACGCCCTCGCGCTCGATCCGAGCCAATGCCGCATCGCTCAATTCCGGATCATCCAGTAGAAATAGATGCGCTTCGAATATTTCTGCCTTTTGCGGCCCCAACCGTTCCAGGGTCTGCTGCCTGATCCGGTCGATATCAGCCTTTGCTGACTCAATGGCCTCTTTTAGACGCTGCATTTCGGCAGCTCTGTCTTCAATCTCTTGACGCTGTGGTATGGATTCTTCCATTTCCAGCCGGTAAGCCTTCGCGATAGCAATCCCTGGTGAAGCAGGTACGCCAGTCAGTAAATGGCCCATTCCAATCCCTCCTATTGTAGAAGCCCAGCTGGAATACTCAGGAGCTCGGCTTCCTCTTTCTCTATTTATTTCTCATATGCCTCCATAACGGATTGGGTTAATTCATGCGTAAGAGCAAGCCCGCTTATGTCAGAAAAAGCCTGGCGAACGCCCTTTTCAGCAATCCATTCCTGCAGCTTCACGGCTTCATGATCCCCCGCGTAATCAAACTTGAGGGCCAGTGCCATGACCTTGGCCAAATGCTCGGTAACGCCCCCCTGTTCCCAGGCTTTAAGCGCCGGGCGAACCAGGCGATCCTCAGGTGACAGCTTACGAATCGGTGAACGCCCAACTCGAACAATCTCATCGCTTAGATAAGGGTTGCGGAAACGGTTCATAATTTTACGGATATATTCCTCATGCTCCTCTTCCTTGAAGCCGTAAGCTTCCACCAGCATGCTCCCTGTCTCCCGCAGCGCTCCATATACGAGGTTGATGACTTCTTCATCTCTCACCGCTTCCAGGATTGTTGCATACCCTTTGCGATAACCGGCGTAAGCCGTGCTGCAGTGACCCGTATTCACGGTGAAGAGCTTGCGCTCAATGTAAGGGATCAGATCGTCAACATAGCGAACCCCGTTAATCTCCTGAGCCTCGTTGAACATTTGCTGCCGATCAATAACCCACTCATAGAACGGTTCCACCGTGACTTCAAGCGGATCTTCATGGTGTTGCATAGGTACAATACGATCTACAGCCGAATCTGGAAAAGCAATCAGCGAGGCTGCCGTTTCCTGCTCCTGAACGGATAACAGCTCCATAACATGCTCTTTTAATTGCGTACTCGCTCCGATCGCATTTTCGCAAGCAATAATATGCAGCTTAGAGCCGCCGCGCTCCAGGCGTTGTTTAATTCCTGCAGCAATGCCCGGAGCGATATGTTTAAGCGTCGTTACGCCAACAGCTGTCGTAATGAGATCCGCTGAGGCCACCTCTTCGGCAATTACAGCAGGATTTCGCCCATCAATAGCCGATACATTATGCACCGGGATGCGCTGCTCCGATTCATCTGCGATCTTGACCTCATAACTTCCGCGCTCTTGCAAAGCCCGAACAACCGTCTCATTTACATCCGAGAAGACGACATCATAACCTGACTCGGATAATAAGAGCCCGATAAAACCTCTACCGATATTGCCTGCTCCAAAATGAAGGGCCTTCATTCTTCCATCCCGCTTTCAAAGATCTTCAGAATCTCTTCAGCGGATGTGGCGGTACGCAAACTTTCCATGCTGTCATCATCGGAGCAGACCATAGCGAGGTTGGTCAGAATCCCCATATGCTCTCCTCTTTGTGCCGCAACCCCGACAACAAGCACTGCCGGCTCATCCCCGCCAAAATTCACACCGTCCGGAATTTGCAATACAGCAAGTCCTGTCGATTTGATCATGGCTTTGGATTCATTGGTGCCATGAGGGATCGCCAGCCCAGACCCCATATAAGTAGACAAATTGTTTTCGCGTTCAATCATTTTGTCGATATAGTCCTCATCAACATGCCCGGTATCAACCAACATTTGACCAACCAGGCGAATCGCTTCGTATTTATCTGATACCTTTACGTTTAATCGAATCTGTTCTGCGGATAAAATACTCATCGATGATCACTCTCTCTCCAGTTTGTTTAATAGATAAGTGCGAAGATGGGCCGACATCAGCTCTCTGATCTGCTGCTCCTGACCATTCGCAAGCGCTTCCATGATTTCTATATCTAACAGGGTAGCGCTTATTTCACTTAACACTTCAATACTTTCTCTAGATAACTGCTTTGGTGCCAGCATCAGCAGAAACCGTGACAATTCAGCGGCCCCTGGCTCCTCCATACTGAAGCTGTGGTCAAGCTCAAATAACATCAGTAGAGGCCTCTTCACCGTATCCGATCGGGTATGAAAGAGCGCTAATTCCGTTCCGGGAATCATCTGCGTTCCATTCTTCTCCCGATCAAGCAGGAGTCTCGCAACTACATCGGGCTCTTCAACGGCTTCCTGAATCTGAGGATGATGACATGCGGCCTGCAGCCATTTCATGAGACTTGGCGTGCCGCTGATCTGCAGCGGAATCACACGGAATGCTTCCAATATCTCGATGCTCAGCTGAACACTTTTGTTGAGATAACGCAGATCCTCTATTGCCGCCATTCCAACCGGCTGTTCTTGATTCACTGCCGTCTTCTCAGCCGTACGCAAGTCTTCCTTTATCGTGTGATGCAGTAAACTATCTTGCATTTGCTCCTGCAACAGCTGCCTTGAGCCTCGCCCTTTAATATAGTTCCGAAGCTGAACCGTCTCCTCTTCATTCAACAGCGGACTTAACTTCAAATATTGATCTTCGCGCAGAGGAAGTTCCACCGTGCTGATGATCAGATCGTAATCCGATCTTGGAATTCGCACTGCCTCATACCATGAAGCCTGACCAACGATCTTGATCTGTGGGAACTCCCTCCGCAGTCGTACAGCCAACAGCTTGGAGGAACCGATCCCGCTCGTACAGACGATGACCACCCGCATGTTCGGATGAATCTGCCCGATCCGTTCCCGGGAAGCTCCAAAATGCATGACTAGAAAAGCGATCTCTTCATCCGGGATATTGCTGTTGGGAAAAGCCGCATGGGCGGCTTGCCGAACCCGGCCGAACAATTCCCCATATTCCTTGCGAATCGTATCCATTAATGGATTGCGAATGCGCTGTCCGGCAGTGATCCGTTCCAGAGCGGCTCCCAAATGAGTGAATAACCCGTCCCTCAACGAACGGTCCGCCATATAATCCTGATCATCGAATTCTGCCATATAATGAATCAGGGATCGGACCGCTCCCGCCAGCTCCAGGTCATCAGCAGGCAATGATTCGCTCGCGTGCCCTCTCGCCTTCTCCAATAAGCTGGCGGTATATCTCATCTCAAACGTTGAATATTCGAGCTTCAATGCTTCGCCAAGATGGTGACACAAGCTTTCGACCTCCGCGATTTGTTCGTCAGGGGCTCCCTGTCTGTCGCGGAGCATCCGACCCGCCTCCGCCTCGCTGATCTCCCTCTTCGACCCTATACGGTCCGCAGCGATCGACAGGTGAATGAGCAGATCCGTATAAGCCTCTTCACTGAACGACTCCTCCAGAGACTGCTCTTCCCACTTCCACAATATCTCTTCGATCGTCCTAATCGAGTTGACGCCAGCCATCGACGCTATCCGGCGATCCACAGGGTGAAGGAAGTTCTGATCAGCTCCCGAGATAAGTGTCAAGTCATCGAAGCGAATTCCAACAAGATCCCGAATAGCTTCACGGATGGCGGGTTCAGAACCCTTGATCTCAACTCCATAACCTCGCCGCCGTATAAGCCGAAGCTTCTGCTTGTCAATCCAATCGGTCAGATCATCGAGATCTGCGGAAATTGTGGACACCGTTACCTTCATCTCGTGAGCCAACGCATACAATTTGATCGGTTCATGAGATTCAAGCAATCTGTACAGCAGGTAGATCTGGCGTTCATCCGCTGAGTATTCCGCGTTAGCCGGAGTGAGGAGTTCTGACTTAATATGCTCAAGCCGCTCAGGCTCCCCATCCAGACTAAGACCCGAACCCGCTTTCCGGTGAAGCAAGATCCCCCTGCGATGCAAATAGCTCTCTACCGCATCGAGTTCCCTATGCACCGTTCGCGGACTCACGCGAATACTCTGGGCAATCTCGGCAACGGTGGATTCATAGGGACTGCGGAGAAGCAAGTCCAGGATCTGTCTCATGCGCTGTGTAATTTCCATAGATCATGCCTCCAAAAAAGCGGTTGCAATAAGCGTAGGATGCTGACAATTGCCTACCCTGTGGCTTATCGGTGTAACTGTTATTTCAATCGTTCAACAAGCACGTCATATTCCGGACTCTTCAGGAAATTATCGATAGAAATATGCTCGGCCTGCGGTGCAATTCCACGGGCGCGATCCGTTAAGGTCTTATGCGTAACTACGATATCTGCGTCGGACGGAATGTCGCCAATCGCGGTATTACTAACTTCGATCGCTGACCCTACCGCTTTCATTTTCTTGCGTAAAATGGAGGCTCCCATAGCGCTTGATCCCATTCCCGCATCACAAGCAAAAATAATCTTACGAACCTCTTCCTTGCTCTTCAGTCCACCTGAAGCTTCCATCGCGATGGATGCGCTTGCTTCTCTTGCTGCAACCCCACTTGCAGCGAGCGAACCTGCCGCTTTCATATCCTTGACACGCTTGGTTGCTTCCTCCAATTCATCGCGGTCCTCTTCTTGTTTCTTCTCCGTCTTTAGCAATAGCGCTGAAACACCAAAGGAGACAATCGCTGCGGTAATCACACCGCTCAATGCCGGAATAATCTCTCCACGCGGAGCCATAGCCAAATAAGCGATAATACTTCCCGGCGAAGGCGGACCAACAAGTCCGGCGTTCAGCAGCGAGAATGTAAGCGTACCTGTTACACCACCAGCTATAGCGGCGAGAATGAGTCGAGGCTTCATTAAAATGTACGGGAAGTAAATCTCATGAATCCCGCCGAAGAAATGAATAATCGCCGCTCCTGACGCTGACTGTCTGGCGCTGCCTCGACCGAAGAACATGTAAGCCAGCAGGATGCCAATACCGGGACCCGGGTTGGATTCCAGCATATACAGCAGCGATTTACCCGCACTAAGCGCTTGCTCGGCGGCAATTGGACTTAGTACGCCGTGGTTGATCGCATTGTTAAGAAACAGGACCTTGGCTGGTTCGATCAGTATGTTGACCAGTGGAATCAGATGATTGCTGACCAGAAAATCCACACCCGCCGAGAGCGCGCTTGTAACCGCTTCAATAATACGCCCGACGATGGAGTATGAGATCAGAACGAGCCCACCGCCGATAATGCCCAGCGAGAAATTGTTTACCAGCATTTCAAAGCCGGATTTGATTTTGCCTTCTACTGCTTTATCGAATTTCTTAAGCACCCAGGCGGCTCCAGGTCCAACAGCCATGGCGCCGAGGAACATCGGAATATCCGTACCGACGATCACTCCCATCGTAACGAGGGCACCGATTACCCCACCGCGCTGCTTATGAACCATCGTACCCCCGGTATAGCCGATTAAGAGCGGAAGCAGAAACTTGATCATCGGATCAACGAGTTTGGCTAAATATTCATTCGGGATCCAGCCTGTTGGAATGAACAAAGCCGTAATCAAGCCCCATGCGATGAACGCCCCGATATTTGGCATCACCATGCCGCTTAGGAAACGTCCGAATTTTTGGACTCCCACCCGTGCAGATCCAGATGAAGTGGAAGATGTTGTTTGGGCCATATGACAGCCTCCCTATAGTTTTTTGCGAGCGGACTATTGGGATAATTACCGCTCGTTATGTACCTATCGTATTGGACATCGGAGAGATACTCAACAAAATGAAAACGCTATATTGTCAGCATGACTACTGACAAGACTTCACTAATCCGCCACCAAACCTTTAAAGATAAGCTTTCTTTAATATGTGAATTCCATCACAATTATGGTTTTTTCTTACTGATTCCCTTCGGAAATCTATATTATTTAGGGGAAACACTTTAATTTATACATCTTTCAATATGGTATACTTTGGACAAAAAGATATCCTGGAGGAAGCGATGACAACTTTCGAGCAAGCGGCTTATAACACGAAGCAATATAGAAATTTGTTCAGGGAAATCGGCTATTCTGAGGAAGAAATCAACGCAAAGCTTGAAAGCACATGGAATGAACTGTTCTACGGGGATTCGGATGTGCGGATCTACTACCAGTTGGACGAGAATAAAGGATATTTGCTGGATACCGGCAACCTTGATGTAAGAACCGAAGGCCTATCCTACGGAATGATGATGGCTGTTCAGATGAACAAAAAAGAGGAATTTGATCGGCTGTGGACATTCGCTAAGGAATTCATGCAGCATACGGAAGGACGTTATAAAGATTATTTCGCTTGGCATTGCAAACCGGATGGAACGAGGTTGTCTCCGGGACCCGCACCAGATGGTGAAGAATTCTTTGCCATGGCGTTATTCTTCGCCTCAAATCGCTGGGGAGACGGGCCAGAGCCTTACGACTACTCGGCACAGGCGAGAACAATTCTCCGCGCTTGCCTGCATCAAGGCGAAAACGGAGAAGGCGATCCGATGTTTGATCCGGCAACCAAGCTGATCAAATTCGTGCCGGAATCTTCCTTTAGCGATCCTTCCTATCATCTCCCCCATTTCTATGAGTTGTTCGCCCTGTACGCGGATGAGCAGGATCGAGGCTTTTGGAGCGAAGCCGCTGAGGCAAGCCGAAGCTACCTGCATAAAGCCTGTCATCCGGTCACCGGACTGGCAGCAGAATATGCGAATTACGACGGAACACCTGCCGAGCCCCAGCCCCATGGCGACTACCGACATTTCTTCAGCGATGCGTACCGGGTTGCCGCGAATATTGCCCTCGATTGGGAATGGTTCCGGAAGGACCCTTGGCAGGTGGAGCAATCGAACCGGATTCAACGTTTCTTCCGCGATATTGACGTGTCGGACTACCGTCGCTATACGATTGACGGCCAGCCTTTTGAAGAAGCGGCGCTGCATCCTATAGGGCTGCTGGCGACCAATGCGGCGGCATCGCTGGCTGCGGACGGACCTGATGCGGAACGATTTGTACACCTGTTCTGGAATACCCCCCTTCGCAGCGGCAAACGGCGCTATTACGACAATTGTCTGTATTTTTTTGCCCTACTCGCTCTAAGCGGCAATTTCCGAATTTATTGATCAGTCAGGCAAATCCGAGGCAGCTTCCATACTGGAAGCCGCCTCTTTATTTTATTAACCTATTCTGCCCTATTTTTAAATTGGTCTTAAAGAACAATTAAGGTTAGCTTCAGGTTCGTTGTCTACAATAGTATTAGAATTCATTTCTCACTTAACCCAACATCAGGTACTCAAAACTATGAAACGAGGTTCTTCTATATGAACATAAAGCGAGTGATGATCGTCGGAACGATGGTAGCCGTAATTTCCTTCGGAAACACCGCGTTAAGCGGCTCCATCACAAGCGCAAGTCCGGTCGCCAGACTATCAGCAACCGACAATAAGAATCCTGGTAAGGATGATTTGCTAGAAGCTTTGAATCAACCCTCTGACAAGGAACTGTACGAGTCGTTATATGAGGGAAAATCATTGTATGACATTGCGGCGGATCAAGACGGCGATATTGATCAAGTCATTGAGCTACAGACCCACCAATTGCAAAAGCAGCTGGATGAGCGCCTAAAAAGCGGAAGCATTACTGCCAAGCAGTACGAAGCACATTGCCAAGAACTCAAGGAGCTTATTGAACAAAGCGTGCTCACCTCCTTTGGCTAACGAATCATTGAAAAACCTTCTCTAACGAAACTGAGCATCGCTAATCGGCCTAAAAAAGGTGGTTTCAAATTCTAACGAAACTAGGTATCGCTATTAAACGCAATGATTGGCTTAAAGCTGGTTTTTCCTTTAAATAACGATATGGAGATTCGTTAGAATAAATTTACCACCGTTTTCGAGGAAATAACGATCCGTAGTTTCGTTAGGGATGACTTATATTTCTATCCGCCTGCGTCCGCTTATACAAAATGGGGATTGCTGCTGCAATGAGGATCATCCCCATAAAAGCAGGTGCGGCATGACCCATAGTTACATAGATTTGACCTCCAATGATAGGTCCAATCATTCTCGCTAAAGCCTGAATAGATTGGCTCCCCCCTTGAATCCTCCCTTGTTCACTGGAATCTACAGACTTGGACAGCATCCCGTTAAATGAAGGCCCAAAGATCGAATCGCCAAAACCAAATATGAACATGCCAGCGATAAGAAGCGGATAGAAAGAGAGCAAAGCAGACAGCGCAATAAGGCCGTAGCCCATAATTTCTGATCCCATTCCAAGAATTGCGATTTGTTTATCAGTAAGTTTTATCAACAGCTTCGGCATGATGAAACCTTGTGATACGATATCCTGGACACCCAATATTGAGAACATAAGCCCGATGATTGCTGGCTTCCAGCTGAAGGTATCCAGCGTAAATTGCGAGAATACCGCCTGTAAAGATCCGTTTGGCAACCAAAGCAAAAATGCGGAGACAAGCAGCCATTTCAAGTTTTTCATGGAAAGGATATTGGCAAGTTGTGCCAATGGATTCAGCCTCACAAAGGTAATCTCTTTCAGTCTGTTCTTCTTGTCGAGGCTCTCCGGCATAAAGAAAAATCCATAAGCCACATTCAATAACGTTATTACGGCTCCAAAATACATCGGTACAGCATAACCAAACTTGGCCAGTAATCCTCCCAAAGTTGGCCCGATGACGGTGCCCACACCTACAACAGCACTCACCCATCCAAAATATTTGGTTCGTTGTTCCGGAGGAATGATGTCTGCAAAATATGCGAAAATCGTACCTATGCTGCCGCCTGTGATCCCTTCTATGATGCGACCTGCGAATAAAACCCATAGAGCTCCGCCGATACCAAAAACGAAGTACCCGATTGCGGAGCCCAAAAGGCATACCAAGAGTAGCGGACGCCGTCCATATTTGTCGCTCAAAGTTCCAAGTACAGGGGCCGCCAAAAATACGCAGACTGCATAAACGGAGGTAAGCAGCGTAACTACTATAGCTTGTTCTCCCGGATTGCTTATATAAGGCTGCACTAAGAATGGGACAACAGGTGCGATGATGCTGAAGCCTATTCCACAAAGAAACACAGAAATGAGACCGAATATTAAAGCGTGTTTATCTACCGCTTGATCTGTTTTCTGTTTATTATCAGATGGATGTCTAAACATTACATTCTCCTTTCGAAACTCATTGTTTTGTTTCCTCGTCAACAATAATATGGTAGTTTTGTTTCCTTGTCAACAAAAAAGTAGAGAAAAAAACAGCCCGTACTCTGTAGAGTTAGGCTGTCTGTTGGTTTTATCTTCATTATTCAATTTACTCCGTCTTCATGTCCATACCCATTTTTTTTATTTCTCCATCCAGATGCTTACTATACTTTTCCACGAAGCTAAGCATGCTGTCGAATTGTTCCACAGTCACCTGCTCAAATACGGCTTTATCCCGCTCCTGAAACTCTTTGTGCAATTTCTCATGAATTTCATAAATGACTTTCCCCTGCTCAGTAAGCCTATAATAGATTTCTTTCTTATTATCCTGCTTCTGATAGCTTTCAATAAGGCCCTTTTCTATGAGCCTTTTAGTTATTTTGCTCATAGCGCTTCTAGTCATATAAAAGGATTCAGCAAGCTTGGTGACGTTGGAATCCACATTTTTCTCAATGTATTCGATGCAATGTACTTCGGTAGGCTTATATCCCTTAAGACTGTCTTCCATCTTAAACTTATTAAGCCAAGCCATCTTGTTAAATACGTCCCTTAAAGCCATCATGACCTGTTCTTCTTTATTCACGGCCTGTCCTCCCACCCATTGGTGCATTAATCCTATTATATACAAAGTGGGCACCATAAAAAAGCGATCCTCTGACACATACCATAGATTTGGCAGCAAAATAAATAAACAGGATTGAAACGGAATTAACTCGTTCCAAAACCCTGTTTGTTTGTAAGCCGGACCCCTATACCAGGCTCCATATTTTTTTACCCTGAGACTACCTGCTCCTGACCAAGCGACTTCTTCTGCAAGCTCGGGATCAGGGCATAGGCAAATGTGATGAACGGACTCAGCCACAAGAAGGTCGCGTAAGGCAGATATTCGATGACAGGAACCCCAAGGGTCGCGGCAAAGAAAGCACCACTGACTCCCCATGGAATCAACGGATTGACAAGTGTGCCGCAATCCTCCAGCGTACGCGACAGCGTCTTGGCCGGAATGCCTCTGCGATTATATTCGTCCTTGAACATTTGGCCAGGCAGCAGGATCGACAAGTATTGTTCCCCAGTCATCCCGTTTACCGCGATGGACGATGCGCCTGTCATTAGAACGATAGCGCTGCTTCGCTTCAAGGGCTGAATTACTTTGCGGAAAAAAGCATCGATTACACCGCAATGCTGCAACAAGCCACCTAGAGAAAGAGCGATCAGAATTAGCGATACCGACCACATCATCGACTGCAAGCCACCGCGATTCACGATGGAAGCTACAGTCCCGTTAGCGATCGTGCTATGATACCCACTCTGCATAACGCTGAACCAGACATCGATTGCCGTCTGATGCTGAACGAATGCCGTAATCAGAAGTCCGGTGACGATCCCTATGACTAGGGTTGGTATGATAGACACCCGTTTGACCGAACAAGCGATGACAGCGATTGGCGACAGAAGCGTCAACCCGTGGATCCGGAACCCTTCTTCCAGGGCCAGCTTGATCTGCTGGATAGAAGATAGATCCATTGCCTCAGGCCGTGGCGCGAACATAAAAAATATAGTTGTAATAACCAGTGCCGGGATCGTTGTGTACATCATATTGCGAATATGTGTGAATATGGAGACGCCTGCTACAGCGGGGGCAAAATTCGTCGTGTCCGATAGCGGCGACATTTTATCGCCAAAGCAGGCCCCACAGATGATCGCCCCTGCAGCCAAGGTTGGAGATATTCCCGTCGTTAAGGCAATGCCCATGAAGGCAACACCAACCGTACTCACCGTAGTAAATGAACTGCCGGTAAACATCGAGACGATGATCGTAACATATAGCGCACTCACCGCAAAAAATTGCGGTTTAATATAGTCCATCCCATAGTATAAAATCGTTGGAACTGTTCCGCTCATCATCCATACCGCAATAAGAATGCCGATCAGTGACAAAATAAGAATCGGCATAATCGCCGTCTGGATTCCCTGAATAATCGCCGATTCGAGCTTCTTCCAGGGGAAGCCAAACAGGCGCAGCATCGTTGCTGTACCCACGGTTGTTGCCAACAGTGGCAAATGCGGCTCCGATTTCAAGAGAAATATGGAGACAAATAAAAGCGCCAGAATAAAAACAATAAGAAAAATACTTTTTGAGAAACTTAGCTCTCGGTTCATGGTGTAAGGACTCCTTATTCAATGGTTGCTGCCCGGAAATAAATATTCTCAGCTCCGCTGAAGCTGCAGAATGATTTATCGCCTTTGCGCTTCCCTGCTTTCAGGCTTTCTTGCATTGAAGCACAAAGGTACTATAACGATAAAAGCATAAGGAGTCAATGTCTAGGTGATGAACATTCCCCGATTATTCCTCTTCAGAGCATGGATGTAATGCGAACCTCAGCGCGCGGCTGATCAATACCGGCAACACTGACACATGGCCTTCCCCAGCGAATTCCTGGTATTCGGCCCTAACCCCGATGTCCGCCGAAATTGCTGCCAGTCGTTCGCTAAGCGCTTGGGCTCGAGCACAGTTGCCGCATTCATGCGATTTTTCCAGTTCCCCTACACCAAAGAGCACCCTGACCCGGACTGGCAGCTTTCTGCCCAGAGCGATAAATTCCCTTTCCAAGTCCAGCATATATTCCTGGTTCCAGTGCAGCGATGGACTGCCTGCGATGTAATATTGAAAGGCTTCCGGCTTGCTGAACAGCGCATACACGGTGAACAATCCACCAAGAGAATGTCCGAACAGCGCCTGCCGCGTGCGATCGACCGGGAATCTCCCTTCGATTCGCGGCTTCAGCTCCTCTTCAATAAAGTGCAGGAATTCCCTTGCCCCGCCTTGCTCAGGAATCCGTTCATTATCGAAACGCCTGCGATATTCCATCGACGGCAGCGGTGTAAGGTCATAGAAGCGTTCCGGCGCATACGGACCGTTCGTCTCATAACCAATAGCGACGACTATTGCAGGCATCACTCCTGTATGATCCGGTCTGCGACATTGCAGCCTCAGCGCTTCTACCATCGTGCCGAATACGGAATTCCCGTCCAGCAAGTAGATAACCGGATATCCGGCGGGCGGAGGCTCTCCCAAGGGACGAGCTGCAATAATCCGATAGGTTCGCCCCTCGCGTGAAGTCATTCCCCATTGCTCGGCATAGGGGATGTTCACTTGCTGATATGCAGCATCCGAAGGCGCTGCTTCTGATATTATCGGTTCCATCGCTAGCCCTCCTGCGGAATCAGAAACCGCAGCACATCATCGATAATTTTCTCATAAGCAATCAGGCCGCTTCCGAGCCAATAGCCGCTGTCCACCTCATAGACATGTCCCTGCTTGACAGCCGGCATGCTCTTCCAGATCGGGCTATCCATCATCGCCCGGTCTCCCCCTTGATCGATAGCAAATATGTAATCCGCGTCCAGCTCGGGAACGACCTCCAATGAGAGGGCAGCGCTGTTGGCATCCCCGATCAGCTTTGTCTTGCCGAGTCCCAGCTCTTGATGGAGCACATACCCGGCTAAATAGTTGCCTCCCATCATATTGATTCCTTTAGGAGCAAAGCGGATAATTGCAATCTTTTTATTCTCCATAACCTTGCTTAATTTCTCTTTAGCCTCATTGATTTTCTCGCGGTAATCCTGCAATGCCGCCTCAGCCTCAGCCGATTTACCGAGTAGATCCCCTATGACAGCAAGCGACTGCTCCATATTGCCGGAGGCATTTTTAAAAACATAAGTCGGTGCAACCTTCGCATAGCTCTCATAAACCCCATTTGCCGCAAAGGTTTCCGTCTGCAAGATGATAAGGTCTGGACTATACGACATCATAACTTCAGGCGAAGGCAATCCTTCGGAAAAATCCAGGATCGGCACATCGTTTAAGCCTTCTATCCAATCGCGATGTCCATCCTTGGCATTAGAATATCGGGCAACAGGAGTTACCCCCAGCTTCAGCAGAGACTCTTCCAGATAAGGAGCAATGATCTTCGCCGGTGTACCGGTCAGCTTAACCTCGTGCCCAAGCTCGTCCTTTATGATCCGTTCTTGCTTTTCCTCACTGCCATTTCCTTTATTGCCAGCATCAGCGGATGCTTTAACCTCTCCGGCCTGCTGTTCAGGTTCGAGTGCCGCAGCGCCGTTCTTCGCCTGGGAACTGCATCCCGCCAGCAGACTCCCTGCAATCACACAGCTTAATAAAACCAAAAATAGAGTTTTCCTTCCCTTTTCTCTCGTACCCCAAAGTCTTGACATGATATATCCCCCTTAGTTGATAATCGTTCTCAATCGACTTTGAGTATACTTATTTTGCCAAGGATTCACCATAGTCATTATCCGGAAGTATATTTGGACAATTTCCGGTAAATAAGAGCAGTGCTTCATCCAGCATCCGGGCCATGGCCACCGCTGAATATTCAAACCAGGGATCGGCATTAATCATATATACATGATCGTTCCGTACAGCCTGGAGCTGCCTCCACTCGGCCGAATGCTGCAATGCCAACCAGAATTTGCGTGTTGAAGCCTCCGGACATATGGTCAACAAAATCCGCTCAGGATTTATCTCTTGCAGTTCCTGCAGCGCCATAGGCAAGTGGCTGTGCAGTTCTCTGCTGCCAGCAGGCCGAAGTTTTAAATCGTCGTAAAGCAGCTCCTGGAGTCCCCGATTCCGGTATGCGAACATTTGCGTACGGTAAATCCGCAGCACCAGAATACGATCCCTCCCCAGCGAAGCGCTTAACTGCTCCCGCGCAGCCTGGACCTTACGCTCGTAATTGCGTATCCACTGCTGTGCAGCAGGCTCTTTGTCCAAATATGCGGCGATATCAAGCAGTTGATCTCTCCAGTCTTTTTGGTCTGTGATGTAATGTACTGGCGCGATTGAGTTCAACCGGTTATCTTCGCTCATTTGCAGCCGTTCAGAACCGATAATAACATCCGGATGGGCCTGACTCAGCCTACCCAGATTGGTCTCAAATGTTAATTTGTAATAAGGGCTGGTGAGAATAAGATGCGACTTGATCTCGCTGCTGTAAAGGTTGTAGTAATACGGAGTCCATTTGGGATCGAGGGGGGCGATCTGCGGAATGATATTCAGCGCAAGCAAATGTCCGATCGCTGAGGGGGAACATGCCGCCACACGCTTGCGGGTATTTTTAGCGAATTCAGAGGGCGCTACACCCACTTCCTTTTTAAATTTACGACTAAAATAAAATTCATCCTTATACCCTACCTTCCTGGCAATATCCCGCAGCCGCTCTTCGGATTCCGCCAAATACCGCTTGGCATGCCGAATGCGAACATCCGTTAAATATTCCATCGCACTTTGGCCGAACGTTTTTTTAAATAAATCCACAAAATATTTGGGGCTAATGTTTGCCATCTTGGCCAGCTGTGCGATCGACAACGGTTCATCATAGTGACTCTCCATATACGTCTTGATTTCCAGCAGATCCGCCCTATTATATGTGCCCGCTCTTTGCGCTTTAGTCGCATGCACGCCATCTGTTGCAGTAAAGCCGCTTTTTGTATGTGATGTTTCATTGGTATGCACAGAGAACCTCTCCCTTGGAAAGATGTAATAACGAAAACGATAATATGATAATGATAATCATTATCATATTATCGTTAAAATTAGCATACCTTCCCGGTGAGATCAAGTCCTGTGCTAGAATGTATACCTTTGAGACCGCAAAACGGGGTCTGCTCTAGTGCTCAACAACTTGTAACGAAACTGGGTATCGCTATTTGCCTCAAAACGAGAGATTTCAAACTTTTACGAAACTGGGCATCGTTATTTGAGTAAATAAAGGGATAAAGGGCGGATTTTCTCCAAAATAGCGTTACAGTGTTTCGTTAAATTTGAGTAGGTGCTGATTTCCCGAAAATAACGATATGGTGTTTCGTTAGAGCTATGGACGAGCTATGGACTATCTACCCTACACCATCTACACCGTAACATTCCCCGCATGCTTACCCAGAAATTTCATCACCAATTGATTAATCCGCTGCTTCTGTTCAATACTTAGGAGATGCCCGGCCTTGGGCACGGTTGCGAGGGTTATATCGGGAAGCAGGCGCGCCTTCGCCTGTACATCCGAAAGGGAGTGACGGTAGATCACCTCATCTTCCCCGACGATCAATAGAGTTGGAAATGAGCATTGAGCAAGCTCCGCTTCTGTAAAGACCGTAGGAAGCAGACCCAGCCGTGGAAAACAGTTCTTATAGCTTGCTGACATCAGCGCCCGGTAAGAAGCGGGTATTTGATCGAGGCTATTATGCCTCGACATGCACCAGGCAAATGCCCGGTCGATCAACCACTGTGTCTTCAGCATCACCGCCGGAAACATATGCCAATAAAACATCCTGGACAAAGGTACAAAGGAGCCGGCAGGCGCCAGCAAAGTCAGTGAACTCACGCGTTCCGGATGAACCACCGCAAAATTCAAAGATATAAATCCGCCCATCGAATGCCCCAGTAAATGAAACTTCTCCAAGCCAAGCTCCCGGGTCAGCTCCAATAACCACTGTGCGGCCGCCTCTTTACTGGATAACGGCTTCAGCAGCGTGCTCTTGCCAAAATCACCAGGAACATCGACGCAATATACGTAATACCCGCTGCACCACTCAGCGATATTAGCGCTCCACATCAGGGACGTAGCGGTCATGCCATGAATAAGCAGCAAAGGCGGATCGGCTGGATCCCCGCAACGGATAAGATGCGTATCCCCAAATTGGGTGGATACATAGCTTATTTCGTAGGAGACCGGCCACTCGCTTAATGCTTGGTCATAGGCTGCCACGAAGCGGTCTCTCCCCTGCTCGTTTCTATATATGGATAATCCCTTCATTTCCATAAGATCACTCCTCTGCACGTGCATGCACGAAAATTCGCAAGATTTGATCCACCTGCGGGAAGTCCTCCAGTTCGGGATAGGTCAGGCGTGTGAATACAACCCCGTTCAGCATGGAAGAATACATAAGGGCTTGCTTCAAGGGATCGGCATCAATGAACTCCCCTTGCTCCTGACCCTCGCGAAATAATCGCTCAAGCCATCGCATGCTTTGTTGAGCGTATTCCCTCGATATTGCCGTGGCCTCTGCGGGCACCGTCTTCGAAGTGTTGGTTTGCAAAGCGATCAGGAAGAAATAACCGCTTTCTGCAGTATGAGCAAAGATTCCTTCCGTCAGCGCCTTCAGCCGTTCATACGGACTTCCGCCGCTCTCCACAACCTCACGGATCGTCTCATAGGACGTTATAAACGCAGTTCTGGCCAGCTCGATATAAATATCCTCTTTGGAAGCAAAATAATGATAAATCAGACCGTGGCTTAATTTGGCTTCTCCGACAATATCGCTTATTTTTGTTCCCGCATAACCTCGTTCCCCAAACACCTTCGCCCCGGCTTCGAGCAATTGCTGCTTGCGCGCATCACGAATTTGCTGATTCTGTTCATCGATTCTTGGGGACATAACGTACCGCCTCCTTCATGCAAGTTTAGCTTATAAAAGAATTATAATGTTCATTGATTAAATAGTCAATCAAAAAATATATAAAAAGGAAACCGCCCATCCAGGCGATTTCCCGATTAATGCTCCCCAGTTTAAATCAACTTATATTCTTTTAACAGCTGCATGATTCTGGTGTCTGAGATCTTCTTTATCCCCGTCATTGCAGCTAGTTTCACGGTATCAGGAAGCCCCATGTCGGTAAGCTTGTTGCCATCCATCATTTTCGCGGTGGAATCCAAAAGCACACGGACATCATAAGCAGATCCGAATACTTCCGGAACACCGCGGTCAATGTCCAACAAGGTATATACGGCTTCCATCGCGGTACGGACGGAGTATTCCGTAGTAAACACCGTATCGCGCGGTGTCTCGGCGAAGTTGCCGATAAAAGCAGCGTTGACACAGCCATCAGGCACGACGTTCGGACGGTCCCCTGCTGCTCTTGGCATGAAGTATGAGGTAACATACGGCATCATGCAAGGAACACAGTTGGCGGAGTTTACGGCCATATCGTGAATCTCTGCTACAGGTACGCCCATATGATAGAGCCACTCTTCGGTGATTTCAATCCCTGTACAGTCTTTCATCGGTTTTTTGATGTAATCGCCCGGCACGTCGCAATACAAGCTATACACCCATACGACGAGCTGATCCTTCGGCTGGGATTTGAAGTGAGGCTGGCGATTCAACGTAAAGCTCATCAGCCATTTCGAATCCTTCACCGTAACAATACCGCCGGTTACAACTTTGCCGCTGAATGGGTCCCGTTTGCAAATTTTCTCGATGTAAGGAGGGATGCGGTCATCCAGCGTTGTAACGGTAGCGGATTCCCAGTTGCTTTCCGCAATGTTGCCGCAGAATTTATCCGGACTGCCAAAGGCAGGGTCCTGCTCCGCGATTTTCTTCCACAGCTCCCAGCTTCCGCCGAGGGAAGTATTCATTACAGCAGGAGTATTGTTATCTCCTAGCGTAGAGCTTTCGGTATTGCTGCCGTTTGTAATAAAGACCAGATCATTTTCAGTCAGATCAATGTGCTTTTCTTGTCCTCTTTGTACATATACGAGCTTTTTAGCCACTTTCTTTGTTCCCGTAATCTCAAATTCTACATTCGTTACGGTCGTCGCGAATTGGAAGGTTACACCATGTTCTTCCAAGTACTTCATCAGCGGCAGTGCAAGTGACTCATACTGATTATATTTAGTGAATTTCAGGGCCGAGAAGTCAGGCAATCCTCCGATATGGTGAATAAATCTAGTCACATATCTGCGCATCTCCATCGCGCTATGCCATGGTTCAAACGCAAACATTGTCTGCCAGTAAAGCCAGAAATTCGAGTTGAAGAAATCTTCGGAGAAGACATCTGTAATTTTCAAATCTTCAAGCGCTTCTTCCGGAGTAAAGAACAATTTGATAATTTCCATAGAAGCGGTTTGTGTCAGTGTAAATTTGCCATCGGTATGCGCATCCTCGCCCCGATTGAGAATCGCACGCTGTAGGGAATAGTTCGGATCCTCTTTATTGAGCCAATAAAATTCATCCAGTACCGATGCACCTTCTGTTTCCAATGAAGGAATGGAGCGGAACAAATCCCAGAGGCATTCGAAATGGTTTTCCATTTCCCGGCCACCGCGAATAATGAATCCTCTGCCGTCATCATAGATGCCGTCCAATCCGCCTCCGGAAATATCGAGTTCCTCAAGAATATGGATATTTTCACCTTTCATCTGACCATCGCGTATGAGGAAGGCAGCCGCGGACAATGAGGCTAGACCTGAGCCAATTAAATAGGCAGATTTTTGATCCACACCATGTGGTTTTTTAGGACGGGCAAAAGCTTCGTAGTTTCCATTGCTGTAATACATGCTTATAACCTCCATTTAGATTCATATTAGCGCAACCTACACATGATTATTTTCCCTGCAAACTCACTATACTGCGCCTGCCGCGCGTTTACACTAAACAGTAAAAGGGCTATGTATAAAATTTATACATAACCCTTAAAATGTCTAAATATTTAATTTTGTATTCCGGCCGGCCCGCGCTAGCTAATGTGCACATATTTATTGATCGCCTTCTCCACATCGCCTTCAACCAGGATGCTCAGTCGGTCAATAATCAAACCGGGGTCTTCCCCCATGCCATTGCGAATCCACTCCAGCATGATGCCGATGAACGCAAAAGTATAAAAGTTGGCGATAAATTTCTTATCTTCCGATCGCACCTGCTTGCCGGCATTAACCTCTTCAATCACACCCATCAACAGGTCGAACACCGCCTGGTGCAGGAAGAGATCCAAATGCTCCCGCCCCATGGAACGATAGGTACTGAGGCAGAACTTTTTGTTGTCTAAAACGTAATGGAATATTTTCAGGAAGCCATGCTGCCAGGTATCATAGGTGCGGCAGTTGGATATCGCGTCCAGCGCCTCCGTCTTATAAATCCAGCCCAGCAAATCGTATATATCCTGAAAATGATAATAAAATGTCTGTCGGTTTACTCCGCATTCGGCCACCAGATCCTTCACCGTGATTTTCTCCAAGGAGGATTGTTGCATCATCGATTTAAGAGTGGAAGCCAAAGCCTTCTTCGTCATTACGGACATCGTCGCACAGCCCTTTCAATAGATGATCACTCTACTTAACAATTAGCATTGAGAGCTTAATATACTCATAAAAGCTGTAAAAATTAACTTTTATTATTATAACTCCCTTTAGCTAATCGTTAAAAGGGCCTATGTGATCAAGTCGTTGCTCAGGAAGAAATACTCCACTCGCCGGTCTGATGCTGACGCCGCCACAGACGGGCATACAGACCGTTCAAGGACAACAGTTCTTCATGCCGGCCTGTCTCCACAATCTGCCCCTGATCCAATACAGCAATCTGATCGGCATGACGTACCGTCTTGAGGCGATGCGCAATCACGATAACGGTTCTTCCTTGCACAAGCTGGTCAATCGCCTTCTGAATCTCCGCTTCATTCTCAGGGTCCAGCGAAGCTGTCGCCTCATCAAGAAGCACGACGGGGGCGTCTTTCAGAATCGCCCTGGCGATGGAAATCCGCTGCTTCTCTCCGCCCGACAGCGTGCTGCCTCCTTCGCCGACCGGCGTGTCATAGCCTTCGGGAAGCTTCATAATGAACTCATGACAGCAGGCGAGCCGTGCGGCGGATTCGATCTCTTCCCGGGTTGCATCGCCTTTCCCGAAGCGGATGTTGTTAGCAATCGTGTCCTGGAACAGATACACATCCTGAAACACCATGGAAACCTTCTGCAGCAGCGCCTCCGGATCCATCGCATGAATCGCTTCGCCGCCCATGGTCACTATCCCTTGATCCGGATCATAGAAGCGGGCGATAAGGCGGAGCATGGTGCTCTTTCCGCTGCCTGAAGGCCCGACCAAAGCAGTAAAGGAGCCTGTCGGCATCCGGAGACTTACCTTTTGCAGAACAGGCTGCTCCAGATAGCCGAAGGTAACCTCGCTGAACTCGATATCATGTCCTGCTGCGGGCTGTCTGTCGCCTTGCATCACATGTTCCTGCAGCAGCCGGACGATGCGCTCTCCGGCTTGCTCATGATAACGGAACTCCGCATAACCAACCAGCGCAATCGTCAGCGGCTCGAAGATCCGGGTTCCGATGATCAGAAAGGCCACGAAGGTCATCAAATCAAGGCTGCCGCCGAGCAGCAAATGAACGCCTACAATAACCATAAAGGTTAAGCCGGCCCGAATACAGGCAATCGCCATCAATACAATCGGCCCCAACAAGCCTTCAAGCCGGATGCTCTGCCGCATTAATTCTTTGAATGAGCGTTCCAGGCGGGCAAAGCGCTCCCCGCCCAAATTATAGGCCTTAATGACGCGAATGCCGTTCAGGTACTCCTGAAAACGGTTGGCCGCATCGATCTTGGCCCGCATATGCTGGGCCCCCAGCCTGCGTTGCAGGCCGGTGGTCAATAGCAGCAGCAAAATAGCGACCGGAAGCGCAGCGAACAACGACAGGGCCATGCGCCAATCGAGCACCGATAGCCCTGCGAGAGCAAGAAGCGGCATGACAATCGCCCCCAGCATCTGCGGGACCAGATGTGAGATGCCGTGCTCCAGCAGCGTGAAATCGCCCATCATCATATTGGCCAGGTCCCCCGGATCCCGCTTGTTCAGAAAGCCCAGCGACAGCTTGCGCAAATGCTCGGCCAGACGGGCCCGGCCGTCAGCGGCGGCGCTGTAAGCAATGCGATACTGAGCGCGATAGGCAGGAACCTCACTGATATATAAAAGTATCAACGACAAGGCCATCCCCCCGCATACCCACCACAAACGTGTCATATCGAGAGCAGTCCCCGGTGTGATAAATGATTGAAAGATGATCCTGATTGCCTCCACCAGCAGCACAAAAGGAACTATACTAATCAAATTGGCCAGCGTTGTATACAATACCGGTCTGATTAGGGCGCGGGGATTACCCGCGGTAATATTGCGCAGCATGTTCATGTTCATCCACCCCCTCCTTCTGGCCGATGCTCCAATTCTCAGTCTGCCGGTAGGAAGCCCACATTCGGGCATAGGTTCCTCCAGCCGAGATCAATTTTTCATGCCTTCCCCGTTCGGCGATGCGTCCGCTCTCCATCACGAGAATCTGCTCCGCATCCTTAATTGTGGACAGACGATGCGCGATCACGATGACCGTCTTCTTCTGCATCAGCTCCTTCAGGGCCAGCTGCATCTCGTATTCATTCTCGGGATCAGCAAATGCAGTGGCCTCGTCCAGCACAAGCACAGGGGCATTCTTGAGGATCGCCCTGGCAACGGCCAGCCGCTGTTCCTCCCCGCCGGACAGGTATACGCCCCCTTCGCCGATCAGTGTGTCATAGCCCTGCGGAAGCTGTTCTATAAAGGCGTGACACTGCGCCGCCCTCGCAGCTGCGTGCACCTCCTCCGGCGATGCGTCAGGCCGACCGACGGCAATATTGTTATACACCGTATCATAGAACAGAAATGAATCCTGAAATACGAAAGCAACGGTATTCATCAGATCAGCGGTGGCCATATCCCGGACATCCACATGGCCGATGCGAATCGCTCCGCACTTCACATCCCAGAACCGGGGCACCAGGTTTGCCACCGTCGATTTGCCCGCTCCGGACGGGCCCACAAGCGCCGTAACCTCCCCTTGTCTGGCGGTAAACGAAATATCCGATAAGGCCTCCATGCTTCCGGCCCCCGCATCGTAAGCGAAGGAGACGCGATCGAAGCTGATATCATAGGACTCCGGCTGCTGCGGATGTATCGGTTCCGTTACAGGCTGCTCCTCGAGAATCCGGTCAATGCGTTCCACCCCTTCGCGGATATCTCTCAGCGTTGAGGTCAAAGACATGATCTTGAACATCGGAGAAGAGATGCCCGGGGCCATGATCAGGAAGAACAGCAGCACGGAAGCGAAAGCAACGTTTCCCGGATCGCGGCTTAGCAGATACACGCCTACCGGCAGAACGAACGCGGCGAAGGAGCCGAGAATCACCTTGAATACCAGATATCCGGTCTGGAATTGGTCGGTATATTTCAAACAAAAATCACGATATCGAATCATATCTTCATAAAATTGACGGAAGGATTGCACCGTTTGCCCGAATACCTTAATGGCCGGCATTCCTCTTACATACTGAACAGCAGAAGCGTTCATCCGTTCCAGTGAATCGTGATACTTCCGCACATTCTCCTGCGTCTTAGAGCTGGACATCAGCAAACCCTGGACAATCAGCGCAAGAACGATAGGTACAATGCAGGCGATAGCCAGCCATACGTTGAGCAGGAACATGACCACAATCATGAATAGGGTGGTGACCGCGACATGAACAAGATCGGGAAGCTGGTGGGCAATAAAGGTCTCTACCTTCTCTACATTTTGCTCCATCGTCTTCTTTACCGCGCCCGTTGACGTCCCATTCAACCAGCCTAGCGGCAGCCTGCCGATGTGGGCCGACAATCTCACCCTCAATCCATATAAAATTCGAAAAGCGGCCACATGCGAAACCATCCCTCCGGCATATATCATGACCAGGCTTCCCAGCAGACCGCAGAGGGCGATAATTCCCCAACGGACCATCATCGCTCCATCGGCCATGGACGGCTCGGCAGCATGCTCCAGCAGCTCCTTCAGAATGAAATATACAGCAGCATAGGGCACCAGCATACAGACGGCGCTTATCGAAGACAGCAAACCGGAGAGTATTAACAAACCTCGTCTTTCTCCGGCGATTTCAAACAATCGGGACATGCCTTTTTTGTGAGTCAATTAAATCCCTCCTTCACAAAACGCTTATTGTGAGCCTTTCAGGATATCCTCGACAAGCTGGTTCATCAGCGATTTCTTGCCCAGGGCAAAGAAGGCTTCATTGTAATTCTGGCGGCTTGTCATACGATATACCTTGCCTGCCTGAACGGCCTTCAGGCTGTTCCAGATACTGCTCTTCTCCAGAACGTTATCCGAGCTATCGGCCATCAAAATCAGATGATCAGGATTCAGCGTGGACAGCCCCTCAAGGCTAGTCACTTTGCCGCCCCACGCATCAGGCTCAGGCAAGCCCGGCGCCGGGGGAAGCCGGAGATCGTTATAGATCATGTCGGCGATGCCGGTGCGGGAATAAATTCGAATCTCCTTCTGCGTCGCCTCAATGATCGCAAAGTTCTCTGTCCCGGTTTTCGCCTGAATTCTCTCCCTGTCCTTGACGGCTTGAGCTTCGTATTCCGCCATCCATTGCTCCATCACCTCATGCTTATCCAGCACTGCGGAGACAAAAGCAAAACGGTCCCGAAAAGCATTAAAACCATAAGGAACCCGAACGGTTGGAGCGATTCTCGACAGTTGATCATAGATTTTCTCCTGCGTTGGCCCAGCCAGAATCAAGTCGGGCTCGGCTGCCATCACGGCCTCTACATCCACTTCTGTCTGGAACCAGCCGCCGATGAGCGTGTTTGGATCCAGCTTCTCTTTAAGAAGCGGCGTTGCTTCAGCGGGATTTCCCATATCGGTATTCCCGGTTAATATAGGCTGGAAGCCAAGCACCAGCAATTCTTCCGTAGAGCCGGAAATATCAGCGATTCGTCTGGGTTCAGCGGGAATGGTGACCTCTCCCTTGGCGTCCTGAACTGTTCGTGTAGGCGACTGCGATGAATTCCCTCCAGTCACCGCAGCCCTCTCGCTCGGAACTGTACCGGCCTGTCCCTTGTCAGACCTGCCGCAACCGGCGACCAGCAGCAACATAAAAATCAATAAACCAAACGTACTAATACGTGCCATTCTCTGCACTTTCATCTCTGAACTACCCCCTTATTGATCATTTCCCTTCCTATTTTCAGCTTGCCCGCTTCATTTTGAAGACTTATTGCGATAGGTCAGACGGAACACGAACCGTCTTTCTTCTTAATGAGAAGAGACCGGTTACACAAATCAACAGCACACAAAATGAATACGGAGCGGCTATATTTGCCGTATATAATGCGGTTCCTGTCACAGGTCCGAGGAAGGAGCCCCCTCCCTGCAAAGCGGCGATATAAGAAGCGACACTCCGCTGTTCCTCATCCCGTACGGCCAGCGACGCTCCTGCACTATAGCCCAACAATGTAAAGCCAATCCCGATTCCGAGAAGCAGGAAATCAACATAGGCATATTGGATAAAGGTGACAAGCCCCAGTAGACCGAGTACAACAAACAGCAATCCAATCCGCAATACATGATCCGATTTCCACTTCAGCTTGCTGATTACGATCTGCGAGAGTACGACCATGACTCCTGACAGAGCCAATCCCAGCCCGATCAATTGTGTGGCCTGGCGGGCATCATAACCAAGATTGTCCTGAACATAGAAACCGATGGTCACTTGAACAATATTCAAGGCAAAAGAGAGCATCAGACCAACCCATAGATACAGGCGAATTCTTCCATCCAGCGGCGAGAGCGAAGAAGTCTTGGCGCTGCGGATCGCCTTCTGCTGCGGTTCATCTTCGATCAGCAACCCCAGCAGAATCATCATCAGGGCAAGCAGTATAGCTACAGCGTACATCGGGGCGGTCAGTCCAATCGCCGCCATGCCGCCGCTCATCGCCGGGCCTAATACGAACCCGAGTCCGTTCGCGGCTCCAAATAAAGCCATCCCCTTCGTCCGCGTCTCTTGTGTTGTCCAGCCCATCACATAAGCTTGCGCCTTGGCCGGGATACCGCCGAAGAAGAAGCCTGCGACCGCGCGCAGCAGGAAGAAAACCCAGAATAAACCCGCTGAACCCTGCCCATGAGCCGCTGCATAATCCGCAAGGAGAGCAAATACGACCAGCGTGATCAAATAGACAAACATAATGGACGCCAGCATCTTTTTCCGGCTCATGAAGGTTTGTTTCTCCCAGAAGTAGCCTCCGAGCAGCCAGCAAAGACCGGCTACCGACACCAGACAGCCCGACTGAAACTCGCTAAGGCCCAAATTCCGGGATAGCGGGCCGATAATCGGATTGAAGGCAGCGATCGATATCATGCCGCATAATACAATAAGAAACATTACAGTGAATCTGTATTTCATATCTTTCACTCCCATCTATCGCTGTTTCGAACCTCATTTGTCAATGCAAATGATTTTCATTATCACTTGTTCATATTACCTTGGATGAAAGCTCCCTCTCCACCACTGGACGGAATATTTATACGGTTCAAGGGAATGGGCAAGATAACAAAAAAACTGCTCCAAAGAGCAGTTCATTTGTGCAATATTTTTTTACATTTGAGCATTAAGGGCCTGAGATTGAAGAACGTCGCGTCAGACTTCCCGGGGTTACCCCATACTTATCCCGAAATGCTTGCGCAAAATAGCTTGGATTAGAATATCCGACGGCAAGCGTGGTCTCATAAACATTCATATTGCCTTCCTGAAGCAGAAGCAGCGCCTTCTCCAGCCTCTTCTCCCGCAAATATCCGAAGACCGTTGTGCCATACATCTCTTTAAAGCCAACCTTCAATTTATAATCATTTAAGCCGATCATCCGCGATAGTTCCATGAGTGTAGGCGGGTCCGCCATCCATTCCAGAATGATTTCCCGCGCCCTTTTTATTTTGTCTATATCGCTATTCGATAAATTCGATGTGTTACGTTCAATCAGCAGCGACTGAAACGAGGAGGACAGCAATTCCAGCACACTACACTCCAACTCCAGATTACTGGTGCTTTTTTGCTGTAATGTCTGCATCAGACGCCTTATAGCCATGGAAGAGGCCGGATCAACTTTCTCCTGGAAGACGCGGTAATTCCGTTGACCCAGCAGCGTATTGAAATCAACCGGCCTGCTGTGGTCAGCCCCCTCTAAGAAATGATGAAAAGTAGAAACCGGAATCCCGATTCCGAGCATTTGATAAGGCCGTTCTTCCTCGAACTCGAACCGTACCTTTGTCTCGCGAATAAGCTGCAAGCTGATCATGCCCGGAGCAAAATGATACTCCTCCCCATCCACACTAAACTGCCGAGTGCCCTGTGAACAATAGTGAAGCTCGATCATCGGCATGCCGGTTTCAAGCGAGATATCAAGTTCACGTTGAAAGGTCATCTCAGAGACGACAATATTCATATCCTGGCGGGGCACATAACGCTGAACCTGCCCCGTCCCCATGAACGAGCTCAGCTTCATCGGTTCAGAGCGGTCGGTATATTGCCGCTGTAGTCCCAGGCCATCAAAGAATAAATTGAAGTTGAGATGAAAATCGGTATTCTTCATAAACTTTTCACCTCTTTTAAATGAGAACGATTATCATATCCATAAATTCTATTACGGAAAATATGAATAAGCAACCCTTTTATCCTTAGCCTGGGTGGTCCTGACCACTTCCTGAACCATTTCTTCACCGCAGCGATATAGAATCTCTAGGGCTACAGAAACTTCCTCATATAGATACATCTATCGCACACCCGGGTAACTAATTCTTGATTATGGGAAATAAACAGCACCGCCATTTCCGTATTCCGCTTTAACAACTCAATGATTCGCAATTCATTAATCATATCCAGGCTTGCGGTGGCTTCATCACATATCATTAGCTTGGGCTGAACCAATAAAGCCAGGGCGATGCATATTCTTTGATATTGGCCGCCACTTATTTCCCGGGGCCGTTGATCCAATAGGTCCAAGGACAGACTACAGGATTCTAACATCTGCCCTATCTTTGCCAGGCCCTCCTTCTTATTAGCCAGTTGGAATAATCGCAATGGTTCAAGCAGTAATTCGCGTATTTTCTTCGTTGGATCCAGCGCATTGCGGGTATACTGCGTCACTAATTGAACCTCTTGTACCCATTCGTTCCTACTGAAGTGATCCTTGCTTCGATTACCCAAGTAAATGTAGCCTTCTGCACCGTCTTCTAAGCCCATAATAGTTTTGGCCAAGGTGGATTTCCCGGAGCCATTATCACCAATAACCCCTACCCATTCTCCTTTGTTAATAACCAGATTGAGATTTCGAAAAATAACTTGATGCCGGTAAGCCTTGGTCAACTGGGAAACTTGCAAAATATGAGTATCACCGTTCAAATATCTCTATCAGCTCCTGAGTATATTTTTCTTGAGGGTTCGTTAAGACTTGCCTGGTTGTGCCTGCCTCAATCAGCCTTCCCTCTTTTACAATGCCTACATGGGTTCCGTATTCCCTCACCATATTCAAATTATGGGTAATCAATACGATCGTCAGGCCCCTTTCCCGGTAAATATTCCACAGCAAGGTCATCATATTTTGCTGGCTTTCCGCATCCAGGGCACTGGTCGGTTCATCAGCAATAATAATTTCAGGCTGCGAAATCAAGGCCATCGCAATCGCGATCTTTTGACACATCCCGCCGCTTAGCTGAAAAGGCCGCTTGTTCAATATTTCCCCCATATTGGAGAAGCCCACTGATGCAAGGATTTGCATCATCTGCTGCTCTCTTCTTCGCTTCTCTTTAATACCTTTTGATTTTAATAAATGGTGAAACTGAGCACCGACTTTACTGTTTGCTTGCATGCTCCCGATCGGGTTTTGTAAAATAATTTCCATTTTATCTTGCTTTGCGGATATTGTGCCGCTCACCTCGAAACCTTTGGGCAGCCAACCAAGCATCAAGCGGCTAAGCAAAGTTTTCCCGCCCCCGCTTTCGCCAATTAAGCAAAAGAAATCCCCTTCATATACATGTAAGTTGATCGAGGACAGCAGCTGCTGTTCCTTCCACTGTACTGAACATTCTTCTAACTTAATCATGAGTTGGCCCCCACTTTTTACTTATTTGCCGGCTGGCAAATTGCGTAATCAGCATAATTGCACTTAGCGCAAGTCCCGGAAAAATAAATAGCCGCGGTGTGATAAAGAAATAGGCTTTGCCGTCGTATAGAATGGTTCCGAGTTCAGGTGTAGGCGGTTGAACGCCAATGCCCAAAAAAGATAATCCGGAAATACTTAAAATAACCTTGCCTAGATCCGTCATAAATAAAGAGAGCAATTCTGGCAGCACGTTGGGGAAAATATGGTGAACTAATGTATGCATGCGAAAGGAGCCTCGCAGCGGTGCCAAAATAATGTACTCTTCTTTGCGGATATTTAAGACTAGATTGCGAATATATCGGATGTATTTGCCGGACCAGCTAATCACTAACGCAAACATGACAGTCATCATGGAGTTGGTAAATAAACCTGTAAACACCAGCGCTAACAGGATGGACGGAATACTAATCATAATATCTGCCACGATCATAAGACCTGCATCTGCTATACCGCCCAGCAGTCCAGCAATTCCGCCTATAATAAGGCTGAGCAGCACCACGCCACATAAAGAAATACAAGCAACTACAATAGAATTGAGACTCCCGTAAATGACCCGACTGAACAAATCTCTTCCCAAGTAATCTGTGCCAAAACAGTGCTCCCAGCTGATCCCTTGTAAAGAATTTGCTTTATCAATGGTATAAGGACTTTGAAGCTGCATAACAACCAGCAAGCAAATGATACTGCAAGCCAAAGCAAGTATTGCCTTCCTTCTCATCACTTCCCCCTCTGAGGATGAATCTGTATTCTGCTGTCCATTTTTTCTATAAGCAAATCCATCAAATAATTTAATAAGAAGGTTGCGCACGCGACGATCAGGGTTATTCCCTGAATGACCGGATAGTCCCTTGCCGAAATGGCATCCATCAGCAATTTTCCCAGCCCCGAAATGCTGAAAATAATCTCGATCAGGATCGTGCCTCCAAACAAATGCGTCAAGCTATTCCCGTACAAGGTAATCAACGGGACAAACACTTCTTTTAGCTGGTAATAGAAACGGTAATACCACTTTATTCCCCTGAACTTGGCCACAACCTGTCGTTCACTATGGGCCACCGTTCCTACCAGATCCCCTACCATTTTCGCTAAATAACTGCCTTCTGACAGGCAAATGACAATAACGGGCAACATGAAATGCTTGCTAGTACTGCTTCCTATAAAGGGGAACCACTTTAGCTGCACCCCAAAAATAAAAATAGCTAATAAGGCGAGCCAATAAATCGGGAAGGAAAGCACAATAGATAATATTGGCTTCAGTCCCTGAGCGAAAGAGAAATTTCCTATCAGACTCCCCAGGCCAAGGGAAAAAGCAACATAGAGAATAAAGGAGCTGCCCATTAACTGCAGAGTTACCGCTAGTTTGTCCACAATAGCTGACAGTACTGGGGCATTCGTCATAAATGAGCGTCCAAAATCGCCTTGCATCATATTAAAAAGCCAGCGGATATATTGCTGCCAAAATCCTCCGTTAATTCCCAAGCCTGCTCTAGTCTCCTCAATTACTTGCTGTGACGCAGCTTGCACTCCCAGCCTTCTAAGCAGCCCTAACGCCGGATCACCGGTTGAGAGATAGAGCAGCCCGTACAATAAAAAGGAAAATAAAAGCAAGCTCATTAGAAGACGCAGAGTTTTTCGGAGCAAAAACGCTTTATTCATCTTATTCCACCATTAACGCTTTAAAGTCGATCGGCGCATCCGATAAGCCGGAATATTGAAATTGGGCAATTTTACGAGACGTTACAAACTGCTCATTTTTATATTCGATAGGTATAGCCAATGCCTCTTCGGATATCCGTTTGAAAATGGCATCAAAGATGGTTTGCTGCTGCCCCGCATCTGCGGTTTGTCCAAAATCATCCAATAGCTGCGTGAGCTTGGAATCATTGGTCAGCACACCATGAGCCTCGTTTGTGTTATGGTATAAGGAATTTAAAAAGCTGTATGGCAGCAATGCATCTGTATAAGTACGGTAAAAGATTAAATCGTATTTTTTGGTATTCCACAATACATCGTAATAGCTTTCACGGTCCTGGATGCTAATATTGATTTTTACACCTGCTTTTTTCAGATCGCTTTCGATCAGCTCCGCTTTTTCTTTCCATTCAGGGAATTCCGCGGTTTGGATCACCAGGTCAAATACTAGCCCGCCGTTTTCATTTTCATAATATCCGTCTTTGTTCTCTGTATAGCCTTCTGATTCCAAGAGACGGCGGGCTTTATTCACATCATAGACGGATGCCTCTTGATTGCCGTCCGTCACATACTGAACATTAGGCTGGAATAACCCCGTCAGCTTCTTATTGGATAAGGCTGCTTTATTAATAGCCAGTTCGATGGCCTTTCGGACGGGACTGTTTAATAGCTTATTATCCGGATTGAAGGCCAAGAAGTGAGACATCGTACCCGGAAATTCATGGACCTGATAGCTCTGATCTGATTTTAGGACATCAATATCCATATCCGTAATATTGCTTAATGTCCCACCTACAATATCAATCTCACCGCTTTTGAGCGCCAAAGTTCTCGAGCTGCCGTCCTCAATCATTTGAAAGGTTACTTGGTAACTCACAGGATTCCCCTGATTAAAGTAGGGGTTGGGTTCCAAAACGGTATGCTCTGCCGTGCTGTCCTTCACGATAAATGGCCCTGACCCAATGGCCTGTTTAAACTCCCCTGTAATGTCCTGACCTGCAACCGAATGGGGACTCATAACCCTTAAGGGCCGTGTCTGGCACAATTCAGCTAACACTTGATTAGACACTTCAGAGAAATACATCTCAACCGTTAACTCATCCACGGCCTCGATTTTTTCCAGATTCATCAAGGTCTGTAACGTGGTTGATGGATTCTTATATTTTGCCCGCTCTATCGTAAATCGGACTGCTTCAGCAGTGACATCGCTACCATCTGAAAACTTCATTCCCTTTTTTAAATGAAACACATATTTTTTGCCGCCCTCCAGGATTTCCCACGACTCTGCCAACCCCGGTTTAAATATTCCTTTTTCCCCGTATTCTACCAACGGCTCATAAACGGCGCCATACAAAGCCATTGCCGAATCGTAAGACGTAGCATCCAATAAATCCGCCTTGCCTTCACTGGTAATCGCAATATTAATCCCAGGAACTTCCTGGCTCTGCTGGTTTGAAGCATTGGATTCATGGGATGCGCAACCCGGAGTATAGAGCATGACGAGTCCCAACAATATACCTGTGATTCGTTTTTTCATTTACCTCTACCCACTTTTTTCGCTTTAATCAAGTAAGAATTTTCACAAGCCATAATATAGTCATCCACAGATAAATAAAATTCTTTATACTGTGTCACCTCGTAAAACGGTTTAGTATGCTCCTTTCGCAATTCAACAGAAAATCCGTGTTCAACCAGCTGATCGACTACTTCTGTCAGCGTCTTGTTTTGCATCTTTGTCGCGCCAAATTTATCGATTTTTTCCTTCATATAATGTAAGCTTGGATTTTTCGATTGATCTGCAAAAGAGGCGTAATAAACCCCGTTTTCTTCAAGTACATTGCTGATCGTGCTAAAGTGCTCATCCAAATCTTCAATTAAGTATAAAACCGAGGTGCTCACAACGGTGTGGAATTTTCTGTTTAATGAATTGGCATCTCCGGTATGAAAATATTCAATCGGGTAAGCGCCGACGCGTTCTTTCGCCACCTCAATCGCTTTTCTTGCCATATCCATACCACAAGCGTGGTCAAACGTGATGCAATCATATAAGGCTCGCAAGAACCCTCCCTGATTGCAGCCGAAATCCAATACTTTGCGATGCTCGATATCCTCGGAATCGATAAGTTCAATTACTTGTTGCCATCCCGTTTGATGGCTTTCTTCCATCTCCTGATCACCATTATCGCCTTCCTGCCACCAAATATCATATTCTTGTACCATGGTATCCCTCCAATATCTCTTTGTAATTGAGAATGATTCTCGTTATCAACGATAACATAGAATTTTTGTGCTTTCAACCAAATTTGACCTATAAAAATGAATTTATAACAAAAAAAGCTAGATCGGCTGTTTAATTCCGTCTAGCTCAAATAAAAGCCGGCGAAGACCGGCGCTCCATTCTTCATCGTCTCCACGAAGCCTGTTACAAGTCATAAGCATGAACCAATATTATCGACTTCACAGATGATCACCGGGGCTCCACAGCGCTGAATTCGGACTCCAGCAGCGAATATTGGAGAGAATCATGCCATTTTCCCCTATGCCACAAATGCTCTCGCAAATGTCCCTCATACTTCATCCCGTTCTTCTGCATGACCTTGGCGGAGCCGGGGTTATCCGGCCGACATGTCGCATAAATCCTGTGAAGGCCCAGTTGTTGGAACCCAAAACGAAGCATCGCGCCCGCAGCTTCCGTTGCATATCCCTGGCCCCAGTACGGATGGTTGAAGCAATACCCCATTTCCCCTTGTCTGGACCCGCTGATGTGAAGACCGCAGCCTCCGATAAGCTCTCCCGTTCCCCCAAGCACTACAGCAAACTCAAAATCCTGACGAACCATTTGCCGCTGCTGTCCAATGACCATTTCCATATATTCCTTGGTCTCTTCCTCCGTATTTGGCCCCCAGATCATATGTCTCGTCACCAATGGGTTCGAAGCATATTTGTGAACATCTGCTATATCCTCCAGCTTAAATTCCCTAATGATCAACCGTTTTGTTACAAATTGCATCCAACCCACCTCCAGGTCCTGTCTCTTGCTACCTCAATCATGCCAAGCTCAGGCTTATTTTTCTCATTTTACTTTGAATCCTCGTTCATTCCAACTAAAAAATGGATTTGCGTTTGACTCCACATTCCGCCATATGTTAAGGTAACCCGAGTATTGTAAATATTTGATCAACCCTCCTACACATACATATGAAAGGAATCTGAACGAAATGATGATATACGGCCGTATTGCTGTTATGATGCCCCCGTTTCCCTAGCTAGGCTCATATTCTTGTTGTCATTCATAGACAGAATATTAGCTTGTAGGAGGGCTAAATAAAATGAAAAAATATGCGGTTCCATCGCTGTTATTAATGATTGTTCTTGTCGCTTTTCCACAGATTAGCGAGACCATCTACACACCGTCCCTGCCGGATATTTCGGCATCGCTTGGTGTCTCCAACAGCTCTGTACAATTAACACTGAGCATTTATTTTATCGGCTTTGCGATCGGCGTCTTCTGCTGGGGCTGGCTTTCCGATTTGATCGGCCGCAGACCCGCTATGCTCAGCGGACTGCTTGTTTATGGGGTTGGAAGTCTGATGTGCTATTACTCAGGCTCTATCGAGCTGCTGCTGGCCAGCCGTTTCATCCAGGCCTTCGGAGCAGCCACGGGATCGGTCATCACCCAGACCATGCTGCGTGAAAGTGTATCCGGAGAGAAACGCCATGTGATGTTCGCACAAATATCTGCGGTTATCGCCTTCACTCCCGCTGTCGGGCCGCTGATTGGCGGCTGGATTGACCAATATTTTGGCTTTCGGGCAGTATTCTTTGCGTTAGTCCTCATGAGTGTTCTGCTGTTCCTGTATGCGTTCTTAAGATTGCCGGAAACGACAGATGTATCCACCCGGACGAAAGTTGCCGTTATGCCGGTTATGCGAAGAATGGCGGCATCGCCGCGAGTACTCGTATTCGGGCTGCTCATTGGCGGCATCAACGGTGTTCTGTTCAGCTATTATGCGGAAGCACCGTTCCTGTTCATTGAATATTTCCGCATGTCACCAGGAATCTACGGCTTCTTGGGTATTATCGTTGCCATGGCTTCCGTCCTTGGCGCAATGATCTCCAAGAGACTATTAACCAAGGTTGCGCCGGAGAAAATTATCCATATAGGCTGCTTGGTAATGACTGGAGGAGCATTTCTTCTAACCGGAGCCAGCAGCTTATCCATGCTGCCTGATATCTGGATGCTGCTCGGTATTTTGATTGCCTTGTTTGTTATGCTCATCGGATCGGGCATTGCCCTGCCGAACTGTCTGAGCCTTTCTCTGGTTAGTTTCCACGATGTTATCGGTACCGCAGGTGCGGTATTTAGCCTGGGCTATTACCTGCTGGTGAGCTTGGCAACCTGGGGCATGAGCCTGCTGCATAATGGATCGCTGCTGACGATGCCGCTCTATTTCCTGGCCATCAGCAGCAGCATGTGGCTGCTAGGCCGGAAATATATTATTGTAAAATAAGACGATAGGCTTTATATCACTTCATGGTTTATAAGGAGTGTCATTCGGGGCAATTATAGTAAAAAGGGCAGTCCTGCACTTAAACAGGACTGCCCTTTTATATTAAACCAGAAACTTCTCTATTCTCTTAATCACTTGGCCCTCATCCGCAGGGACCTGTTCGCTTGCCACTCTCAATAGACCCTCATGATCTCCAACGCAAACGGAGTGCTGCGCTTGCTCAAACATCGAGATGTCGTTGGCATCATTACCGAAGGCAATGAACTGCTGCGGCTGCAAGCCAAGCGCCTGAAGACCGGCCCATTTGCTTACACCTGTCGGACTGATATCGATAATATCCTCAGAACCGTGCATATGGATAACGACCGGAAGCTGTCGCAGCTCATCCAGCATCTGTTCCGGCTCCTCGCAATGCAGAATAACGGCTTTCACCAGTTCATCCAATTGTTCCAGGCGCCTGTTCTCAGCCCGCTGCTCAGGATCGAGATTGCGCCGAATGGGATGGTACTCATCCCCGGAATACGCATAATCCCATTCACTGTCGATAAGATAACCTGCTTTATATTTCTCTATCAATCCGGTGATGCGCCCCTTCGTCTGTTCATCGAAATGAATCGTCGAGAGAATCCGGCCTTGATTCGCTACAAAGGCCCCGTTTCCCCCAACGATTGGAGATGGATGCAGATGAGCCGGCAGCACCGGCAGCAAATCGCGGATCGGTCTTGCAGAAGCGAAGACAACCTCATTCCCCGCGGCCACCAGTTGATCAAGCGCCTGGGTCATTGATTCACTTAGAGGTTTGCCAGAGAAGATAATCGTCCCGTCCAAATCAAACACAAACTTCATCGTTGAACTCCTTCTTTTCCCTTAATAAGCGTATTGCCTCTACATCATAGCAATTATTTGTGCAATGAAAAGGACATATGTCCGGAATTTTGAATCTCTTCTACTTTTCGCTTCTTCCCCTCAGCTTCCGTTTTCTTGCCGGTACCCTTGGGGATTTATTGAAACTATATAATAAAACTCCGATTTTTTATACTTTTACGGGATATTCAAAAATGGCTTCATTTGAAAAAAAGTGTAAAAAATGCTTGTCAGTGATAAGCAACCATGCAAGAGATACCCGGAAAGCCAAGACGATTTGCCGGATTTCCCGATTCTGGGGTACAGTAGGATTATGTTGCTAGACGCGTCGTTTTACTATAGGAGGAGCCAGATACTTATGAAGACGAAGCTTGATCAGAAACGCATTTATGACTATATCCAGCAATATCATCTGGAGCACATATTTCCGCAACCGGACAAGCTCCCTCTACAGCTTCGCACATACGAACGTGGCGAGGTCATACTCCGCGAAGGTGCTGACCTGGACGGCATTTATTTTCAAGTTGAAGGCAGAACCCGGGTCTCGTCCAGTGTTGAGACAGGCAAGTCCCTTCTGCTGCGGTTCTGCCATCCTTTATCCGTATTTGGAGATATCGAGCTAATTCAGAAGGTTGTCATTCAGTCCCAAGTCGAAGCCGTTCAACGCGCTTCCTTCTTATTCATAAATAAGCCAACGGTGGATACCGTTCTCATGCAGGAGCATGGCTTCTTGCATGAGCTGCTGAGACAGCTGTCTTATAAGCTGCAAACCTGCACCGCCGCTTCAAGAGTCAATTTGTTAGGCTCGGTGGAGGAACGTTTCGCCAGCTACCTATTGACGACAAGGCAACAAAATGAATTCGGCAAAGAAATCCTGACCCCGCATATTTCTGAGATTGCTTCATTAATCGGTACCACCCCACGGCATCTTAACCGTGTTATTCACAAGCTGATCGATATGAACGTGGTTATCAAAGAGAAGAAGCAGCTCGTCATTTCGGACTGGGCGCAATTAGAGGAATTATCGGGGGGCATTCGTTATGAATAAATACCCGCCGAGGAAGAACCTCGGCGGGTATCATGGATTGGGATGCCGGATATCAGCATGTTTTATTAATGAATGATCAGATTAAAGCCATTTTGAACATAATTTCCGTTCGGATACGCAATATTCTGAGTGGTCAGATTATTAAACACCGCTGTGCCATTATTGGTATAGGTAAATATGGCTGCGCCCAGATGCGGGCCCGAGAAGCGTGATGACGTCACTCCGTCAAGTCCGGTGCCATCGATATGAACGTTATTGAACACGATATTTTCGAAGCCTCCGCCGTAGCCAAATTGAATGGCATCCCGCTGTGTGTCGATAATGTCGATATTATTGAAGGTCACGTTGCGAATCGAATCATTAGAGGCTTCAAGATCAATCGCTCCCCGCTCTCCATTGTAGAGATCTTTGCTCGTTCCGCATCGGAGGATTGTTGTATCGGAGAACTCAATCCCCGTGTTGTTCTGGAAGTGATATCCGGGAAACACGGTATTCATTCTAATGGCGGAGCCGCCAACGCAATCCGTGATTACATTATGATCCGCCTTATGCCCGCTTCCCCCGAAGAAGGCAATCCCTCCAGCCCGCCAGTTATTCTCGATCGTATTATAGGAGAAGGAATTATTAACGCCTGCAGGGGCTCCGTTCGTATTGCTCGTCCAGACGGCCAGAGCATCATCGCCATTGTTGCGTAGACTGCTGTTCCGAACAATAGAGTTGCTGGTTCCCTGCGCGAAATTGACGCCATCGGCCAGATTATTCCGTATCCGGCTGTTCTCGATCACCAAGCCATTGGCATGAATAGCTGGCGTGTGCGCATAATCACCAACCCAGAAGCCGCATTCAAAATGCTCGACCCACACATCATGGATCGTGGAATTGGTTCCGAAGTTGTCCATGAAACCTTTGTAGACGGCATTCTGGCCATAACGTGAGCGCAGATTTGAATTCAGATAAATATTGCTGAAATCCAACTTGCCGTTAATACGGAGCGAGATTCCACCTGAAGCAGCATTGGGATTTGTGAACTGGATATTCGTATGCCAGATGCCGGCACCCGTAATTTGAAGATCACCAATCATATTGTTGACAGAGCCGATCTCCCACATGCCGCCGAGATGGAAGTTGCCTTCCGGAATATACAGCGTTTTGTGGGAAGCGACCGCTGCATTTACCGCTGCTTTGAAGGCGTCAAGGTCATCCTGACCGTCATTCGCAATTGCTCCGTAATCCGTTACAGATACCGAGTTAGCCGGACGAGCGATCGCTGCCGCCACAGGCTCGACCTCAATGAAGTCCACACCATATTCCCAGGCATCTCCATTATTCTTCTGAATACGAATCTTATCTCCTGGCTGCAGAGGCGTGTCCATATTCCAATGCACCTCATCGAACCGGAACAACGGGCGTCCTCCTCCCGGATTATCCGCCGGCATATCGCCGGAGAAGTATTGCCAACTATAATAGGATGTCAACGGGATGGTCTTGGACTTGGTTCCGTTGACGTAGACGTCCAGGGACCCATTCAGCCCCATTCCATCGGAGGAATCCGGCATCGTAAATCTCATCGTAACTCCGTCCCCACCCTGTCCTTGCTTCACTGTCCATTCCAGATAAGAGCCGCTAGACGGCAAAGAGACATAGCTCTGGCCGGAGGCCTCTGATGCAGTCAATGCCTGATCGAAGGTGGGCGCTGTCTTCAATTGAGCACCGCCGCCAAGTACCGCATCTTCCGTGTCGTAGCGGCTGTAAGGCAGGCTTGCCCCCCGAGCTGAGTACACGGTAAGATTGGCGATACTCGTATTATTCGCCTGCTTGCTCTCAAGTTCATTTGCGTCGGCAGCGACGACGACCGTTACCGTATAACTGCCATTTACGGCTGCCCACGTGCCGGGAATATTTATATTAGCTGACGCCCCTGCAGCTAATTGTCCATTATAGGAACCCGTGAAGCTCTGCACGGTAGCGCCCGCCGAATTTTTCAGTATAACCGAAACCGCATGCGCTCCATCAGCAGAAGCTACGGTTCCCTGGTTTTTCAAATTGACTGTAAACGATACGGCATCACTTTCAAGCGGAGTACTTGGAGACCAAGTGACGGTCCCCACAAGATCGGAGCTTGCAACAGGCGATACGATCAGCGATACGGGGTGCGTATAGCTGTTATTCGCCTCGTTCTGCTCAATGACCGTATTCGCTTCGTCCACCTTGGCGCTGACGCTGTATTCGCTCGCCGTCTTAACCCCGGCATTGATCGAGACAATCGCCGAATCATTCACTGCCAGAGCGTCCACTTGAGTATAGCCAACAAGCTCATTATTCAAATAGAAATGAACTGTCGTTGCTGCAGATGCAGAATTGCCTTTATTCTTGACCGTAGCATTCAACGTAATTGCGTTGACCTCCGAAGGAGATGCAGGCGACCAGGACATATCGGTAATGGTCAGGTCCGGATTGGCAGCCGGTGTACCGTATACCTGGAATTCAGCAATCTGCCCGCCCGGAGCACCGGAATTGGCCGTAATATTCAAGCGCACCTGCCTTGCTGTCGCCGTAACCGGAATCGTCACCGTATTGCCTGTTGCAGGATGAAACGCATAGGATTGGGATGGAACAAGGCTGTGGAACGAGGACTCATTCTGGTCCTGGCCCAATACCTGGATCGTCTGCGTGCGTGCACCCCATTGGGATGACGGATTTAGCTTCAGTACAATCGATGTAATATCGTGGTTCGCACCTAAATCCACGGTCAGCGTACCCGGATTGCCGTTAGCCTCCCAGTAGGTGTTGAGGTCATCATCATTAGCATTGGCAGCGATATAAGCTTGCGTGTTCGACGAAGCGCTAATCGGCTTGCCAGCAGCGATATTATTGCCTTCCGGCGGGTCTACCGGAGGAAGCGGATCATCCGCGCCATAGATTTCTAATTCGGATAACTGGGCGGCAGGCCAGCTGGTATTTCCTGTTATATACAGCCGAACATAGCGGGTGGTCGTTGCTGCAAAGCTGATCGTTACCGCGTTGCCGTTAGCTTGAGGATTGAATTCATAATCCTTGGAAGCGACTATATCGCTGTAATTTGAACTATCCATGCTGCCTTGAACCGCAAGCGTCTGTGTGCGCGTCTCCCAATGGATCGGCAGCTTCAATACAATCTGATCTATGCTGGTAGCTGTCCCCAGGTCGACTTGTATCCATTGCGGAAATGCCTGATTGGCACTCTCCCAATAGGTTGCCTGGTTGCTGTCTTTGATATTGTTTGGATTATAAACATCAGCTTGACCGCTCGCTGTTACATTTTTGCCCAAGGTCAGGTTGGTACCGCCTGCTGCCGTTGCAGGAGCACTTGAACCGATGAACAAGCTCGAGACAAGCATGACGACGACAAGGAAACATACAGCAAATCTATTATGCATTGTACTCCTCCTCAGTCATATAATTAAAAAGTAAACGATTCTATTAAAAGCGCCGGAATCTCCTGAATAATCCTCCTCTCTACGATTTTATTTAATTATAGAAGCTTTATATTTTGCATATAATGGTCAAAACTACTGAAATGATGTCTATTTTCAATAATATTCCATCTGATTAGGTCTGGCTGGTTTTATGCCGAACACAAAAAATCAGCATCTCCGTCCTGCGGATTTGCTGATTTTTAGCTTCATTTTAACTTATCGCGGTATTGCTCCTTCAATAACGAGAACAACACGGCATCGACGAACTGGCCTTTTTCATAAAAGCATTGCTTCAGATAACCTTCCTCATAAAATCCCGTCTTCTCCAGCAAATATCTGGATCTGATATTGTCAGGATCAATGTAGGCTTCAATACGGTTCAGACCCAGATCCTCGAAGCCAAAGCGCATAATCTCCTGCAGCACCTCCGACATCACTCCCTGTCCCCAGTAGGTCGGATTCAGCTCGAAGGTAATCTCCGCTTTGTAGTGATCCTTTACCCAATTGCGATAACCGCATGTACCAATCACTTTATTGCTGTACTTCTCTGCAATCGCCCAGCGGAACCCGATCTTCTTAATATAACGGCTGTTCCACGACTGGATTAGATCCTGCGCCTGCTTCAGCTCTACGAAGCTCTCTACCTCATAATACTTGGTTACTTCATCATTCGAGAAATAATGGAATAAATCGCCGGCATCCGCCGCCGTCAGCTTGCGTAGAATAAATCTTTCCGTCTCCAACTGAGGGAACAGCTTCATGATCGACCGCCCTTTCTCGCTTATTTCTTTCCATGATTATACATCTTATAATTAGGGTACGGATACCCTTTATTTGAAATTCAAAGGATGAAATGATGAAAGCATTCCCCAAATAGCTGCCCCGCTATATAAGGAATGCTTCTTAAATTGGCTAATAGTTCTATAGCTTAATTACAGGGTGGTGCTCCAAGTCTAATGGCTCCGCAAATGCAATACCAAGGAGCTGTTTGCGATTTCGCTCGGCTTCAACCGTCCGGGCTGCAGATAAGTTAGCCCTTAGCTCCTTGATAACCTTGGCGTCCTTGTCCTGCAGGGTAAGCTGCAGATGATCCTCCATCTGCTTCACCGTTAATTCGCAACCGGGCTGAACCTCAAGCCTGGCGATTTCAAACGGTGCTATGTCTATGACTACCCCGACAGCAATATCAGCGAAGCTATAATGATAAGTCCGATAAGCGTTATTCCGCTTATAGCTGGCTTGGATCTGGCCCGTCCCTACCTTCACCAGATAATCCAGCGACTGCAATTCCGCTGGAATTCTCGGCGCAATCGTCAAGGTGTGCTGAATCAGATCAGGGCGCAGACCGAGGAAATACTGATACCATACGCGAAGCTGCTCGGCATTCGACCAGGCTTGCAGATAAGCCCCGGTCAGCTTGGCCCATCTCTCGCCTGGTTGTGGATAGGCATCCATGTTCTCAGCTAATCCACCGACGACTCCAAGATTCAAAGCCTGCCAATTCATATTTTTGAACAGCTTATATGCCGTCTCCTCCTGTCCCAGCTCAATCATCCGCTGCATAGCAATCCCGTTCAGCCATAGCCATACCGCCCCGTTGTGGTAAGCCGCATCCTTATGATAGTGAGGGGTCAGATGAAAAGGATGAAATAACGGATGAGACCGATCGAGAGAAGCAACGCCCCATGGGTAGACCAGCTCTTCCCAGGCTGTGCGCGTCGCACGGCATTTGAAATCCTCATCTTCGAGCAGGTCAAAGGCGAACAATTGGTTCGGCCTTAGGGCAAATTCCGCTTGATCCTGCGCGTCCAGGCGATCCGCCAAATAAGGATGCGTCTCATCCCGGAAATCCGCAGCAAAATTCAGCCGCAATTTCGCGGCAATTTCGTTCCATTTGCCGGCGTTCTCCTTATCGTTCATGAATTCCGCGAAGTAAACGCCAGCGCGTAACTGATTGTGCCACAGCGCCTGAATATCATTGGCCCGCGTATCACGCGGCGAATAAGAGTTCAGATCGGCGTCCCTCGCATCCATCCACGTTTCATTATCCGCATGCATCAGATAGCCTTTATCGTCCACCCAATTTTTGATTGCCCCTTCAATACTGTTGCGGACGGCAGGGTAAAGCTCTTTAATAATCTGCGTATCTCCGGAATACTTCACATAATCCTGCAGTTGGATAATGAAGCGAGGTGTACCATCTGTCGTATGGTAATCAATATTTTCTGGAGCCAGGATATTGGGCACTCGACCGAAGAAGATCGACAGCTCATCCGTATTCTGGAACTCGGTGAAGGAGAGCAGAATATTCCTGGCGGTCTCGAATTGACCTGTTACAAGGCAAGCCCCTGGCAAAGAAATAAACTGATCTCTCCCCCAATATTCATTGAACCAAGGCAGTCCGGCATATATGCCGTCACCCTGCTGCTTCGTCACTAGTTGGTCCATCGTAATATTCATCCAGTCCATTGCTAGTACGAGCTCCGGATCACTGCTGGCCAGAGGAACTTGCTGCTGCAGGAACTTCTCCATACGTTGTATACGCTCTCGCTTCCAGCGGCGTCGATCGCTTCTCGCCGTATGAATCAAGGCGATCGCTTCATCCGCAGTCTTGGCGACAGCAATATAAAACCCGCCGGTGTTTGCCTTCGATGATATAAGATGATCCTCAAGCTGAACCGCTTGTCCATCGATGGAACTCACAGCAATGATCCAATTCCCCTCCATGGAATGAAAGATAACCGCTTCCTCTTGGCTTCCAATAGGATCAAGCTGCTCGCCCTTTAATTCGATTCCTATCGTATTTACAGCCCCGGCGATCCCGATCTCTACAATATTTTTGGCATCGAACATCCATAGCTCTTCTGTAAGACCACCCCCATAAATCCGCTCCAGCTTGTAAGGATATACGTAAACCTCGGATTTACGGTTATCCAGCTCCACCTGATCAGCCCTCAGTCCGTAACCGCTAAAAATCCGCTGCTTGGCAATATTCAGGCCTGCAAAGTGAGCATGTTCCATATGATTCGTCTCGTGAGACTGGGTGAAGTAAAAAGCCGCCTCTTTATTGGTAAATGAAATGGCCCTGTTCGCTTGCGCGGGAACGAATATCTTCATCTCATCCAGAGCCTTGCTGCCCGGTTGATGATTATGCATAGCTAACCTCCTGTATTCATTACATTCGCCTAGACGCGAGGCCGCCATGAAAGATCACAGCGGCCCCTGGCGAGTTTATTTTATTTAACCGCAGCAGGTTTATTCTTTGACCGAACCTACTACAATTCCTGATACGAAGTATTTCTGCATGAAAGGATAGATCATAAGCAGCGGCAAGGTCGAGACAACAATTTTGGCTGCATTCAGCGTCCGGTCGGAAATTTTGGCAAGCTCCATCAATTTCTCCGGATCGGTAATGTTCTGAACCTCTACACTTAACTGCTGAATATACGTTTGCAGCGGATAGTTGGAAGTTTTATTAATATACACCAACGCTCCGAAGTAGTCATTCCAGTGACCGACAATCGTGAACAACATCACCGTTGCCAATGTTGGCAATACCACAGGCAGGAAGATCCGCAGCAGGATGGTCCATTGCGAAGCTCCGTCGATCGTCGCCGCTTCCTCCAGCGATTTCGGCACCCCGCGGAAGGCGTTCATCAGCAGGATGACGTTGCCGATCGGAACAGCCCCGGGCAGGATCAGCGACCAGATAGAATCCAGCAAATGAAGCTCCTTGACGACCATAAAGGTAGGAATCAGACCGCCCGAGAACAGCATGGCGAAAATCACGATGTTCATATACACCTTCTGGCCCCGGAATTGCCTTGGGCTCTTGGAAAGCGGGTAGGCGGTCAGAATCATTAATGTCATATTAACGAGCAAGCCTAGCACTACCCGTTCAACGGAGATCATAAATGAACGCCAGAACTGGGAGTCCGACAGCAGCTTGTCATAGGAGCTTAAGGTCGGGTTCACCGGAAATATACTTACGAGATTCGCGGAAGCTGCCGCGTTATCACTGAAAGATATCGCCACCAGATTAAGCAGTGGAACGAGACAAGATAAGGTTAATGCCAGCAATAGAATCCAAATAACAAGATCGGCAATGCGGCTTTTTAAAGTTTGAGCGGTAATGGGAGCCACCCCCTTCTTCTAGAAAATACGGTAATCAGTAAGTTTCTGAGCAAGCTTGTTCGCGGAAAGAATCAAAACAATACCGACTACCGACCGCAGTAGCCCTACTGCCGTCCCCAAGCTATATTGTCTTTCCACAAGACCTACCCGGTACACATAGGTGTCAATAATATCCGCCGTTTGATAGACCAGAGGGTTGTACAAGTTAAAGATCTGGTCGAACCCGGCATTTAGCACGTTAGGCAGGTTCAAGGTCGTTACGAGAATAATCGTTGGCAGCATTCCCGGCAGCGTTATATACCAGAGCTGCTTCCAGCGATTGGCTCCATCGATCGACGCCGCTTCATATTGCCCCGGATCTATCGATGTTAATGAAGCCAGATAGATGATCGAGCCGTAGCCAAAGCCTTTCCATACATCCGTTAATATCAGCATCGGTCTGAACCAGGTATTGCTGGCCATAAACAGAATCGGGTCAATGCCAAACCAGCCAAGGAAGGCATTAATCGGCCCCTCATAAGAGAAAATATTCATGACAACAGTGGCCAGAATCGCCCAAGAGAGGAAGTTCGGCAGGTAGACAATCGTTTGCATAAAACGCTTCGCGAACCGTATTCGAACTTCATTCAGCAGCAGAGCAAAAATGATTGATACCAATGTACCGACGATAATCTTCCACACAGCTATAACAATCGTATTGGCGAAGATTTGCTTGCTGTCGGGAATTTGCAGCATAAACTTGAAATTATCCAGACCGACCCAGTGTGAACCGCTGATCCCTTTAGCAGGAATATAGTTCTGAAAGGCCATGACAATCCCGAACATCGGAATAAAGGAGAAAATAATCAGAAAAATCATGCCCGGCAGCATCATGGCGTGAAAAGCCGCCTGATCTTTTTTATTCTTCATTACGGATCAACTCTTTCAACTTCAATTGGAAGCAATTGCTTCGTTAACTTCCTTCGTAATGGTATCCCCACCGGTCTTCTTCCAGCTGTCTACAAACTTATCGAAGGATTCGGGAGATTGATCCCCAGTAATAATCTTCAGATACATTTCCAGCTCCATTTTGGATAGCGTTGGCCATTTCAGCGACATCGAAGGGGTAGTTCCAAAAAAGACAGGATTTACTTCCTTGATATTCGCGTTCTTCACCATGCTTGCCGTAGTGATGCTGGAGGTATATCCGGCCCATGACACAGGATCCGGCTTCTCTCCGCTCTTCTTGCTGTCCATAAACTTCTTGTAGGAGTTATAAGCGGTAATATCATTGTTGCTGATCAATTTGCTGGTATCGCCGCTCTCCAGTGCTTCCTTCATAATGTCAACATTGCGATAGAAGGCATCATAATAGTCGATGTTGACGATAATCGGCGATCCGGATACGTTCAAATTACTATAATCCTCAAAGGCCTTCAGTGTATCGGCATCCTTCTCCTGGTAGCGCTGGTAGTCATATTGCAGACTGACCATTTTCATAGCCATTTCCGGATGCTCGAAGCCCTTGCGAACGACAAGATAGCTGCTGGAAGGATTGCCTGTGAACATCGTCAGCGAACCGTCTTCGGATTGAGGCGCCACATAAGATACCCATTCCGCATCCGGATTCAACTTGAGGGTATCCGCAACGGTCCAGCTTCCCCACCAGTTATCCAGGAAAGCCCCGCTCTTGCCGCTTGTCAGCAGCGCTTTACGGTCATCGCCGGTTCGTACTGCGAACTGACGGTCGATCAAACCTTTCTTGTACATTTCGGCGATCTTGGTCAGAGCGGGCTTCATTTCAGGTTGAATCGATCCGTATACCGCATTGCCGTTACCGTCGTCCATCCATTGCTTCGGATAAGCACCGTACAAGGCAAAGATGTTGTTCAATGAATATTGGCCACCGGATATCCCGGCTACATTCTCATTATCGACGACAAGTCCGACCGTTTTTCCCGATCCGTTCCCGCCTGGGTCCTTCTCAATGAACTGGGCAATAATGTTCTCTACATCTTCCAGTGATTTCGGCTCTTGAAGACCCAGCTTATCCATCCAATCCTTGCGCAGCCAGAGAATACCCGGGCCATGCGAGATTTCCGTCGTAGGAATCGCCATCAGTTTGCCGTCGAATTTAGCGCTGTCCAGCACCCTGCCTCCGTACGAATCATAGATTTCCTTAATGCGGTCACTGGCCGTCTTCTCATAGGCATCGGTCAGATCAGCAATCAGATCATTATCATACAATTGCTGCAGGGTTGAATAGTCAGGAACCACCATAATATCCGGAATGTCGCCGCTGACGATCGCCATCGATACCTTCTGGCTGTAATCGGTGCCATCATTCGCTTCAAACTTCGTTGTATTTTGGACGTTGAGCTTCTCCTTGAAGTACCTGGTCCACACATTATTTGTCGCGTTATCCTTTTCATAAGGCGTTCCGCTAAGTGTAGAATAGTTCGTGGCCATTTGACCCACGGTATAAGATACAGTTTCTGGATATTTGCCAAAAGGAGTCGTCATCGCCTCTCCCCAGGCCGGGTCACTCGATTTAGCAGCTGCGGAGCCATTGCTCGCATTATCGGAATTGCCGCAACCGACGAGGGATACAGCTAACAAGGCTGCTATTACAATAGAGGATGCACGTTTTGTTCTTGATAACATTAGTAGACCTCCCAGTATTTCTCTCATTCATTCAATATGATTCCATTTTATCTTGCTTGATCATTCAAATGATACGGTTTCAAAGCGCCGGCTTGCTTCAAAAACCTGCGTTCCCAATTACTCTTCTATTCTAAGATTGATCCCCAACAATCGTAAACGCAAAAAAATTACGTTTTATATCAAAAAATACTCACTTTCGTGGTTCCAAATTGCCCGCCAGACAGATGATATAATAAAATCATGCTAACAATGAGCGCAGGGGGATACAGATGTTAACGATATTGGTCGTAGACGATCATCAGGATGAACGCGAAGGGATTGCCTTTCTTATTGAAGAACTGGCCCTGCCGCTGCAGGTAGAGACAGCCGATAACGGCCGCAAGGCTCTTGAATATTTACAGGAGCACTCAGTAGATATATTGTTTACGGATGTAAAAATGCCGCAAATGGACGGCCTCGAGCTGACCAGACAAGTGCTGGAGCTTCATGCTGAACTGAAAGTGATCCTGTTCAGCGGCTTTGCTGAATTTGAATATGCCAAGACCGCCATCGCTCTGGGAGTCTCTGATTATCTGCTCAAGCCGGTTAATGTGGAAGCTTTCCAAGCGACGATGAATAAAGTGATTGCAGAGTTGACAGATCGTCAGCAGCAGGATGAACAGTCTCTGATGAAACAAGCGTATGCCAAGAAACATATTCTGTTTACCTTGATCAATGGAGCTCAGGAACCGCCATCCATGCAGGGGCTTTGGCATGATTTTCCTACTTACTATGAAGGCGTGCTGCTGCTGGAATTCGAGAAGGATTTCTTCGAGAACGCGGATCCGGAGTTTGAAGAGTATCTATTGTCCCTGATCGGAACTCCGGCAGACTACCTTAATTTAAACGGTTGCCAGAGTTTACTCTTATTCCCTGAACGCAAAGGGGTTCATTCCAGCCTCTCCTATCAGGAGCTAGCGATACAAATCCACGATAGCATCCTGCTCAAATACCGCGTAAATTGCTATATCGGCATCAGAAAAGGGCTGACAGCGATTCATGATCTGGCCGGAGTACTGCCTGAACTGGAGCCATTGATGGAGTACCGCTTCTTCCTGCCGGATACGTTCATCTTTGATGTAAAGAATGAGATCATGCTCTCGGAGCAAGACTTCCCTGATCTGGCCGATAACCAGTTGATCGAACAAATCCGCAGCAATATTCGGGAGCGGGATCTCTTCAGCCTGAAGGCGAATATAGAACTGCTCTATCAGAAGTATGTAAGACAGGTTCAATTCTCGCAATTATATGTCAAGCATACCTTCTCTACGGTGTATCAGAGCATCATGTCTTGGATTAACGCTTCTGAACGAGAGATCAATCTGGGCATTGAGCAAATATATAAAGCCGAGGATTTACGCAATATCAAGCATATGATCCGGGAAGGGATCGCCAAGCTTGAGCAGAGCACAGGGTATCTCGAACCGGCTCTGAACCGGGATATTGTGGCGATAAAGCAATATATCGAGGAGAACTATACCGAGGATCTGAACCTTGAGCTGCTGGCCGCCAGGGTCTACTTATCCCCCCATTATTTAAGCTCGATGTTCAAGAAAACAACCGGCTGCGGAATTAATAAATATATCAAAAATGTACGGATGCAGAAGGCCAAGGAGCTGCTGACCCATACGCATCTGAAGATAGCCGATGTTTGCAGTTCCGTCGGGTACCGTAACCTCTCGTATTTCTGCCAGAATTTCAGGGATTTCTACGGGCAGACGCCTGAGAAATTCAGACAGTACAACCAAAGCGGCTATGAAGCGGCGGGAGAATAAAGATGCAAAGCTGGCACTCTCTGAAGAAACGCATCCATGATATGAATTTCCAGTCGAAGATTAAATTTGCCTTTTTACTCATCAGCATGATTCCTGTCATCGTACTCGGGAGCTTCTGCTTCTCCGAGACAAGATCACTTCTGATCAATCAGTCCAAATCCGATCTTAACGCTGCGCTTAACCAAAGTGCGTTAACGCTTAATAGTCAATTGGAAGCGTATAACAAGATCGTCAACTTCCTCAGCTTCAACCAAGAGATTGTAAATGCGGCCAATCATACATATACCAGCACTTTTGAAATGTATGATCAGCTTGTTAATGTGATCGACCAGAACTTCTATACTGCCCGTAATTTGAACGCGAGCATAGAGCAGCTGACGCTGTATACCGACACTAATCTGCATCAGCATGGACAAACCGTACGCCCCCTTAGTGAGGTCCGCACTGCAACATGGTATCCGCTCGTGATGCAATCGACGAATATCCTGTGGTTCTCTGACCGCCACAATATTTATAGCGTGCGCCGGGTGCTTAATACGAAGATTAAAAACCCGAAGGACAATATTATCTACGCCCGCATCAATGCCAAGAGCCTGCTGGAGCCTTTTGATTCCTTGGAAACCCAAGGCGCAGAGCTGCTTATTATGGATGCCGCAGGGCAAGCGGTTTATTCGTCGGAGCCGGATCAGGTTTACCCGGAATCGCTCTTCCGTCATCCGTCCGTAGATGAAATGCATTGGAACGGCGAGGAGTACACAGTGCTGCACGCAAGCATCCCTACCTCGGGCTGGGAGGTGTTCCTGTATAAGCCTACCAGTCTGATCACGCAATCCGCATGGAGAATTGTCTCTACCGTACTGCTTATGATTATTGCCTGCATCGTTGCCGTAGTTGTGGCGGGCACCTTATTCTCTCATAAATTCATCTCTCGGATTGAGCAATTACGCCATAATATGAAGACCGTTGAGGAAGGCTCGCTTGAAGTGACGGTTCATAGCGACTCCAAGGATGAGATCGGTGATCTGATTCGCGGCTTCGGCAATATGGTCGTCAAAACGGAAGACCTGATCAATAAAGTATACAGGGAAGAAATCGCCCGCAAGGAATATGAAATGAAAGCCCTGCAGGCGCAAATTAACCCTCATTTCCTGTATAACTCCTTGTCGTTAATCAACTGGCGGGCATTGCGCATTCATGCGACCGATATTAGCGAGATGGCTCAGCTTCTGTCCACGTTCTATCGTACAACTCTGAATAAGGGGAACAATATGATTCTCGTCTCGAACGAGATTCTGAATGTCCAGTCCTATATGAAAATACAGCTGCTTATGCACAGCAACAGCTTCGACGTAGAGTACCGGATCGACGAGGCCATCCTACCGTACCATATGCCAAACCTGATGCTGCAGCCGCTCATCGAGAACGCGATTATTCACGGTATTGAGAATAGAGATGAAGGCGGCAGGATCAAGCTTTCCGGCCAATTGGAAGACGGCTGTATCGTGTTCCAGGTCGAAGACAACGGGATTGGCATAGAACCGAAGCAACTCGCTTCACTGCTTGATTCCAAGCCTATGGGTTATGGTCTGAAAAATGTGCATGACCGTGCCAGATTAATGTATGGATCGGAGTATGGAATTACGATAACGAGCGAGGTAAATCAGGGAACCCATGTAACCCTCAGATTCCCTGCAGCGGATGAAAATAAATAACGGAAGATAAAAAAAGACGGATTGCCGGAGCAGATGGGCTGACCCTCTCTTCCTGACAAACCGTCTTCTATTAGTCTATCCTTACTCGTAAGTGATGTCCAAAGTATTTGTGCTTGAGTTGTAGGCGACCGCGGCTCCCAGGCCTCTGGCGAAGACTTGGGCAGGCACATAGGTCGTCCCTTGAATTACCTTCGGTGCAGCACTCGCGGCCTCAGCCTTGCCGTTATAATGTACCGTCTTGCTGCCCAGCTTTAAAATCATTAGGCGATCTTCTTTCTCAACCGTGATCGTTCCACCCTGCTTATCCCAGGTCACACTCGCCCCCATCGCTTCGGCGATCTCACGCAGAGGAAGCAAATTGGTGTTCTCATAGATCAATGGAGCGCTGTCAAAAGAAAGCTTCGCCCCATTCACATATACGACCAGTCCGGATTTTGCATAGGCTGGCGCCGCAGGCTTGGCTTTGCTTGGTGTTGTACTCTTGCTCTTGGTCGTTGATTTACTCTTTGTCGTCGTTGTCTTGGATTTGCTCTTGGAGGAATTGGATTTGCCAGCTCCTCCCCCATTATGGTAATGATACTCTCCATACTCAAGTCCCCACTTCTCGCAATTCGTACGACAGGTATGTCCGCCGTTGGCATCCGTCCTGCCCGGATGTGCTGATACCGAAGGCGCAGAACCTGTGAGAAGCAGCACGGCCGCTATAGCACCGGCACAGAAACTCCTTTTTGTTCTCCTCATTACAATAAGCAACTCCTTAGTATGATATATACAATTATGGTCTATGTTAGCATGTATGCTTTGCAATGAGAAGACTTAAACAACTTTACTTATAATCACTTACTTGTATTGAATAGCTCCCCACATATTCCCGTCGGGATCCAAGAATTTCAGAACCCAACCGAACCCTTCATCTTGATACGTAGTAATCTCACTTTTCAAAGACTTCAATAATTGATGCAGCTCATGAATTTTCGTTGTGTTAAATAGAAGCACGGGCATGGTTTGCCCGTTGACCGTAAAGTTGGCCCGCCCCTCATCCTGCGTCTCCCATAACATTAACATCGGCCCTTCAGACAGGGTCAAAAAAGCCTGTCGATTCCGATCTGACTTGCTCTGCAGTCGAAAATCAAGATTAGTAGTATACCATTGAACAGAGGCCTCCAGGTTTCTCACCGGAATCTGCACATGCTCCAGCTTATTCAAAAATGGATTTTCCACTAAATACACCCTTTCCGGATTTTCTTATCATAGACAATCCCTGATAACTTAATATATTCATCCATGAATATAAACATTATCGTCTCCCTTATATCCCTTTTTTGCCTACGGATAAATCTTCTCCTGCCGTTCCAGCATCAAGATAAATTGGTCAATCCGCTTCTGTCTCGTCTCCTGCTTCTTGGCATTATTAATTCTGAATACGATTGCAAATTTATTCCGACTGTCCAGCCCATCGTAAAATTGCTTCGCTTGATGATTCTTATTCAACTCATTCACGAAATCCTCCGGCAAGGTAGACTTGCTCTGTGATTCGTACGCGTTATCCCATCGTCCGTTCTGCTTGGCAGCCTCAATCGCTTGGTAACCGGACGGCTTCATTCTTCCGCTTGCAATAAGCGCCTCCGTCCTCTCCTTATTGACCTGCGACCAGATACTGCTGGCTTTGCGGGGAGTGAAGCGCTGCAGCCAGGTTTCCTCATCCGCCTTCTCCTTCCGACTATCAATCCACCCATAACATAATGCGCAGTCGAGCGCCTCACTATAGGACACTGTAGAGATGGTGGAATTCTTCTTGGCAATCTTCAGCATAATTCCTGCTGAAGTATCGTGATTCTGTGCAAGCCAAGCCTCAAAATCCTGCTGTCCGCTGAATGCCATAATCGGTAAGTCATTATTTTTCGCCATATTGCTACACTCCTTTGCCTCATGATGCATCTCCATATGTATCCCCTTAATATCACCGCAATGCATTAAAATAAATAAAATCCCGCACCAGCGCATCGTCCGTTGTAAGACCATCCTGGTGCGGGAATATCCATATCTTTCGTTGTAGAACACATTATACCTTGATCATCGTGGGATGTCACTGCGGCTGCCCCCGATAATCTCGCTTCCTCTCAGAAGAAGCCTCCAGGTACCCTTGATACAGCCAGATCGATGCCGTCAGCCAGCATGCACTGATGAAATATCCGCCCAGCACATCGCTGGGATAATGAACGCCCAAATAAATGCGGCTAATGCCGATCATTAGGATCAGACAAGCCCCGCCAACAATGACTGCGATCCTGCCCAATACATAGGGAATATGCTTCCAGACCAGGAAGACAATCGCCCCATAGAGACTGAAGGCGGCCATCGAGTGACCGCTGGGGAAGCTGAAGCCCGTCTCCTCGATAAGTCTATGCAGTGAAGGCCGCTCCCGGCGAAATAGCTGCTTCAGCAACAGGTTGAGCAGTGCCGACCCGGATACGATAACGATCAGAAACGCGAGTTCACTGCGATGATGCAGCACAAAATAGAGGAAAATCAGCGTTAGCAACAAAATAACGATAACAGGAAGCTGGCTGCCAATCCATGTGAACAGCTTCATTACTTTCGTCAGAGAGTCCGATTCCTGCCCCTGCACCCAAGAAATTATCGTATGATCAAAATGATGAAGCTGTGCTCCACCGATCCAATAAGCGATCATTCCAAATCCGGCCAAGCATAATAAGCTGAACAGGAATAGATATGAAAATGTAAGTTTAATATTCATAGCTGCCACACCGCCTGAACTATCAAAGGTATCCCTTAGTATCGGTCACGCGGGATGATCTATTCCGGATATTATCCGACAAAAACAAGAAACCCTTATGGAATAAGGATTTCTTGTCGTGGCTATTTATTATATAGCAATCGATCTTAGTCTTCAAGCTCAACGTTGTGATATACCTGCTGCACATCCTCCAGGTCTTCAAGCGCGTCCACCAGCTTCTCGAACTGAGCTTGCCCATCTTCAGGCAAGGTTACATAGTTCTGAGCGATCATGCTTAATTCCGCGATGGTGAATTCCGTTACCCCTGCTGCATTAAACGCATCCTGCACAGCCTGGAATTGATCCGGCTCGGCATATACGATGACCGATTCATCTTCTTCAAGAATGTCGCGAACATCCACATCCGCTTCCATCAGCAATTCGAGCACTTCATCCGAAGTTTTACCCTCTACCCCGAATACCGCCGCAGAATCAAACATATAAGCAACAGAACCGCTGACTCCCATATTACCGCCATTTTTATTAAAAGCGGCGCGTACAGCAGACGCCGTCCGGTTCACATTGTTCGTCAGCGCATCGACGATAATCATCGAACCGTTCGGACCAAAGCCTTCATAACGAAGATCATTGTACACTTCGTCTGCGCTGCCTTTTGCCTTGTCCAACGCACGGTCAATAATTGCCTTAGGCACATTATAAGTTTTCGCACGTTCAAGAACGACCTTCAACGCACGGTTCGATTCGGGATCCGGCTCGCCCTTCTTAGCTGCCACATAAATTTCTACGCCAAATTTAGCATAAACCCGGCTTGTATTTGCATCTTTTGAAGCTTTCTTCTCTTTAATATTATTCCATTTACGTCCCATCTTGTTCACACCTCATTATTATTTATGTTGATTTATCGGGAACAAATGGCAGGTGGTGACGATTTATTGAGTATCAAGTTCATATTTTCAACCCCAAAGCATGATGATTACCCAGTTTATTATATATCGTACAGAAGCATGAAAACAAGCCGTTCAACATACTCTACGCGAATTCAGGCGGCTATTGGCGAATTCGTTCACACCATATTCAACTGTTCAAGCAGTACAATTGGCGTACTGCATCACCTCTGCACATGCATATGATCATCCGCTTCTTCCCATGGAACGCTGTATGCCTGTCCTTTGGCGCAGAAGATCGATGCGGAGGTATACTCCGGGTCTGCATTTTTATGATAACCGCGACTCTCAATGACCCTGTCGGCCTGATGACACGGCTGGTAACCGCCAAACTGCATGGACAGTGCCCCCTTCCCCTTTGAAAAGGAAGCCAGCTCAGCGCTATAGTTCATAAAGGTAGCTACCGGTGCTGTCCCGCTAATATATGCCTGATCTCCATGCGTCTCCGGGGGTTCCAATGAACCATGTGCTTGCCGGATATCCGACATCACCCGACCGATCAGATCCAAATCGACCTTGATCTTAAAGGCATAATAAGGTTCCAGCAGGATGTTCTCCGCTTGCTCCAGCCCTTGCCGCAGCGCTCGATGCGTCGCCTCGCGGAAATCTCCACCGCTCGTATGCTTGTTATGAGCACGTCCATTCAGCAAGGTCACAATCACATCCGTAAGCGGCGATCCGGTGAGCAGCCCGTGATGCTCACGCTCCAGCACATGCTGACCTACCAGATTCTGATAACCGGTGCTTAGATGATCGGAATGACACTTATTTTGGAACACGACCCCGCTATCTCGCGGCCCAGGCTCAAGCTTCAAATGAACCTCCGCATAGTGGCCCAGCGGCTCAAAATGGCCACAACCATATACCTCGCCGGCAATCGTCTCTTTATATAATATCTCCGGCGTACCGAAGGCGACCTTCAGCTTGAAGCGATCCATAACGACCTGCTCCAGTACTTCAAGCTGAATCGCGCCCATCACATGGATATGCAGCTCCTGCAGAGCTTCATCCCAGATAACATTTAACGAAGGGTCCTCGTCGCCCAGCATTTGAAAATAACGCAGCACCTCTCTGGCCGACAGCTCCGGATCGAACAGAACCTTGGATTTGAGCGCCGGCACGAGTTCATACCTGGCGCGCTGCTGCAGCTCCCCCAATCCGGCGCCAACCGCTGCTGCCGACAGCCCGGTTGCCGCGATCAGCTGGCCTGCTTCAGCTTCCTCGACCAGAGTAAACTTCTCGCCGTTATAAATACGTAGAGAGGTAACTTTCTCTTGCAGCTTTTCACCGCTGCCGCTCATATAATTCACTTCAGCGCGAACCCTCAAATGCCCCGCCGTAATCTTCAGAAAGGTAAGCCTTGTTCCTTGCAGCTCATGGCGTATTTTATAGACTCTGGCAGCGAATGGGGCCTGCCGGTTGTATGCCGTGCCGGTCAGCAGCTCCAAATTATGAAGAAAATCATCTATGCCCCGATCCATTAGCGCTGAACCGGACATAACCGGGAACAGTTCGCTCTTCTGGATCAGCCTAGCCATCACGGCGACAACTGCATGATCATCGTAATCGCCCTCCAGGTAATCCTCCAGCAGCTGCTCATCGTGCTCGGCTACGGCAGCCACTAACTCCTCTTCGAGATGCGCAGCGCTTAATTGTCCATTCACTCTTACTATGTCCGGGGTTAACTGTCGATGAATTTGCTCCACAACCGCTTCTAGATCCGCACCCGTTCGATCCAATTTATTAACGAAGAACAAGGTTGGAATACCCTGCTTCCGCAGTAATTGCCAGACCGTCTCCGTATGTCCTTGAACCCCTTCCACTGCACTAAGGATTACAATGGCATAATCCATAACCTGCAGGGATCGTTCCATCTCTGCCGAGAAATCAACGTGTCCCGGCGTATCGATAAGACAATAGCCGGACCCTTCATAATTTATCATCGCCTGGTCAGCAAATATCGTAATGCCGCGCGCCTTCTCCAGTTCATGTGTATCGAGAAAAGAGTCCTGGTGATCCACCCGTCCCTTACTTTGTATGCTGCTTGTATGATAGAGCAGCTGCTCGGCAAATGTCGTCTTCCCTGCATCAACATGCGCCAGCAGCCCAATCGTCTTATTCATCGTCCTGATCAAAACCTACCACTTCCCATTGGCAAATCATCCGCTTTGGGCTCACAATGTGAATCAGAAAACAGACTCTCAACCTCGAATCTTGAATTTACGATAAATCAGCTTCCATACATAAAAATTCAACATCTTCTCCATGAACCCTCGATAATACCAAGCCTCTTGGTTCAAAGCCGTTTTTTGCATAAACCCGTCTGGCCCGCTCATTAAAGCTGGCTACCACCAGTCTGAACCTGCTCCGCCCGTGTTGCTGCTGTAACCACTGCAAGCCTGCCTGGAGGAACTCACTTCCGAGTCCTTGACCCGTCAGAGCAGGATCCATACCAAGGCCGATGTCCAGACGCTGCTCATCCATATAGAAACCGGCTGCATAACCGCCAGGCACCCTGGCAGACAGTCCAAAGCAGAAAAAACCAGCGATATGTCCGGCCTCGTCCGTCACCCCGAAATAATCACCGTTCATCAGCTCGGCCAACCCTTCTTCATCAGAGTCCATATTATAAAAATGATATGGCGCCGGATATTCCCATTGAGAGATAATCACAGCCGTATCCCTCGTCATTTCCTTAAACGTATAACGCATCCGCGCTTCCTCCTCTATGACTATGCCTCTCAATCTATTCGGGCAACCACTCTCGCTATTGCTGAATCGGCCTGAATAAGCATGGGCAATGCGATAATCTCAAATCGCCCCACGTTTAATAGTTGCTCTACGTTCGTTAGATTTTCCAGGATCAGGATATCATGCTGAAATAGCAATTTATGTACCTCAAAGGGATACTTATCAGGAGACGGCGTGTCCAGTCCAATCATTTTAACCTGCTTTCGCACGAGCAGCTCGGCAAATTCTCTAGTCAAAACCGGATATTTCGTAAAATACTCTTCTTGACCATAAACTTTACTATGGCCCGTATAGAGAACCACAATCTGCTGAGGCTCAATTAACGACTCATACTTCTCCTCATAATCGATGATCTCCTGTCCTGAGACATCCAGCAGGCAAGCTTCACCGATAAAATGCTGCAGCGGGAACTCGCTTAAATAACGCTGAACATCCAATAGGTGCATAGGACCATCAATATGGGTGCCTGCATGCATGTTAATATCCAGCTGATGATTGTTATAGTAATCCTGCCTGATATGTTTGGATTGCCGCAGTGATGTCTCCTGATCTCCGGGATATACAGGCAGACCGTTCTGTATTAAATGAGTCAGATCCATAAACATTTGCAAGCCCCCAGTTCTAATGAAAGTTATTATCTCTGCGCTCCCCTATCCAATCCCGTATCTCTTGTATGTTCCTTGCGGTCTCAGACTTGTCGATTGCAGTGCGGACTGCGCTGTATATAACGACCCAGGTAATAAATACCCCAAAGATCCATATTACGAATTCCAGCATCCTCTCACCTCCTGTAGACAGGTTTATTTATAATGGCTTGTATCCCCGTGCAGTAGAATCTCCCAATCATCCCCTTCAACAGAGACTTTACAGAGACATGCCGGATGGATGTAAGGAAGATCCCATAAATTTTGCAGCGGACGCTCCTCGAAGTAGGCCATCAACAGCTTAACTACCACGGTATGCGTTGCGATCAGAATGGACTTGCCTTCATGCTCGCGCACAATTTCCGTTAGCCTCTTATGAGCACGGTTAAATACCTCCTGATAGGTCTCGCTCCCGGCCACGCCAAATCTTCCCGGATCCTTCCAGAAGTATTCCATCTGATCCGGGTAGACAACCTCGATCTCCTCCTGGGTCATTCCTTCCCAGGCCCCCAGATTAATCTCTTTAAATTCATCCGTCTCGAAAATATCAATCTTTCTATCGGCTCTGATCAGTTCCGCTGTTCTCAGTGCTCTGGGACTTGAGCTGGCATAGATAACGTCGATTGGCTCGTTCTGCAGCGCCTCCCCAAGCCATTGGGCCTGCTGAACTCCTAATTCCGTTAATGGCGAATCCTGGTGTCCCTGCATCCGGTGCATCACATTCCATTCCGTCTGTCCATGTCTGACAATATTAATATGAGTTTTCATATAGTCCCACTCCTTAAGCAACATAGCTTTATATATGGTGCATTCTACTTGATTCCTTGCACAACAACAAGCACAGATTAAGATTAAAAAAGCCTGCGGATGCAGGCCTGATCGAAATCCACTCATATATCATTTCCACCAAAACAACCTTATACCTGCTGCAAAAACTTAACCATTTTATAACGGCCCGGTACGGCTTTGAATTGGAGACGGTCGCGATTAATCGTTAGCATAGGAATATTCAATGAATCATTATTGGTGCGCATATATTCTACTCCCATGCTCACTGCAAGCTCTATAGCTTTTAGCTTAAGCGATAACCCGATCCTTTGGCCACGGTAATCTCGCCGAACACCTGTATACTCGTTATACATGCTATTCGCCGTCTCAAAGTGCAGCAAATGAGTAACTCCGATGAAATGACTCCCATCCATGGCTACCAGTATATTTTCAGGCCTGGATTCCGGCAGTTCCAGCGTCCACTTTCTCCATTCGAGAAAATCAAAATATTCTCCGCTGATACCGGGGATATCCTGTGTCGTCTCTCTATAGAGCTCGTACAGCCTTTGTTCCCGGTCAGGATCATCGATGTCCGTCAAACGGAGAATGGGGTAACGGAGATTGATGCATTCGAACAGGCTCCTGTCGAATGAGTTCAGCTCCAGCACAGATTCGAAATGATGTCTCTCCTGTTCATAGCCATGCTCTCTGGCAAAAGCTATGGAGCTGTCCTGATTATCATGCACCTCATAATTCAGCTTGCTGGCGCCAACTTCATTAGCCCACTGTTCCAGCGCATTGTACAAAGCTGCGCCAATCCCTTGATGCCTATAATGAGGGTTCACAATAAGGCAATGATTCAGCTCGCCGGCTGCGGTCCATGGAGCCCTCCAGGATATACCGTATCCCATGATAGCTTCATCCTCATTCACAGCAACGATCCGCATACGATCATGACCGGTCAGCAGTCCCGATTCATTCTGCCCCAAAGTCCCCACTTCAGGAATCTTCGAATCCTCCGAGGCCAAATTGTCGGCATGAGTCTCCTCAGAGAGTACGTAATTCAGCAAATCGGCAACCTCGGCATAATCGCCCGGGGGTTGCATTTTTCGAACGGTAAAGTTCATTCCTTCACTCCTTATAGGGTTATATAACCATTTTCAACCAGATACAGCAGAAAATCGAGGAAAAGAATGAATATAAACAACTAATCCACTTCAAAAATAGAATCCACAACGATAGGCAGATTATCTCTTACCGATACCGCCCCAAACACGGACCTGGCATGCTGTCCCCGCTCTTTAAACAATTCATACATCAGATCGGAAAATCCGTTAAGCACCTTATGATGCTCCTCGAAGGTCAGCGTCGCGTTGACAAAGCCCTGTACCTTCACTACTCTTTTCACCCGATCCAGGCTGCCTAGCGCTTCTTTTACCACGGCCAACACCTCAATTCCGGCCTCCCGGGCATACCGATAGCCTTCCTCCGTCGTAAAATCACTGCCCAGCTTGCCCTCCGGGCTCGAACCGGGACCCTTGCCGGACACGAACATAAGCCCATTTACGATCACGTAGTTGGCATATTTCGCAGCCGGATTACTTGCCTCCGGCAGTATAATTCCTAATTCATGTAACCTCTCATCTACAGCTCCGATATAAATCCCTCACCCTCCTGCTTCAAATTGCCTGCCTTCATGATTTCCCTCATCATGAACCCGGCAAATTCAGCTAACAGCCCTCGATCAGGCTTTAGCTTCAAGCTATCTTTGCCTTTATATTCAGCAAGGCATTTCCCGATCAAATCTCTGTATTGAGCCGGCAGCGCTTGAGCTCCCCATTCCCCGCCTTCCTGTTTGGAGGAGATCCTCCCCTCCTTCAAAAACAGCAAAACCCGGCATAAATTCAGCGTATAATACACCGGATTCTCTATGATGCCCCGCGGCGCGTCCTCAATGTCCGCTAGGATCGACTGAATATAATATCTGCTATCTATCGGTTTAAAGACTTCTTTGACCGGTTGGCCGAATAATGCAATTCCTCTGTAATAAGTAATCATGATATGAGCCGCTAAATCCGGATCTTCAAAGCCGCCGCATAAATAACTGCCATCCGATCGATATCTGTCCCTGTGAGCGGCGGAATAGTGAAATTCAAACGGTGTTGGATAAGTAAAGGGCGATAAGCAGGTTTGTAATATTACGCTAAGTTCAATTCCTGTGGCCCCATGGGGCAATGCGGATTCAATCTCAATCAGTCGCTTAGCTATTCTGCGGTAGTCATCAGCCGACTCGGGGTTGCGGAGCACCACCAGAAGATCCAGATCGCTCCTGTTCGGATTAAAGCATCCCATCGCCATAGATCCGTGTAAATACACACCAATTAGATTGCTCTCTGCTTCTTCCAGGAAAAGCTCAACGATTTGCTGCAATTCCATCTGCTTCATGTCCATCGAACAGCTCCTTCCTTACCTTGTAAGCACCCTTAGGAACCTATAAAGTATCGAATGATCTCCAAGTCTATCTCTTCTGCCTGCTCTTTGCCGAGCCTATCCTGATCACCGATTAAGAAACGCGATTTGTCCCGAATACTGGAGATTTGCTCATCGTTAAATATTTCAGCTTGTGCTGCGCCATGGACTTGTTATTGAAATATTTAAGCAGGTAATACCAATGGTTCATCAACTCGGCATGGCTCTCAAACACCATATAATGGGGACCACACAGCTTCCTTAGCAGTCTTTTGCAGCTGTTCTCGCTTGGGGAACAGCGCCTCCGGCAAAAAGGCTGTCATCATCCTGCCCATCGCTTCAGCCTGACTGGCTGCGATGCCACCGGACATGCCTATGATCTTGATGACCTTCTCCGGTCTCATAATGGCATGATAGACTAATCACTAATCCTTCATAATGGTCAACAACGGCCACGATCTATCCCACTCTTTCCGCCCGACCCGTTCCAGATAATAAGCCTGATCCGCAAAAAACGGACTCCTTCTGACCACCATCTTGAACAAATCTTCCAGTCCATGTGGGGCACAAATTATGATTTGATCCTTCTCGTCAAGCATGGCTCCAACAGCTGTGGCCGTCTCAGGCCAGCGCTGTACCGCATCCAGCGTAGAAAGGTACGGAAGCTCACCATTACGAATGTGCATTCTGGCCTGGTTCTTCACCGACCATTTATCATTACCCGTGCTACACTTCAGTTCATCTTCTAACAGCTGGTCCCGTTCCTCTGATGTATTCTGTGGATCGAAATAGATCACATCGATGTCATTGTATGTAGCGCGGTTTCCGTATCCATGCAACCGATCCCAGACATAATTCCGAATGTACCCGGCCGCGATATAACTCTGAGGCAAATCCAGCCGCCGTATCAGCTTCAGATCTTTGATGATCTGTTCTTCCTCGCCTAAGAGCTGAATCAATCTCTTCTCTAGCATAGCGCTCCTCCTTGATTCATGATCACGAGTCTTCTTGTTCGATTCCATATATTGTAACATGGATGAACAGGTATGAGATACTGTGTAATGCCGGATTCATGAAGATCATAATCTAATATCAGCTGTCCTTTCCCGGGAGGCTTTCCCCTATCCAATAATGATCTGGAGATGTTAGATATGAATGATACCGTAGCTCGTTCTGAACGACGATTAAACCAACCCAATATCCTTGTTCTGTTGGTAGATGAAGAACGCTATCCTCCCCTTTACGAGAATCCGGAAATACGAGAGTGGAAAAGGCAGAATCTACTAGCCCAGCGATTTTTGAAACAACATAGTCTTGAGTTTCATCGGCATTATATCGGGAGTTCCGCATGCAGCCCGAGCCGCGCAACAATAATGACCGGCCATTATCCTTCTCTTCATGGGGTTACACAGACGAATGGTGTTGCCAAGAGTGCATTCGATGCAGATATGTTCTGGTTAGATCGAAATACCGTGCCAACGATGGGAGACTATTTTCGCGAGGCGGGGTATCAGACTTACTACAAAGGGAAATGGCATGTGTCTGACGAGGACATCACCGTTCCGGGAACTCATACAAGTGTGCCCAGCTATGATCCTGAAACAGGAGTACCTGATCCGCGAGGGGCACAATTGTATGAACGGGCGGAGCGGCTGAACGATTTCGGATTTCAGGGATGGATTGGCCCTGAGCCCCATGGCAAAAATCCCCGGAACTCGGGCTCCTCTGCGGCAAATGGACTTAGCGGCCGCGACGTTGTCTACGCGGAGGAAGCGGTTCAATTAATTGAAACCTTGGACTGCCAGCAGAAAAGTGGTGTGAGTTCGCCACCCTGGCTGATTGTAACCTCATTTGTGAACCCCCATGATATCGTATTGTACGGTGCAATTACCGCCCATTTGCCTATGTTCCGCTTTGCGGTAGAAGAGACTCTGCCGGAAGTTGCCCCTTCACCCACTAATAATGAGCCGTTAAATACCAAGCCGCGCTGTCAGGCAAGCTACCGCGACATTTATCCGAAAGCCCTGCAACCGATCATTGATCAATCATTCTATCGAAGACTGTATTACCAACTTCAGAAAAATGCCGATCAGCAAATGCAAAAAGTGCTTGAAGTCCTTGTGCAATCGTCGTTCTATGACAATACGATCGTTATTTTCACCTCTGATCACGGGGATCTGCTGGGCTCGCATGGGCACCTCTATCAAAAATGGTATTGTGCCTATGAAGAATTTCTTCACGTTCCTCTGATGATACACAATAAGCATCTGTTCCCGCGGGCACAAGACAATCACTTTCTTACAAGCCATGTTGACCTTCTGCCCACCATGCTTGGCCTCATCGGAGCTGATGTTTCTGAAATACAACGGCGACTGCAAATCAGATTCAGCGAAGCCAAACCGCTAGCAGGACGCAATCTGGCTGGCCTCGTATTGAATCAGAACGGCGAAGTCATCGCAGATGAGCCGATCTACTTCATGACCGATGATGATGTCACGCGGGGGCAGCGACAGTTAAATCCGCTAGGCAAGCCGTATCCTGCTGTGGTACAGCCAAATCATATTGAAACCGTTATGATGACTTTGGAGAATAACGGCAAGAAGGAGCTTTGGAAGTTGTCGCATTATTTTGATAATGTCCAGTTCTGGAGTGATCCAGGGGTAAGGGACGTGATCTTGACTTCACAGCTAAGCGGCAATTTGGCCAAAGATTGTCCCTCGGAATGCAGTTTACAAGTCAAAACCGTGCCGGAGCAGGATGAATACGAGCTATACAATATTACTCAAGATCCATGGGAAACGATAAACTGGGCGCATCCTGCATTTGCAACACCTTATAGCAAGCGCGTGCAGCTAACCATGATGCAGCTGCTGGATGAACAGCGTAGACTGAAACGCCTTTATCACTCCCAGCCGGGTGTATCCCGACAATAACAATGCTCCCATCATAAATAAAGTCCGGTCTCGGGACAGCTCCCGAAAACCGGACTTCGCGTTGCTTTATTTTACATACCAATAACCCTTAATCCCTTTCTCCAGCCGAACTAAAGCCTCCAAATAGAAGTAGTCGCCCCAGATCATATAATCATCAGGCGCACGATCCCCTCGTACATGATAGGAGCCATGCTTCAATAACCCTTCCGCCTCCGGAATATCCGTCGTCGCATAATTCTCTACCAGCGCTCTCATGGTACGACCCAGAGCTTCCTCGAAGCCTTGACGGCTGGAGTCCTCCTCCGCAATCCATTCCAGCAGCTCCAGCAAACCGCACGCGGTGATCGCCGAGGCCGAGCTGTCTCGCGGCGTGCCGGCTTCAACCGGAACATCAAAGTCCCAATACACCACATTATCCTCAGGCATATGCTCGATGAAGTATTTTGCGAGACGCTTCGACGTTTCCAAGAAAGGCTCGTGCTTCGTATAACGATAGGCCAGGGCAAAGCCGTAAATCCCCCAGGCTTGGCCACGCGTCCAGGTTGAACCATCCTCATGACCTTGATGTGTCCCCCCGCGAATCGCATTTCCGTTAGCCCGATCGAAATAAAAAGTATGATAGGATGAGCCATCACCACGAACGAGGAATTTCTGGCTGGCCAACGCATGCCGCATCGCGACATCATAATATTTCTGATTCTGGGTTTGCTCGTATGCCCAGAACAGCAGCGGAAGATTCAGCAGACAATCGATGATTATCCGCCCCCCATTTTCCGGATCATCCTCAAGACCCCAAGCCTGAATGATCCCGATTTGGGGCCGCCAGCGCTCCAATAATACATCCGCCGCTTGAAGCGCTACTTCCTTCGCTTCGCTGCTTCCCGTGACACGCCATTGCGCCACCGCCGACAAAGAATATAGAAATCCGATATCATGATGATCGAGAGCGACATGCCGCTCCAGCCGATCCTTGAAATTGGCCAGATAGGCTTCTGCCGATTCTTTGTAAAATGGATCCTGCCCATATTCATAGGCAAGCCACATCATACCGATGTAAAATCCCTCGATCCAATCATTATTTTCTCCCCATTCATAGCGTTGTCCCTCTATGATATGAGGCAGCACACCCGGATGCTTGACGATATTTTGTCTCAGCTTAACCAGTGCGTCCGCAATTGCTGCGTTCCACATTGTTCCTCATCTCCCCAGATTTATTTTATCCATTCCAGGATGTGTATTCGCTCGGCGTCATGCCGATTTCCCGTTTAAATAATTTAATAAAATAGCTTTTATTCGCGTAGCCCAAATAGTCCGAGATCTCCTCGATCGTCTTGCTGGATTGCTCCAACAGCTGCTTCGCCTTCTGCAGCTTCACCATGTTGACGTATTCGATAAAGTTCTGATTGGTCTCGCGTTTGAATAAGCGACTGAAGTAACTGGAATTCAAATTCAGATAAGCGGCCATGTCCTCCAGCGTTAATTTCTCAGTCACATGCTGGATGACGTATTGCTGTGCGCGAATGACCTCCGTTCGTTTGGAACGGATCGACAGAATGCTTAATTTTCTGGACAGCTTCAGTAAATATTCCATAATCCAGCTCTTCAGATGCTCCATCGAGTGAATACTGTTAACGACATCGTACAGCTTATCTTCAGATAGACTCGGTTGAGCCCGAAGCGTCACCATCGTCTTCATCTGGAGCTCCATGAGCAGCTGCAGCACCCATTCCTTCACATTCGCCGGATGGAAGCGATGATCCTCAACCCATCGTGCCCATTCGTCGATAATGTTCTTCAATTGCTCCTGCAGATTCAGCGCCAGACTATCGTTTATTTTCGAGAAAAAGGCGGCGTACTCCCCATACATATCCTCCGTTGAGAATACAGCCTTCTCATACCGATGCAGCTCATTTTCCCTTAAATAGAAGCGCTGACTGCCATCATTCAGCATCGGCAGCAAGATGCGGCGCAGCTCTTCCGGCGTGTCTCCCTGGCGACCCAGCAGGCAAGTGACCGAGATCTTCACATACTGCTTGATCGCTTGAATCGCCTTGGGTATAGAGTAGTATAACAGCTGCTGCTCCTTGGTAGGATCTTCACAGCAGACGAGAATGACCAGTTCATGCTGACTATAGCGGAAAATAACACTGCGGTGCATCGCATCCAATACTTCCTGCAGGACATTTTCCACCGCAAACACCATCGTATGATCGTTCATTTGGCGGGTACGAATCATATCGGACATGCGATCCACGCTTATTACCAGCGGAACATAGTGCTTGGCATCGAGCATTAACCCGTTGAGCTTCGCTTGCTTGAGCCAGGCTTCCTTCGTCCAGGAAAGCTGATATAACGTATCCTTCAGGAAATTCTCCTTGAGGGCTGAGCGATTCATCGCTTCGATCTGCATATATCGCAGCGCCTCCGCGGTCTGTTTTCTCTCCTTGCTCAGATCTGCTGATATATGGCTGAGCAGCTGCTGCAGCTGTTCCACATTCAGGCTCTCCTTCAGGATATAATCGCTCGCTTTCAGCTTCATCGCTTGCTGAGCATAGGCGAATTCATTATGGCAGGACAGAATGACCGACCGAAGCTGCGGATTCACTGTACAGAACTTCTCCAGCATCTCAAGACCATTCATCTTGGGCATCCCGATATCGGTAATAACGATGTCCGGCCATCTCCTCTGCGATCCCTCCCAGGCCTCGAGGCCATTCGAATAACAGCCCATCAACTCGATATCAAGCTCTGCCCATGCCACATTCTCGGAAAGATAGCGCAGCACCGGATAGTCATCATCCACCAGAATCGCTGTCAACATGCGGCTCACCTCGCTTTAGTCTCATACGGAAATTGAATGACGATAACCGTCCCAACATCCTCTTCACTTTGCAGTTCCGTATATACCTTCCCGCCATAAATCAGGCGCAATCGCTGAAATACATTCAGTACCCCGATTCCGGAGAAGCCCTGTCCTGGCCCCTCCTTGACATCGCCTTGATCCTTATTCATTTTGGCGTGCAACTCTTCCAGCCTCGACTTGCTCATGCCCGCCCCATTATCACGAACGGTAATCTTGATATCCCTGCTGCCTTGCTGCTCTATAAGTTCCGCCTCAATGAAAATATCCCCATCAAATTGCTCAAAACCATGGATGATTGCGTTTTCAATAAAAGGCTGAATCATAAATCTTGGCACGAGCGCCCGTTCACAGCCTGGATTCAAGCTCACATCCAGCCGGACCTGATTGGCATGACGGAAATTCATTAACCGGGTATAGTGCCCGATCGTATCGATCTCCTCCTGCAGCGTGATGAACTCATTATCACGGTTAATGGTCATGCGCAGCAGAGACGACAGCGATTCAATCAGTTCGGCATTCTCCCGATCCCCCCGGCTCAGAATATTAAAGCGGATGGAATTGAGCAGGTTGAACATAAAATGCGGGTTAATCTGGGCCTGCAGCATCTCAAGCTCTGCCTTGCGTTTTCCGGCCTGCTCGATCGTGATTTGATCCACCATGGACTCAATCCGATCCAGCATGTTATCAATCGTTCGGGCCAGCAAGGTTACTTCATTATGCCCACGGATTCCGGAGCGCATATCCAGTCTGCCCCGCCCGATATGAGTAATAAAGCGGCTTAAATCACGAATTGGCCTCGTAAAGGTTGCTATCAATACCGTCAATAAAATACAGAAAATAGTGAAAAACAAAGCCTGAAGAACAAAGCTGATCAATAAGATTTGTCTGTTCTTGGAAATGGCCGATGATAACGGAATGAGACTCACCAGCTTCCAGTCATTTGCATGAATAGACTGCTCGGCGTATACATATTTATCGCCATTAATATCAATTGTACGCTCATGCTCATCCTGGCTCCACCAGTCCATTCTGCTGCCGATAAGCGATCGGTCTGAATGGGACAGCACCGTCCCTTCTTCATTCAGCAGCATGATCTGTTGGTTTTGGCCCCTGTTTTTGGTGAGCAAGCTGTTGATTTTGCGCTCATTTACGCTAATCACAACATATCCGATGATACTATTGGATGAAGTTCGGATCGGACGGCCAATGGTGAGTACATAGGACTCCTTCTTCTCCACTCCATCATAATAATTGGGCTGCAGCCCCACCCAATAGGTGGAGAACGCCGGGGCATGATCCAATTTTTCAAACCATGGCTGACTAGATAGCTTATAAGGATTGTAATCGCTATACGAATAATTGGTATATGTAAAATCGTTCTTTCCCAGGATAGTCACATAAAAATCATCATACTGACGCAACAATTCATCCAGCATGCGGATCAGCCTGCTGTAATTTAGATGATAGTCGTCTTTCTCCTCCGGCGACCCCTTTTTCTTCTGGCCCCACTGAATCTGCTGCCTGATCTCCGAATTCATAAGAGCCACATTGGATATCTCCAGGGTCTGGTCCAATACGCTGTTTACTTCTGATTGAATGGCCCGCAATCCATCTTCGGAGCTGGCGACCGCACGCTCCAGAAGCAGATCCTTCGTCAAATAATTGGTCATCAGATAAATGCCGGCGAGCGGTAGAAGAAAACAAAGCAAGGCCGACCAAATCAATTTTCTGCGCAAAGAGAAATTAAACCTATTCATAATTTACAGGCCCCACATCTTAGATGAATTGGTATAAGGGAAAACATAACGTTTTCCCTTATACCATCATTGTATAGCCCTGCTATTAGGAGAACCAGAGTTATTATTGTACTTATCCGGTGCAAAAATTTTACTATTTTAATCGAAGAGGGAGTTTAATTGTTATTGACGACTTCAGTAATCTTCTGATCAATACTGTCGATCGTCTTATCGATGTCCTGCTTATTCATCAGATACAGTTCTGCTTCAGGGATTACCACATTTTTCGCTTCGTCCGCATATTTGGCAGGAACCGAAGCAGATCCAGGCATAGAATTCTTCATCGTGTATTTCAAAGATTCCACATTAATCTTCGAAGGATCCTTGGACGAATTTACGATCGTATCTACCAGCTTATCCGTATCGGATTTAGCCCAGCCGGAGAATACTCTTCCGCCAATCTCCAATCCCTGGGAGGTATACCATCTAACAAATTGATAGGCAGCTTCTTTATTTTTGGATTTTGACGCTACCGCCATATAAGTCGGTTGAACCGGAGAATAGTGCTGGCTTTCTCCTTCCAATTTAGGAAGCGGTGCAAATACCGTTTCAAAAGTAGCCGGGATGGCATCCGTACCTCCGGATTCCGCTACCATCCAGTCGCCGATTGGCAGCATGGCTGCAAGTCCGTTGAAATATTGGTTACGATAAGCTAGCTTCTGCGAAATAATGTCCTCATATGGATTTGCGCTCTTATCCTCATACATCATTCTTTTCATCATTTCAAGGTTTGACTTCAGGAGCGGGTCCTTGGCATTCGAGGTTCCATCGTTCTTCAGGAACGTATTGTCAGAAGGCTTGCTCATCAACTGCAATTGGAAATAATCCGGCCAGTTGTGAAGATAAGCACCAAATCGTTTCTCAGCGCCTTCCCCTTTGGTCAAGGTCTTCGCATATTGCTCGAAATCCTTCCAGGTCCAATCCGTTGGTACTGGCAAGCCTGCTTCATCCAGCATCGACTTGTTCAAAATAACAAACCAGCGTTGCATCGATGATGGAAGCGCATAAATCTTGCCGTTCACATGCGTATCTACCAAGTATTCATCCTCATATTTGTAGCCATCTTTCGCGATATAATCATCCAGCGGTTCGAACAAGCCGATATCCGCACGTTGAGTATAATTCGTATAAGGCAATTCCACGATATCCAGCTGATCATTTGATGCGGCCATCAGATCCAGCTTTTGCATCGAAGCTACCGAATCGCCCTTTTCATTCAGAAGATCCAGCTCTACTTTAATGTTCGGGTGCTCTTTCTCAAACTCAGGGATGATCTTGCTCCATTGTGCTTTTGCATCTGTCTGCCATGTGCTAAGCTTCAGCGTAACCTGCTCTGTCGCCGGCTTATCTCCGGAGTTGTTCGCACCATTCGCCTGTGGTTCCGTATTTTTTGCATTACCGCCACCGCATGCTGTAACCGTTAGAGCAAGAGACAAGCTTAACAACAATACTGACCATCTTTTCATCCTCATATAGACCCTCCTCTAAATACTATAGCTACTTAAGCGACTTCTTAAAGCTGAACTTAAGAATCTGCAGGGAACATTTCACCCGAAGCATTCATCTGTACAATCATCCGTTCAACTTTTCTTTAGTAATCGCTTACATCAACAGCCTACCATACTCAAATTGGTTTCGAAGTTTCCTATTTTTACGGAAGCGAAACTATTTTGACTTCCTTATCCCTTCACACCCCCCAGCGAGATTCCCTCAATAACCTGCTTCTGACCGATGGCAAAAATAATCAGCAACGGAAGAATAGCGGATACCGCCCCGGCCATCATCAAGGAATAGACATCTCCGTATTGATCCCCAAATAGTCTGATCCCAAGCTGAACCGTAAACAGCTCTTTTGATTTCAGGAAAATCAACGGGTATTGGTAATCATTCCAGGTCCAGATAAAACGAAGGATGGCATAGGTAGCCACGCCTGGGCGAATGAGCGGCAAAGCGATTTGCCAGAAGGTGCGGAAGTAACCCGCTCCGTCCATTTTCGCGGACTCAAGATACTCATTGTTAACGCCCATAAAGAACTGCTTCAACATGAAGGCTCCAATAATGCTGAAGCTGTTAAGCAAGATAAGACCCGTATGCGTGTTGATCAGATCGAACCAATTGAACAGTAAAAATTGCGGCACCAATGAAGCCTGAGGCGGTACCATGTACAGGGCAAGTACAAATACGAACATCGTATCCCTGCCCCAGAAGCGTAATTTGGAGAAGCCATAGGCCGCTAATGCGCAGACGATAACATTGATAACCGTCGTTGTGATGGTGATGTATATCGAGTTCCAGTAATAGCGCAGAAACTGACCGCTCCATACAGTTCTATAATTCTCTATAAGGTTCCAATGCTTCGGAATCCATTCAATCGGAAATTTAAATACATCCGTCTCGGGCTTAAAGGAAGTTGACAGCATCCAAATGAAAGGCAGTACGAATAAAATTCCGATCAGCGCCATGACGATCGTCCATATTAGTTTCGACATATTGATTTTCAATTTGAGTACCTCCTCTCGTTGAGTTATTAATAATTAACCCATTTTTTCTGGGCCAGCATTTGCAGGGTTGTAATGATGAGGCAGATGACAAACAGAACCAGCGCCATGCTCGAGGCGTAACCCGTCTTTAATTGGTTAAAGGCCGTATCATACAATTCATAGACGATAACCGTCGTAGAATTGGCCGGTCCCCCTTGTGTCAGCACCTGAATCAGATCGAAAATTTTGAACGTACCGATGATCCCTGTAACTAATAAGAAAAATGTCGTAGGCGATACGCAAGGCAATGTAATGCTGCGGAACTTCACCCATGCGTTTGCCCCATCAATCTCGGAAGCCTCATAGAGATCCTTAGGAATGGATTGCAATCCGGCTATGTAAATAATGATGTTGTAGCCGAGCATAATCCATAATTGAATCATCATCAGCGACGGCAGGGCATAATCGATATCGGCAAGCCACTTTGGCGGGTTATTTACGCCAAGCGAGATCAGCAAATTGTTGACCGGCCCCAGCGACGGATGGAACAACACCTGCCATACCATGGCTATAGCGACGATACTCGAAATATATGGAAGGAAATACACTACTTTAAAGAAACCCTTCATATAAATATGTTTATCGATCAGAATGGCTAGGAATAGTGCAACAATCATGGTAATTGGAACAATGATGACGAATATTAAATTGTTGACCAGGCTCTTCATGAACACGCTATCGTGAATCAGCTTTTCGAAATTGCCTAACCCGGCAAATTTCATAGCGCCGATTCCGGCAACAAAGTTCCAATTCGTGAAACTAAGCAGCAAGGAACCAATCACCGGAATCAAACTTAAAATGATCAGTCCCAGCATTAAGGGAGTGACAAATAAATACCCGGCGATCTGCTCCTTTATCCCCATGCTGAGCTGTAAGGATTTTTTGGACTGCTTCATTCTCTCTCCTCCTTGGCAGTTGTCTAGCAAATGTAGTATCTGTTGTACTTTCATTGTAAGAAAGCGCACTCTGCCTCATAAGAAATAGAAATGTGCATTTTGGAACGAATTTTACCTTTTGTTATTCAGAGCGGCATGATTTTAATAAAAAATATATTTTACAATCCCCAAAATTCGGAGTAGTATATGATCTTGGAAATTTTTAAATAGCCTAAAACAGCTTGTTTACGGGCAAAATGGAGTCACATTACATCGCTGGTGGTGCTTAACATGTTATCTGCAATTAAAAGGCTGCTTATTGGCCGACCTTTAAAATCCAATGAACTGGGGGAACAAAAGCTTAACAAGACAAAAGCCTTGGCGATTCTGTCTTCTGACGCCTTATCATCCATCGCTTATGGTCCGGAGCAAATTTTGCTCGTACTGATTACCATTAGTGCAGCAGCGCTCTGGTATTCCGTTCCAATCGCTATCGGGGTACTTATTCTGCTGCTGGCTCTTGTCTTATCGTATAGACAGATCATTTTCGCTTACCCGCACGGGGGCGGAGCGTACGTAGTTTCGAAGGATAATCTGGGGGTTAATCCTGGACTGCTTGCTGGAGGAGCTTTGCTCGTTGATTATATATTAACGGTTGCGGTTAGTATCTCAGCCGGAACGGATGCCATCACTTCCGCTTTTCCCGAGCTTCACCCTTACAATGTAGGTATTGCCTGCTCCCTGGTCCTCATCATTACGATTTTAAACCTGCGTGGAATTACGGAGTCGGCCTCTATCCTCGCATATCCTGTTTATATTTTTGTATTCGCCGTCTTTATCATGATCGGAACGGGAATTTTCAAGACATTATCCGGAAGCCTCGTACCGGAGCATCCTGCAGCTCTTGGCACTCCTGTGACCGGAATCAGCCTCTTCCTTCTGCTTCGGGCGTTTTCTTCAGGAAGCTCGGCCTTGACCGGGGTCGAAGCTATATCGAATGCGATTCCGAACTTTAAAGATCCCGCGCCCAGAAACGCTGCCAAGACGCTGGCCGCAATGGGAATATTGCTTGCCTTTTTGTTTAGCGGAATTATTTTCCTCGCTTATACTTATGGCATTGCTCCAAAGGGCCAAGAGACGGTCGTCTCGCAGATAGCCGCCATGACCTTTGGCAGAAACTTTATGTACTATTTCATTCAAGCGGCTACTGCGCTGATTCTAGTGCTCGCTGCCAATACCGGATATTCCGCTTTTCCGCTGCTCGCCGTCAATTTGGCGAAGGACAAATATATCGCCCGCATGTTCACCGTTCGGGGAGATCGCCTAGGCTACTCTAACGGGATTTTATTTTTAGCAGTAACTTCGATTCTGTTAATTGTCATGTTTAAGGGCGAAACTTCCCAACTTATCCCTCTGTATGCCGTAGGGGTATTTATTCCCTTTACACTAGCTCAGAGCGGAATGATGATGAAATGGATTCGTGAGAAGCCGGATGGATGGATTACAAAGCTAAGCATTAATGCAATTGGAGCTGTAATTAGCTTTACGGTCATGATGATCTTCTTCATTACCAAATTCCCGCAGGTCTGGCCTGTGTTCATTTTTCTGCCATTGATCGTTTTCATTTTCCACCGGATTCATAACCATTATGAGGCTGTCGGAGATCAATTAAGAATTACTTCTTATATGGAAGAGAATCCGATTAAAGGAAATGTCATTATCGTACCTGTCGCGGGGATTACCCATGTGGTAGAGAATTCATTGAATTATGCCAAATCCCTGAAACCGGATCAGATTTTTGCCGTCTACGTGGCCTTTGACAGAGAAACGGAGAAACAATTCGAGGCCAAATGGTGCCAGTTCCAACCGGATATTCGCTTGGTTACTTTGCATTCTCATTATCGGAGCATCATTAATCCGTTATCCAAATTCATCGATACGGTGGAGCATAAGGCCAGTGAGGACAATTACCGGGTAACTGTAGTGATTCCGCAATTTATTCCCAAGAAAAGCTGGCAGAACATTCTTCATAACCAGTCAAGCTTGTTGATACGCGCCTTCTTGCTCTACAGAAGGAACATCATTGTCACTACGGTTCCTTTCCATCTGAATAAATAACAAAAATTAATGCCCGCAACTTATCCCGTTGCGGGCATTTCAATGACATCTATCTATATATGAATCAAGCTTCCGACACAACGGTAAAGCGTTCGTTGATATGGGCAGGATGCTCGATCTCATCTACCACTGCGATTGCAAAATCCTCATAGCTGACATAACTGTCTCCTTTGGAGTTGACAAGCAGATGATCCTTCCCTGTCTGGTAAGCCCCAGTCCGTCTGCCGATTGCAAAGTTGGCCGATGGGCTCATGAAAGTCCATTCGATCGAATCGGTTGCTTGTAAAATCTCCAGATTCTTTCCTTGATTTGATGCCGTCGGAAGGAAGATATCCGGAAATCCCGGAGTATCCATCACTCGGGTTGTCTTCGCTTCGTCCACATACAGGCTGCCTGCTCCGCCAACTACGATCAGTCTCGTGTTCGGCGCTCCCTTCAGCGCTTCAATCAGCACGTTGCCGGCATCAACATGAAGATGCTCCTGGCCGGCCGGCGCCCCAAACGCATTGACTACAACATCAAAGCCCTTTACATCTGCTGCAGTTAACTCAAATACATCTTTCTCGATTACAGACACATTTTTATTGTCCAATTTGGAAGCATTACGCACGATTGCAGTTACCTCATGTCCGCGTTCCTGCGCTTCCTTCATAATACGACTGCCTGCTTTGCCTGTTGCTCCTACGATTGCGATCTTAGCCATTGTTATTACCTCCATTTATTGATGATATTTATATAGTAAGTTCTAACCAGCAATACTTAAGACCCTGACTGAACAACGAGACGAATACCGATTCCAAATGGATCAGTAAGTTCAATGAACCCGGCACCATGCTGATAGGTTACATCGGCATCATGCAGACGTCTCACTATATCTTGGGCAGCCTCCTGATCTGGAAGCGTTATGGTAAAATAGCGCAGCCCCGTGGCATCCTCCGGGTTCGGAGGCGCCCCGGCACCCGCCCATATATTTAATCCGATATGGTGATGATACCCACCGGCCGAAATGAATAGTGCATCATGTCCATAATGGGCAACAATATCGAAGCCCAGAACCTCCGTATAGAACTGTCTGGCCCGGTTCAGATCGCCAACATGGAAATGGACATGTCCGATCTTGGTTCCTGCCGGCAACCCACTCCACTCCGCCTGCTGTGACAGGTCCAGCAATCCTTCAATATCAACAGGGTCCGTAGTCATCTTATACTCACCCTGTTCATCTCTTAACCATGTCTCGCGCGGACGATCGGCATAAATCTCAATACCGTTACGGTCCGGATCATTCAGATACAGCGCTTCGCTGACGAGATGATCCCCTTGACCGACTGGAATTTGATGTTTAATCAGGTTGCGCAGGGCCAAGCCCAGAGACACCCGATCCGGAACGAGAATGGCAAAATGATATAGACCGGATACACTTCTGCCTTGCAGCACATGATATTGTTCACTCTCTTCCAGAATAAGCAGAACCGTCTTGCCATCAGCGGTAAGCTCAGCCAGTTGACCCTCTCGGCGCAGCAATTGGAGCCCAATCACTTCCTGATAGAAACGCAGCGAACGTTCTAAATTCGTAATCTTCAAACTTACAATCCCGATCTCTGCTTTAGGATGAATCGTTGCCTTCATTTCTATCCCTCCTTCTATCTATAATTGTTTAATGTAATCATTTCGGTTACAACACCTGTAATCATTATAGTTACAACTGTTTTTGTTGTCAATCATTAATTTGAGCTTAAGCTATGCAAGCCTGCAAAAAAGGAACCCGATCGCATATAAATGCTCCCGGGTTCCCTCTTGGATTAATGGATGTTATGTTATATATCAGAAAGACTAATATCTAACTCTCTATTTTTAAAATAGTATTTTTCGTCTTTCTCCCCAATTTCGCGCACAACCCGACATGGCACTCCAAATGCAACCACATTTGCAGGAATATCATTCATCACAACACTTCCTGCCCCAATTACTGAATGATCGCCGATGGTTACCCCCGGCAGTATTTGAACGCCTGAACCAATCCAAACATTGCTTCCTATATGTACAGGAAGATTATATACGTAATTTTGTTCCCTCAATACCGGTAAAATAGGATGGCCTGACGTAGCAATGACAACATTCGGTGCAATCATGCAATGATCTCCTACATAAATATGCGCATCGTCCACAAGGGTTAAATTAAAATTACAATATATCCCGCTTCCGAAATGCACATGATGACCACCCCAATTGGCATGTAATGGGGGTTCTATATGACAACCCTCGCCGATTTCTGCAAACATCTCCTTTAGCAGCTGCTGTCTCCTCGTTTGCTCTAAAGGTCTGGTGCTATTGTAATCATAAAGCTTCTCCATAAATTTAAGCTGTTCTCCCATAATTGCAGGATCATCATAACGGTATACCCGTCCTTTTTCTTTTCTCTCTTTCTGGGTCATACTATGGGTCATCACATGCTCCTCCTTTTTAGCTAATATCAAAATTGTATTTTATTATGCTTGGAACTTCTACAAACATCGACTATATTTATATCAAAATCGTATTTATATAAAAGAGGTGCAACGATGTCTTCACCCTTGGAAGTGTTCTCGGATTTATCGGAGCGGCTGCATTATAATCGGCCCGATTTCCCTCTATATGTTCATAAAGATCAATTGCTTCGATACGGATACGCCGCCGCATGTCACTGGCACCCGGATTTAGAGTTTATTTATGTACTGGACGGAGCAATGGATTTTTTTGTGAATGGAAGAATAGTTCATTTAGAGGCTCATCAGGGTATTTTCGTGAACAGCAAACGCATGCACTACGGATTTTCCGCAGATAGAGCAGATTGCACTTTCATTGCCGTTGTGATTCATCCTGTGTTGCTTTCTGAAAATTCGCAGCCTGTCAAAGTATATCTGGACGAGAAGTTCGGATTGGAAACCGAGAACTTCATTCTGATGACTCCCCGAATCGATTGGCAGCAGGAAGCTTTGGTCCTACTTCGCCAGATTTATGATGAGATGTTTAGCGATACCTGCAATCCATTGCGCTTGCTTGCGCAAGCCGTACTCCTTTGTGCCAATGTGGGAGAGCATATTCAGCAAGCTGCCACGTATGGTGCGAATGATCAAGCACAGACTTTAGTCTGGAAAATGACCGGATTCATTCACCAGCATTATGACAGGAAGATTACGCTTGATGATATCGCAGCCTCCGGGGCTGTGTGCAGAAGCAGATGCTGTGAATTGTTCAATAAATACATCGGCCAAACCCCGAATACCTATTTAATGAATTATCGGATCGCCAAAAGTTATGATCTGTTATGTGAAACAAACCGAACGATTTGTGAGATAGCGTTAACATGCGGCTTTCAAACCGCCAGCTATTTTTCATATGTATTTCGTAGAGAGACAGGCTTAACGCCCCAAAATTACCGTAAGCAACTGCTCTCGGCCCTCTGAATGCCTCGAAGTATTTGAAGCATCCCGCCGCCTAAGAGTACCTTGCATTTCAAACATATGAAAATCACCGGCATAGCCAGAGCCATGCCGGTGATAATTTGATTATTCCAATCCCCCTACTATCGCAGGAGGCTGAGTATTTATTATAATCGGATATTGTGGTTCCTTCATTTATGATTCACAGACATTAATTTCCTTGCCACCGATATCCTCAACAATATCCTGGAGCGTCACCTTCGCCAAGGCATCCTCCATCGCCTTCTGCGCTGCCGAGAAAATCGGCTCAATCGACGACTGGATATTCCTACCCACCGGACAGTCGGGATTCGGCTTCTCATGCACAGAGAACAGGCCATCCTCTTCCACAACATGCACGGCCCGGTATACATCAAGCAGGGTGATCTTCGAGATATCGCGGGCCAATTTAGCTCCGGCAACGCCCGGGCGAACATTGGCAAGACCGGCCTTGCTAAGCATGCTCATAATACGGCGAATAACGACTGGATTGGTGTTAACACTACCGGAAATATATTCTGAAGTAGAGACGCCATCTTTGTTCAGCTCGAGCAGTGACAATATATGAATAGCCACAGCAAATCTTGAACTGATCGTCATAGAGTATCTCCCCCTTTCGTCATCCATTGTAACAATGATAGTTACACTAACATGAAAATGTCAATAGTTTGTTGTAAAACGCAGCAATCATCCTTATAGATATTCGCCTATTATAGTCGATCCAGCAAGATCATCATATGCTCCAGCAAGGAAGCAAAGTCGTCCGCAATCTCCTCGCCGAATTTGCGGTGGAATTGCAGCGACACCTTCAACAGATGTGGAGCTTGCTTATCCCCGTAAGCCGTTCTGATCTCCAGTCTCGGCTGGTAGCGAGCGCCCCAGATCTCCTCGATCAATCGGATGATTTGCTTGCATTCTTCTTCAGGATCATGAATCGGGATAGAAAATACAGGCTGGATCGAGCAGCCCGGTTTATGGCCGTCCAGCTCCAGAATTTCGCTGGCTAAATCCGCTGTATCGGCCCACAGGCGAAGCTCTGCATGAATATGCTCCTTCTCCGGCAGACAAAATCGCAGGGAGTAATAGCGTGACATCGTAGACAATTCTATACGATCATGGCGGCCGATGACCAGAACCTGTCCGCTCAGGTCTAGATCATATACGGCCCCCTCCATCACAACCTTCAAATTTTCAAATATCGTCGGGTCAAACATGTTATACAACGACTCCCTCTCTAATCGGGATGTCCCTCCATCCCGTTAGTCTCCATCCTTTCTATTATACATTGTGCAGCAGCATTCTACATTAACCCGCTTGTCCGCAGAAAAAAAGAGCACATGGCCCCTTACAATAGGCGAAAGTACTCTTTAATCCGATCTATGCGCTTAGCTTCCATTGCTGAACTGACGATTATTCGTAGATAATCATATCGCGGAGTTGCTTGGCTAAATCAATGTACGGTCCCTCGGATAAATTATCAAATCCGAGATGGTTGGCCCGCATGCTTAATAACCGATCTCCTGGAGTAACGCCGAATTGCTTCCATGTTTCCTCCGGCAGGTGTATATACCGATCCTTGTCCAGATACGCCCAGCAGAAAAGCCGATGCTTAAACGTAACAGCCTCACCCGCAGGAACCGTAAAATTTTGTACCTGTGGCACATTATTAAAAATTGCGGCGAGCGGAGAGTTAGAAATCCTCTCCTTACAGAGAACGCTGAAGCCTTTCAGCGTATTCCGGCCAGACATTAGAATGACGTTGGATTCAGTAGTAATATAGTATTCCTGCAGGGCTTGATCCGACAGGCAGAAGGAGCCGTCAGGGAGTATTTTGCTCCAGGCGTAGAAATACTTCCCTGCTTTGGCGGTAACCGCCATAAATACCATCCCCCCGAGAGTTAATTCGATTAAGCGTTTGTTCAAAATCATGCGCTTTTGAACACCTACTATTTAGTAAATTAATCATCTCTTATGATGCCGGGATGGAGATATGATATTGATCACGGTTACATGATAAAAAGCTCACACCAATTATGATTTATGGATGTTGTATACTTTAAAGGCACGAATAGCAATTATTTTCATCATCATATATACCGGTATGGCCAGCAGCATCCCCAGAATTCCGGCAAAATCACCGGCAATCAACAACAGAATAATCGTTGTTAATGGATGGATATTAATGGTCCTGCCATAGATATAGGGCGAGATCAAATTTGCCTCGATCTGATGCGATACTACTACGACTACAATGACCCATATCACCATAGCCGGAGAAATAGTAAAGGCAACAATAACGCTAGGTATGGCTCCCAATAATGTTCCAAAATAAGGGATAAAGCTGAACAGGCCCATAACTAACGAGAGCATTAGCGGATAAGGCAGGCCTATAATCCAGAAGCCAACCAGGCTCATCACGGTAAGAACAACAGCATCGATCATCCGTCCTGCAATAAAACCTCGCAGCATGCCATCAATTTCCTGCAGAACCTGATCCCCATCTTCATGGTATTTGCTCGGAAGCGCACTGACCAGCATCGGTCTGACCCGACGATCTTCCTTTAGCATGTAGTACAACATAATCGGTACCGTACCGACTACGATAACAAAGTCATTCAAGAAGCTAAAAACATGCGATATGTAGCCGCTGGCTGCTTGAATCGCTGAGTTGGCATACTCCATCAGCTTATTCGTAATCGACAGATCCGATTCATTGAACATGGAGAAATAACGATTTTCCCGGATTTCATTCATCTGTGCTTGTAGTCCGTTAATCAGTTTCGGCACATTATTAATGAACTCGGTAATCTGATGCTCCAGCGGTGGCCAGACAACGACCAGAAAGACCGTAATTACGCCCGCAAACATGAGGTAGATCAGCAGAATCGACAGAACCCGATTCATCCGCTTCTCTTCCAAATAGATCACGATCGGACGCAGCAGGTAATACAGGAAAGCAGAAATTGTCAGCGGAACGATCAGTATTTGAACCAAGGTAACAATTGGATTAAAGATAAAGCTGACCTTGGATAATAAATAGATGATCGTTAACGCCATAATAATACCAAGACTTCTTCGGTAGTACGGTTTATCCATCAAGGGCTGTCACCTCAGTCCTTTCGCAGAATTACCCTATTCTTCTACTGAATATGTATTCCAGGCTGCGTCCAGCAGACCATCGAACCATTCGTCGTCCTGCTCGATCCGTTCATCTACCGCCAGAAGCTCTTCTTCGTCCCCTGATTCCTTGGCAAAATGAAGGCTGTAATCCCAGTCCCGACTGTTCTTGCTGAAAAATGTAATCTCATAATTCGCCTTATGTGAGTCAATCTGAAAAATCGTCTTGCCTACATAAGTCCCATCTTCATTTTTATACATCTCGGATTGTAGTACATTAAAATTCATTATGGTTTGCTCCTTTATTTCATGGATTCGATATTCCCATAGTTTTCAATTATAATCATTATTCGAGGCAGAAGCACCTCCTTACTGCAATATCGTAACATTTTTTTGATCAATAGCAATAACCACAATGATGAGGTGAAGATTGATTGTCACAGCGAAAAAAAGCACCGCGCTCTCTGACACCGGCCGAAATCTTATCCTACGGCTTCAGCATTATTATTATCATTGGCGCATTTCTGCTATCTCTGCCCATTTCCTCCGTGAACGGGCATAAGTTGAATTTGGTAGACGCCTTCTTCACAGCTACCTCGGCTACTTGTGTAACCGGACTGGCTGTTGTAGATACTGGCGTCCATTTTACATTGTTTGGTCAGATCGTTATCCTCTTACTTACTCAACTGGGCGGTCTGGGCTTCATGACCTTCGGAACGTTGATTGCTCTTGCTCTGAACCGACGGATTACACTCAAGGATCGTCTCGTACTGCAGGAAGCGATCAATTACAATTCCATGGACGGCCTGCTCGCACTGATACGCCGCGTCATCTACTATACGATTACGATTGAAGGCACCGGGGCTCTGCTGCTGGCTGCCCGCTGGGCTATGGAGATGCCGCTTGGCAAGGCCATGTATTTCGGTATTTTCCATAGTATATCGGTATTCAACAACGGCGGCTTTGATCTGTTCGGATCCTACTACAGTTCTAGCGGATTTGGTCATTTTCGCAATGATCTATACATAAATATCGTTGTTATGATGCTTATTTTCCTCGGCGGTATAGGGTTTATCGTCATTCATGATCTGCTGCAGTACCCTAAATCCAAAAAATTATCTCTGCATTCGAAGATTGTATTAACAATGTCGGGTTGTCTGATCCTGGTCGGTGCGCTCGTTATTTTCGCCATCGAAATATTCAATCCCGCTACCCTTGGAGAATTGCCGCTAGGTCAGCAAATATCGGCGGCTTTCTTCCATTCCATCAGTTCCAGATCCGGAGGGGTCAGTACGGTAGATGTCAGCAGCATGAGCCATTCCACCCAATTTTTCATCGTGCTGCTTATGTTTATCGGTGCGGCTCCCGGTTCGACTGGTGGAGGAATCAAAGTCACCGTCTTTGCGATTCTGCTCGGGGCAGTGTATTCCATGATCCGCGGCAGGCAGGATATCGTCTTCTTTAAAAAGCGACTGCCCCAGGAGTCGATTCTGCGTGCTATTACGCAGACGTTGATGGCCCTGTCTCTGGTCATCTCCGTATCGATGGTATTGTCGGCATTGGAGGATCGAGAGCTTCTTCCCCTTCTGTTCGAGACGACCTCCGCCTTCGCAACAACGGGGCTTAGTCTCGATTTGACGCCAAAGCTAACCATGATTAGCAAAATTATACTTTGCTTTGTGATGTTCATCGGACGGATTGGACCTTTGACACTAGCCTACGCGATAAGGCCAAAGCCCAAGAAGGACCTGTTGCGCTATCCGGAAGGAAAAATTACCATCGGTTAAATAAATCCTCGTTCTTGTTGGATAGTAACGGTAATTCGTAGTATGATAATAGAATAACCCTTTTTAATTGGAGGAGTAACTATGGCTATTGAGAATTTTCAAGAGAAACTGCAGAAGTATGCCGAACTAGCTGTCAAAATCGGTGTAAATGTGCAAAAGGGCCAGGCCCTGATCGTCAATGCTACTATTGATTCTGCAGAACTTGTGCGTATTATCGTGAAACAGGCCTATGAAGCAGGAGCCAGAACAGTCAAAGTGAACTGGAGCGATGATACGATCACTCGCCTTCGTTACGACATGGCCGCTGAAGAATCGTTCCTCGATGAGCCTAAATGGTACGCTGGTGAAATGCTTGAACTCGTTGAGAACGGCGCTGCTGTACTTCACGTCATCTCCTCTGATCCGGACCTTCTTAACGGTGTATCAACAACACGGATTACAAACCATCAGAAGACCTACGGAGCTGCCATGAGCAAGTACCGCGCATTACAGATGGCGGACAAGTTCAGTTGGTCCATCGTTGCTGTTCCTTCCCCATCCTGGGCCGCTAAGGTCTTCCCGAACTTGCCGGAGGACAAGCAGGTTGAAGCGCTATGGGAAGCCATTTTCCGCACGGTTCGCCTCGATCAGCCAGACCCTGTCGCTGCATGGCGCGAGCATATCAAGACATTGTCAGAGAAAGCTGATTATTTGAACAACAAGAAATACAAGAAATTGCATTATATCGCACCAGGAACCGACCTGACGATCGAGCTGCCAAAAGGACATCTGTGGGTTGCTGCCGAGAGCATCAACGCCCAGGGCAATACGTTCCTGGCTAACATGCCTACAGAGGAAGTATTCACCGCTCCGCAAAGAGATGGTGTTAACGGCACCGTATCAAGTACGAAACCGCTAAGCTACAATGGCAACATTATTGACGGCTTCAAATTAACCTTTGAGAACGGCCGTATCATCGACAGCTCTGCCCAAGTTGGCGAATCCGTTCTGAAGCATCTGATTGAACTGGACGAAGGCTCCCACTATCTTGGTGAAGTGGCGCTGGTTCCTCATGGTTCACCGATCTCCCAATCGGGTATCCTGTTCTACAACACGCTGTTCGACGAGAACGCCTCGAACCATCTGGCGATCGGCAACGCTTATGCCTTCAACCTGGAAGGCGGCAAAGCAATGAGCAAGGATGAGCTATTTGAAGCCGGATTGAACTCCAGCTTCGCCCATGAAGACTTCATGGTCGGCTCCGGCGAGATGGACATCTTCGGAGTAACCGAAGACGGCCAGGAAGAACCAATCTTCAAGCAAGGCGCTTGGGCGTTCTAAATAATGCTCTTGAGCCATGTGCATTCACACGGTCGTATGGGGTTGTCTCCCAAGTCGATTATCCGACTTGGGGACAGCCCCTTTTTTGCGTCAAAAGTGGGGGATTCACGGGACTTAAGATACCGTTTTTTGCGCCACAAAGGCGGGGGAATACACAGGGAATTGGGGCGCCGTTTTCGCGCCAATGACGTGGGCTGCACGGGGACTGGGACTCCGTTTTTTTCGCCAATGACGGAGATTCATGGGGACTGAGGACTCCGTTTTTCACCAAGGACAGGGATTCACGGGAACTGAGGACTCCGTTTTTCACCAAGGACAGGGATTCATGGGAACTGGGACTCCGTTTTTCGCCAAGGACAGGGATTCACGGGAACTGGGACT